>JAEYYW010000124.1 GCA_023428265.1 Bacillota bacterium | reverse complement strand
GCATGTGGGTGCTGAACGACACACCGCCCACCACCGCCGGGTCCACATCGCAAAGCTCACCGGGCCTGCCGCCGAAATCGGCCGCGTCTATGATCAGCACATGGTCGGCCTGAAACGCCTTGATCACACCGGTGAAGCACTCCGGGGCCGTGCCGCCGGACCACACGCGGAAACGCTCCGGCCCGTCGCCGAAGCGGGTGATCAGCGCGTCGGTGATCATGGTGCCGGCGGCGTCGTCAGCCATGAGCTCGGAGCCGGCGCCCAGGATTGCAAGGCGGTTTGTGCCCTGCAGCAGCCGGGCCAGGAAGCTATTCAGATTCATGTTCGCCGATGTCCACGGTGAGGTCTTCGCGCTTGAAGTTGGCCAGTTCAAACTCGGGCGTGATGGCCAGCGCGCTCTTGTTGCAGCTGTCCACACACTGGGCGCAGTAAATGCAGCGGTCCAGATGCACAACGGCCTTAAACTGCTTGTCGGCCACCTTGATGATCTCGATGGCGTTGGCCGGGCAGTCGCGCATGCAGAGCTTGCAGCCGATGCATTTGGACGGCGTGAACTTCAGCCGCCCGCGGTAGTTGGCGGGCTTTTCCGACTTCACATAGGGATAACCGGTTGTGGCCGGTTTCTTAAACAGCATTCCCATCGCCTGGGGCAAAATTCTGCCGGCTTTGCTCATAACACCAACCCCCTTACCACCAGATCCAGCAGCAGCTGGCCCAGCGTGATCGGCGTGAGATAGAGCCAGCAGAAGCGCACCATCTGCTCAATCCTGAGGCGCGCCATCACGCTGCGGAAAGCCGCCAGCAAAAACACAATAAACATGGTCTTGATCAGATAGAACAACACGCCCAGCACCGGGTTTGCGGAGAACAGCGGGATATAAACGGCGGCCAGGATGCTGGCCAGCACCACCGTCTCCATATCGATGGCCACGCGGAAGATCGCCAGATGCCGCCCGCCATATTCGGTGAAGGCACCGGCCACGATTTCGGTTTCAGCCTCCGGCGTGTCAAAGGGCACGCGCTCCAGCTTGCCCTGCATGGCGATGAGCGCCACGGCGAAGCCGGGCAGGTTTACCAATGCCAGCAGAGGCCGCTCGGCATAAAACTGCGCAATGCCGGAAAGCGACCATGTGCCGGCCAGCAGCGCCGGGCCCAGGATTGCCGCAAACAGCGGCACCTCATAGGCAAACAGCTGCGTCAATGTGCGCACGCTGCCCAGCGCCGCATAAAGCGACGAGGAATTCCACCCGGCCAGAAAGAACGTCAGCGTCGGGATCGTCAGCAGATACAGGATCACGATCACGTCGCCGGTGAAGGGGAGCAGGGATTTTGTGCCCCACACCGGCACATAGAGGAACGCCGTGGCCACCGACGCCATCGCAAACACCGGCAGCGCCTTGAACCACTGGCGGTCCGCCTCGCAGGGCACGATACTCTCCTTGCTCATGAGCTTGATCGTGTCGGCCAGCGGTTGATACCATGGAGGGCCCTTGCGGTTCTGAAAACGGGCGTAGAGCTTGCGATCCACAAACTCCACCACCAGCGAGTAGGCCATCAGAAAAAACAGGCCTGGGAAAATCAGCATGGTGAACAGTGCCATTTACCGGTTGCCTCCGATTTTCATGCTCGAGAAATCCAGGCCCCGCTCGCGGTGCCAGTCGATGCTGTATTGCCGCAATGTGTTCCAGTCCAGCGCGGTCTGGCTGCCGCTGTTCAGATCCTGCACCAGCGCCACGCGGTCGGTGCAGGAGAAGCACGGATCAATGGCGGCGATCACGATCGGCACATCGGCCAGGTAGCCGCCCTCCAGCATGTGGGCCACAGCGGCGGCGTTGGCCATCGTGGGAGCCCGGAGCTTGACACGCTCCGGCTTGTCGGTGCCGTTGGCGCGCACATAGTGCACATCCTCGCCACGGGGGGCCTCGTAACGGCTCAGCGCTTCGCCGGCGGGCACCCTGCGCGGGAACTTTGCGGCGATGGGGCCTTCGGGGATGTTGTCCAGCACATGCCGGATGATCTTATAGCTTTCCAGCAGCTCCTTGATGCGCACCACCGCCCGGCCAAACACATCGGCATGGTCGTCGGTGATCACCTCAAAGGGCATTTCGGCATAGGCGGCATAGGGATCGTCACGGCGCACGTCTCTGTCCACACCAGCGGCGCGGGCCACAGGGCCCGCCGCGCCCAGGCGGATGGCGTCGTCATAGGAGAGCTTGCCCACGCCGGACATTCTGAGGTGCAGCGTGGTTTCATTGGCGGCCAGATCCAGATAGTATTTGGTGCGCTCCTCCAGCTGGTCCACCACATGGCGCACATCGGCAAATTGCTCGGCGGTGAAATCGCGGCGCACGCCGCCATAGGTGTTGATGCCGTAGTTCACGCGGTTGCCGGTGAGCTCGGCACACAGATCCAGCACCAGCTCGCGGTCGCGCCAGGTGTACATGAAAAGCGTGTCAAACCCGAGCTCGTGGCCGGCCACGCCGAGCCAGAGCATGTGGCTATGGATGCGCTCCAGCTCGCCCACCAGCACCCGGAGCCACGCCGCCCGCGCGGGAAGCTGCACGCCGGCGATCTCTTCCACGGCCTGGATGAAGGCGGTGGAATGGGAGTGGGAGCAGATGCCGCACACGCGCTCGATCAGATAAATGTCCTGCATATAGGTGCGGCCTTCGCAGGCTTTCTCAATGCCGCGATGGTTGTAACCGAAGTTGAGCGCCGCGCCCACGACCTTTTCGCCGTCCAGCGCCAGCACAAAGCTTTCCGGCTCCTTGAGCGCCGGGTGCTGCGGCCCGACGGGAATCACGACCTTGCCCATTTGTTCAGCTCCCTTCCCCAGGCTGCGCGGGGGCCTGCTTCTGCCACTCCTTGCGCAGCGGGTATTGCCCCTCAGGCCAGTCATCCGGCAGGGGGTATTTGATGTCGCCGGGGATGCCGCGAATGGTCACGCCCAGCAGGTTGTGGATCTCCAGCTCATACATCGTGGCGCCGGCAAAAAGGCCCGTCACCGTGTCAAAAACCGGGTCGGCCTTGGGCGCAAACGCTTTCAGGTTCATCACAATGCCGCCGCGGGCAAGATGATAGATGATCTCCCAGTGTTCACCGGAGTCCATGCCGGTCATCGTGCAAAGCGAATCAAAGCCCTGCTCGTCTCTGAGGAATTCGATGACCTCCAGCGTTTTCTCCCGCGGGGCCTCGGCAAAGATCCGGCGCTCGCGCGTGACCGCGCACTTGCCGGCCAAGAAATCAAAGCGGCTCTCCAGCGCCTGGCAGATGGCGTCTTCCCGCTCATGCATCGGGCTTTCCCCCCTCCGGGGCCGCGGCGGTTTTTCCGGCGGCCTTCTCTTCCTTATGCTCCAGCGTGGAAAGCAGCTTCACCACGCCGTCAATGATGGCTTCCGGCGTGGCCGGGCAGCCGGGGATATAGGCCGACACGGGGATGGCCGCGTCAATGCCGCCCTCCACGCCGTAGCAGCCTTCAAACACGCCGCCGGAGCAGGAGCAGGTGCCCACGGCCACCACAAACTTGGGCTCGGCCATCTGCTCCCAGATGCGCTTCAGGCGGTCACGGGTCTGCATGGTGACGGGCCCGGAGCACACCAGCACGTCGGCGTGGCGGGGCGTGCCCTTCTGCTGCACGCCGAACCGCTCCAGGTCAAACCGGGGGGCCAGCGCAGCCAGGATCTCAATGTCGCAGGCGTTGCAGGCGCCGGTGTTGAAATGGATGATCCACGGCGACTTCATGCGGGCCCAGGTGATCATCTTGTCAATTACGGACATCTTCCTCACTCCTGAAAAGCACTTTCAGCGCCAGCGCCGCCACGGCGATAAACACCGCCGCCGCAAACCAGTGGCCCCTGGGGGCCGTGGCGATGATCAGCGCCGCCACGTGCATGATCGTGAAGAAGAAAGCCACCGGAAAAAACTCCTCATAATCCGGCTGGATCTTATTCACATCCACATTTTGCCCGCAGGCATATGCCCGCTCCTTGCCGGCATAGGGGGTTCCCTTGGCGGCGAACCGGGACGAAAGCCAGGAAAAACCCCCGGCCAGTGCCAGCATGATCAAAAAGGCCACCGGCGGGGCCAGCAGAAACATCAAACTCATCCTATCCTTCCACTCCTATCGTATGCGCCGGGCGCGCGGTTGTCGGTGATTGGGGGCACAAACCCTGCCGCCCCATAGGGCTCTCCATGAACTCCCCCTGTCGCTTCGCGACATCCCCCTCAACGAGGGGGACAAGTACATCACAGTAAGAGTTCTACTTGCCTCCCTCATAGAGGGAGGTGCCGCCAACGGCGGCGGAGGGAGTCGTTCTATTCTTTGAGGTTCGTCAGCTTCCTTGTGTCCACCGAGTCGTTGTGGTGGAACACGCCGATCACAATACCGGCGGCGATGGCCGTCACAATCACTTCAATCACAATGAGCGTGATCGCAAAGGTCTGCGCCTCAGCCATGCGGCCCGTCATCACGCCGGCCAGGATGATCAAAAGTGTGACGGCCTTGGTGAGCACCTCCAGCGAGATGACCACGCGGATCAGGTTTCTGGTGGTGATCAGGCTGTAGATGCCGGCGGCGAACACCATCGCCACACCCATGATAAACAGCGTGAGCAGCATCAGTGCTTCACCGCCTTTCCTTTGAACAGCACGACCACGCCGAACACACCGGCCAGCACGATCAGGATCGCGCCCAGGATATCCAGCTGCCGGCTGTTCCAGAGCGCCTCGCGGGCAGCAGCGTCGTCAGCGGGCACATTGGCCAGCACCAGCGGCAGGTTTGGGAAGACCAGCAGCGCGACGATGCCCACGGCGGCCAGCAGCAGCGGCAGCCAGATGGTTTTCTTCGCGCGCTCTCGGGATGCGGCAACCTGCTGCTCGGTGGTGAGGTTTTTGGTCAGGCTGGCCGTGCTCACAAACACGGCCGTGATCAGGCCCGCGCACACCGAAAGCTCCAGCACGGCGGCCAAAGTGGCCCCCAGCAAAAACATGATCACCGTGAGCACCGCCGACGTGACGGCCAGCGCAATGGCAGATTTGATGAGGCTGCGTATCATCACCGTGCACGCCGTTGAGACCACCAGCCCCAAAAGCAGCAACCCATATACCAGCGTGTTGGAATCCAAAGCTCTACCCCCTCGGGTTTCGTTCTCAGGCGCTAAAACAACTTCATGGACTGAAGCCAGCCCAGCAGGAAGGGCATCGCGATGCCCGCGGCCACGGTGATCCCGGCTAAAATGAGAGCAGGCACCGTGTAGTTTGCCCCGCCCTCGCGGATATTCTCAAAGCCTTCCCGCAGCTTGCCGAAAAACACCTTGCGCTGCAGGATCAGGAAATAGCCCAGCGTGATCACGCTGGCCAGTAGCGCCACGACGGCAAAGGCGGCATAGCCCGCCTGCCAAAGCGCCATAATGATCAAAAGCTTGCTCCAGAAGCCGGAGAGCGGCGGTACGCCGGCCGTGGAGAGGAAACCCACCACCGAGGTGCCCCCGGTGATTTTCATGCGGTTTGCCAGCCCGCCCAGCTGGTCCATGTCGCGGGTGCCGGCCTGGGCCTCCACGGTGGCGGCGTTGACGAACAGCAGCGACTTGAAAACGGCATGGTTGAAGAAGTGCAGCAGCGCGCCAAGCAGCGCGAGCTTCGTGCCCAGCCCCGCGCCCAGGATGATATAGCCCACCTGGCTCACGCTGGACCAGGCCAGCATGCGCTTCATGTCTTTCTGGCCGATGGCGGCCAGCGCGCCCACGACAATGCTCACCGCGCCCAGCACCATGAAGGGCATGCCCAGCCCCGCGGCGCCCAGCACGTCGTGCATGAGCCTCAGAATCACGTAGACGCCGCCGGCCTTGGTCGCAATGCCGGCCAGCAGCACGGAGACGGCCGGCGGGGCGGCTGTGTAAGCCCCCGGCACCCAGCCGTGAAACGGCACCAGCCCGGCCTTGATCGCAAAGCCGGAGGCCAGCAGGATCACGGCGGCCTTCATCGCAAGGCTCATCGCACCGGTGTTGGCAGAGAGATATTGCGCCAGCGCCGCGTAATCGAGCTTGCCGATCGTGAGATAGATGAGCGCGATGGCAGTCAGCATCAGGATCGTGGCCACCGCCGAAAGCACCAGATATTGGAACGCGCCCTCAAACCCCTCCCGCTCCTTGCGCATGGAGATCAGCACATAGCTTGATACGGCGGTGAGCTCCAGAAAGATGTAGACGCTGAACAGGTCGCGCACCAGCACCACGCCGCTCATGCCCATCACGGCCATCAGCGTGAGGTTGGCGAAATTCAGGCTGTCGCACCCGTTGTTGAGCACCACCGCCATCAGCGCCACCAGCGCGATCGTGAAGAGCGCCACCGAGCCCATGAAGTCCATGGCCATGGTGTAGCCAAAAGGCAGGTTGATCCTGTCGCTCAGCCACTGCCAAAGCGGCAGCGACGGCGTGAGCGCCATTGCCATCAACGCGGCGCACACCACGCCGGTGATCCAGGGCGCGGCCTTTTCACCGCGTTTGCGGCTCATAACGTTTTGCAATATGACGCCCGCCAGGGGGATCAGGAGAAAGAATGCTGGCATGATGATTCCTCTGATCAATTTCTAACATTCGTGGGAGGGTACAGAGCCCCGCCCGTACACAAACGATTCCCTACCCGCCCTTGTTTTTGCCAAAGGCAAATATTCAAGGGGGGATGGCTCCACAGGGCCAGGGGGGATTTAAAGACTCCCCCTGTCACTTCGTGACATCCCCCTCAAGAGGGGGACAAGTGCGGCCCTGTCGGAGTTTTTAAGGGAGGTGCCGCCCCAGGCGGCGGAGCGAGCTAAAACACCGCAAAGAACATCGCAGCCACAACCACCATGCCCCCCAGCACCCAAAGCAGATACATCCAGTGCGTGCCGTTGTGGGGCTTGCGGATGAGCCAGGACAGGCCGCCCGCCGCCCAGGCAAAGAAATGGTTGAACACCCAGTCGATGGCCCGGTCGATGGCGAACAGCACCTTGGAGAAACCATTCACCAGCTTCATGCCCAGCTCATAAGGGTCAAACCAGCGCTTCTCGGCAGCGTCATAAATCTGGCGCAAGCCGGGGGCATAGTGGATGTGGTCCACCGCGCCCAGGCCTTTGCCCGTTTTCTTCACGCCGTAGAAGTGGTTGAGCACGGCCAGCAGCAGCACTGCCAGCGAGACGGCAACCAGCGCCCAATTGTGCGGCAGGCCGGCAAACGTTTCGCCCTCCAGCCGGTGGCCCAGCACCGGCTCAATGAGGCCCTGCAGCGGCAGCGCGTTCCAAACGCCGAAGAGCGTGCAGAGCGCCGCCAGCACAAGCATCGGCACCAGCATGGGCAGCGGTGCTTCTTTGACATCCTTTACTGCCTCACCGGGTTTTCCGAAGTATGCCGCGTGGCCCAGCTTCAAAAAGGACGCGGCGGTCAAAAACGCGCCAAGGGCGGCGCCCAGATAGAAGATCCAGCCGCTTTCCAATGCGCTGTCAAAGATCAGCTCCTTGGAAAAGAAGCCGTTAAAGGGCGGCACGCCGGAGATGGCGGCGGCCGTGATAAGGAAACAGGCAAACGTGACGGGCATCCTGCGCCCGAGGCCGCCCAGCTTTTTCAGATCGGTGGTGCCGGTCTGCTTCTCCACCGAGCCGGCGGTGAGGAAAAGGCCGGATTTATACATCGCGTGGTTGATCATGTGGAACAGGCCGCCGGCAATGCCCACCGGCAGCGCCGTGCCGATGCCCAGGATCATATAACCCACCTGGCTGATGGCGTGGTAGGAAAGCAGGCGCTTGTAGTCCTTCTGGATCAGCGCCATCATCACGGCCAGCAGGATCGTGACCACGCCGATCGTCATCATCACAACGCTCATCGCGGTGCCGGGCTGGAACTTGAACAGGTCCATGCTCACGCGCACCAGCAGATAGATGCCCAGCAGCTTTTCCAGCGCCGCCGGAAGAAAGGCCATGAAGGGCGTGGGGGCGTCGTCCGCCGCGTCGGGGATCCAGCTGTGAAACGGCATGGAGCCGGCTTTGGCAATCGCGCCGACCATCATCAGCGCAAACGCCGCGGCCCCGAGGCCCTCCACCGGCAGGCCGCTGATTTTATCCATCGTTGTTGTGCCGGCCAGATGGGCCGTCATGCCGATGCCCAGCATCATGCACAGGTCGGCGGTGCCGTTGAGCACAAGGGCCTTCACCGCCGTCTTGGACGCCCGGATGCCGCCGGTCAGGATCATCGCGAACAGAATGCCCAGCAAGCCTTCCCAGAAGAACAGAAGCACGATCAGGTTGTTGGCCAGCACCGCGCCATTGACAAAGGCCAGCGTGAGCAGCAAAAACGCCCAGAACATGCGGGGGTATGGCTTGCCCTTCATGAAGGACGAGGCATAGAGCGCGATCAGCAGCCCGAACCCGTTGGCGGCAAGGCCGATGAAGGCGCTGAAGTTGTAGAGCCTGAAGTTGAGCTCGATGCCGGCGCCCCAGGGCAGCGCGAACGAGAGCTCGCGGCCCATCAGCAGGATGGAAAGCGCCAGGTTTGCCGCCGTGGCAATCAGGGCAAACACGATCTTGACCCATTTGTCCGACTTCGGCAGCAGGAACACGCACAGCGCGGCCGCCAGAGGAATCAGCACCGGGAACAACAAAATTGCGCTGTTCATTTCAGCATCACCGCCATCCCGTCAACGATCTGCGCCGTGAAGTTGGAGGGGAAGACGATGAAGACACCGGCCAGGATGGACAGCGCGGCCAACGCCACCACCGAGGCGACCATGGTGCGGGAGCCCTCCCTGGGCGGCTCCTGCCCGCCCTTATACTCACCCATAAACACTAGCGCAAACACGCGGAGCAGGTAAATCACCGTGAGCACAGCGCCCAGCACAAACACGGCGGCCATCCAGCTCTGGCCGGCTTCCACCGCGCCGTTGATCACCATGTATTTGGCGAAGAACCCGCCCAGCGGCGGCAAACCCATCACCGAAAAAGCGCAAATGGCAAAGGCCGCCGCGGTGACCGGCATGGTCCTGACAAGGCCGCCCAGCTTGCGGACGTCCTTGGTGTGTGTCTTCTGCTCCACAATGCCGGCGCACAGGAACAATCCGCCCTTGGCCAGGCTGTGCATCATGATATACAGCAGGCCGCCGGCGGCGCCCATCTTGCTGCCGGACGCCAGGCCCAGCAGGATGAAAGCCAGCTGGCTCACCGTGGAATAGGCCACGATGCGCTTGATGTCTGTTTCCACAATGGCCGCGCCGGCTGAAACCAACGCGCTGGCCGCCGCGATCACCGGCACAACGGTGTGCCACACGTCGGGCAGCACAAAGGTGTTGAGAAAGAGCCGGGCAAACGCGTAGACGCCGATCTTCACCAGCACCGCGGCGTGCAGCAGGCTGGTGACCGGCGAGGGGGCCACACCGGCGTCGGGCAGCCAGGTGTGCAGCGGCAGCGTGGCGGACTTGCTCAAAATGCCAAACAGGATCAGCACCACAGCCCAGTCGGATATCGCCTTGCCGCGGAGCTCCTTGAGGTCAAAGGTGCCGTATTGGGTATAGATCATCACAAAGCCCAGCAGCATCACGAGCGCGCCGGCCACGGTGATCAGCATTGCCTTGTCGGCCCGCAGCACATATTCCTTCTCGCGGAAGAAGCCGATGAGCCGCCAGCAGGCAACGGCGGAGATTTCCCAGAAGAGATAGAGATAAATCAGGTTGGTGGAGTATACCAGCCCCATCATCGCGCCGATGAACAGCACGACCATCAGGTAATATTCGTTCTGATGCTCATAATGGCTCACATAACTCATGGAGTAGAGCACAATGACCGCCGCCACAAAAGAGCTCACCAGCGCCATAAACACGGCAAGGCCGTCGGCCATGAGGCTGAAGCTCAGGCCCAGCGGCAGCTCCGCGCGCAACGAAACAACGCTGCCGGAAAGCACATCGGGCAGCAGCGCGGCGGACGCACCAAAGCTCGCCAGCACCAGCACCAAGGCCAGGCCATTGCGAAGCGATTTGCTTTTCATGCCGGCAAGAGGCAGCAGAAAGGAGCCTGCGATCGGGACAAAAACAGCACACAGCAGAAGAACTGAACCCATCAGCGTCATTCTCCCCCAGTTATGTTGCCGGATGGCTTTTGCGCTCTGCACCGGCCTGCCGGATCACACGGGGTCGAGGTAGGCGTCTTCAATGAGCGGCATTGCAGTGGAACCGGAGCAATCGGTTCCATTCCGGTAAGCTCGCTATATTATACAACTTGATGGCAATTTTGCAACAAATGTTAATCTTTTAACATTCAAACAACTTAAAGTTTATATTTGATACCCCTATGGAACATTGAAAAAGCACAATCAACCGGCTTTCACGCTACAAAACACGCGGTATGACTAGGCTTGCGGGGGAATGCCTGAAGGGCGGGCACAGGCTCCTTTTTTCCGACTCACAGCGGTGTTGTGCAGGTGCACAAAGCCGGCACCATGGCGGTGCGGCAGGAGCACGGCCTGCATGAAAATGAGAAATGTGTTATTTTTATGCATAACCTCAGCGGTCCGCCTTGCCTGGCTGCCCGCTTGCCGCGGCGGTGTTTTCCGCCACGCGGAAGCGCACGATCCGGCCGACCAACTCCAGCGGGAGCGGCTTTTCCAGCGGGAACTGTATCGCGCCCTTGCTGGTTTTGTAGCCTCCCAGCTCCGGCAGGAATGCCTCCACGCCGGAAGCGCCGGGGTAAAGGCCGACGTGGTGCTTGGCAACAGCGAAATGCACCAGGTTACCTTTCAGATAAAACGTGGGCATGGCCCAGCTGATCTTCTCCACGGCCTCCGGCGCGGCCTCGCGGACGCACCGGCGCAGCGCCTGCAGCTTTTCCTGCACATCCGGCGGGAACTGGGCGATGTATTCGTCGATGGTGGTGGGGAGGTTGTCTTTTTCCATAGTGATTCTCCCTTCGGCTCTTGCTTGTCCTATAGTACTTTTGCGGGGCAAAAGTACCAAAAACCCCCGGGGGAGGCAAATTCCCAAGACCTCTTCGATGTTGTCATCAGTGCGGGCCGACGACAACTCGTCGGGCTTCGCCCTCCTCAAACAGTCGCTCGGCCAGATCGCCCTGATTTCCACATCTCAGAGGTGGAATTGCAATCCCCCGGACCCCCCAAGGAAACAGGTTATTGGGAATTATGCTTGAATGATACCGAACGCCCGCCAGCCTGTCAACGAACAAAGGGCGGGTTCGTGCCCGCCCAGTTATCCCATGATTCCAATACTTTTCAAATCTTCACCGGCACTTTCTTCACATAATCCCTGTATTGCTCGCCATAAAGCCCCTCCAGATATTTGTGCTCTTCCTTCACAAACACCCGGTAGGCCAGATAGGCCGGGATCACACCCAGCAGCACAAGCCAGCTGTTGAACAGCAGGAACAGGCCCGGCAGCGTGAGGCAGATCATCACTGTGTACATCGGGTCGCGGAAGACCGAGTACAGGCCGGTGGTAGCCAGCTTCCTGTCCTTGGTGGCTTTCAGCATCGTGAAAGCGGCGGCAAGGTTCAGCGAGAAACCTACGACGATCAGGGCAAGGCCGATGATCAAAAGGGTTTGGCGGTCACCGGATATGGAGAAGGCCGGTTTGAAAACAAGGCTCAGTGCTTCCGCAGCGGCCAGCCACAGCAGTGTCGGCAGGGCGATCTTGTGGCCCACACCCATGACGGACATTTTTTTAGACATTGTGTTCATTCCTTTCAAATTACGTTCCTCCGGTCTCAAAGGGGGTTCGGGGGATTTGCAGGTTCCACCTCGGCTGAAAAGCCAACTGGGGCGATCAGGCCGAGAGACTGTTTGACGAGGGAGCGCGCGACCGAGGAGTTGTCTTCGGCCCGCCCCGGCGGGCTTGGAAGCGAGGTCTTGGGAACCTGCCTTCCCCCGATGGTTTTGGTACTTTTGCCAAACAAAAGTACTTACTGCTTCCTAAACGCAAACCTCAAAAACTCCATGTGCTCTTTGATCATCCGCTGCAGCTCGGTGTTGCCGGCAATGTCCACCATGGGGTCAGCCTCGATGTAGCGGAAGTAAAGAAAGAGTATGTAGGAGAAAAACTCCCGCGCAAGCACCATCGGGTCCATCGGCGGCATCTGCCCCCGCTCCATCAGCGCGGCGAACACCTTGGCTTGAAACTTCATCGGCTCATCGATGAAATGGCGGTTGAACAGCTCACGGGCCCTGGCGTTGGTGAAGCGCTCAATGGAGAGGATCCGCCAGATCTTGAGAAACCGGGGGTTGCCCAGATAGGCCTGGAAGCTTTTGAGGCTCAAATCCACCAGCTCTTCGGCCGTGATGCCGGCCATCATCTCCGCCACAGACTCCTCAGGGATTGTCATCGCGTCGTAATGGCGCTTCAGATAGTCAAAGATTTCATCCAGAAGCTGCTGCTTGCTGGCGAAGTGGTTGTAAAGCGAGCTTTCCTTGATGCCCACGGCCCGCGTGATCTCGCGGATGGAAACCTCGCCGAACCCCTTCTCGGCAAACAGGTCAATGGCAGCCTCCAGAATGCGGTCCCTCGTGCTCATGGCCACAGCTCAATACCCCACATAGATGCCGCGCATTACCAGCCGGGCGACGCCCATCAGCAGGGCTGCCAGCCCGTTGGCAAGCGGGTTGATTTTTGCCTCATAATAGTAACGGCACTTTTTGTCAAGCCAGCCATTTCCGGCCCAGTGGGCCTTGTCCGCCTCGTTGAACACGGCGTTCATCCGCCACATGCGGAAGCTCATGAGGCGGCCCAGCGTGGGCCGGGGCAGGTGGCTGTCCTGCAGGGCGGCCCAAAACTGCGCGGCCTTCTTCACGGCGGTTTTGTCCGCCTTGGCGCGGAACTTGTCCGTCAGCGCCTCATAATGGGGCACGCCCAGCTCGCCAAGCCAGGTGCCGCCCCAGCTGGCCACGTTTTCCTTCATGGTTTGAAACGTGCCCTTGAACATGCCGCCGCCGGACGACACGCCGAAAAACTTCACGCCAAACAGCGCAGGCCGGTGCCACAGATAAGTGAAGTAGTCCAGAAACTTCTTCATGATCGCCGTGACGCCCTGGTTATAGACGGGGCTTGCCAGCACCACGGCGTCTGCCGCCGCCATCTTGTCAAACAGCGCTTTCACCTTTTCGGCCTCACGGCAGGTCTCCCGGCCTTTCAGGATGCAGTTGTGGCAGCCGGTGCAGTCGCGCAGCGCCACCTGCGAGAGCATCACTATTTCAAACTGCACCTCGCCATGCTTTTGCATTTCACGCTCCAGCCGCTCCACGGCCTGAAGCGTCTCGCCCTTTCGGGGGCTGCCGATGATCGCGACAATCTTTTTCATTGTTTTACATCCTTTCAGGCATACTAACGAACGCTTGTTAGTTTGTGATTGCAGTATAAACTAACAAGTGTTCGTTCGTCAAGAGGGATTTTAAATAATTTCTTTTACAGCCCGATCGATTATGAAGGTGAGTACAATATGCTCAATCAAACCAGAGGTGGCAGTTACATCGAATTTAGTAAGTATTTCATTCAGTCATTCGTTTAAAAATTTCAAATATCTTCTTCTTTTCTTTCTCATCCAATACCAATGTTTTATATTTGACCCAGACGTTATCCCCTTCACCATCATAAATTCTTTTTAGGCACCACGAATAAGGGAATAGTGTTTTGCTCCTCCAATAAAAAGGGAATGTGTTCTTACCAAAATCCTTATGATCTCTTTCTATCTTTCCCTTTTCAAAGTTCTTTTCTATAACAGTAATAATATAGAATGCAAATTCAAGAGCTATTCCATTAAGGCCTTCATCATTATTACTTTTCACAAATTCTGCATGGATCTGTGACAATATGACTTCGACTTTTTTGATCGACCGAGTTGAGTAATCTAGACGGATATTGAATTCATCTGCTATATCTACTGCGAACTTAGACATTTTGGCTTGTAATTCATTCAGGTCATCCATAGTAGGGCCTCCGTTAATCAACTAAAAGCCTCACATTCATAAAACGCTTGGCATCAACCGCCTGTATGATTCTTTGCCCAGAGGATTGCGTTTCCAGCGTGTTCGGAGCATCTGCCCCTTCCACATTGCCTCTATACCATAAGTGTCAGCTTGCTTATACCGGGCTATGTGCCATCAAATCAGGTGATTCGTTGCCTAAGCGTTGATCCTGGTCTACCCTCTCTCTATCCTGCTGATATCGGAAAACTCCATTTCCACCTTCTTCTCCCTGGGGATGCCGTCCACCTCCGGCGGAGTACTCTGCCAGTCTGCCTGCAGCACCGGGAGCTCCACAAAAAACTCGGCGCCCTCGCCGGGCTTGCTCTCAAACCAGATGCGGCCCTGCAGCAGCTCCACCAGCGCGCGGGTGAGCGCCAGGCCGATGCCGCTGCCGTCGCTCATGCGCGTGAGCGTGGTGTTCACCTGGCGGAACCGGTCGAAAACAAAGTCCTTACGGTCTTCCTGGATGCCCTCGCCGTCGTCTTTGACCATGATGGTTACTTTTGCCTGGTCGTTGACGAGTGCCACGGCGATGTGGCCGCCCTGCCTGGTGTGCTTGATGGCGTTAGACAAAAGGTTGAGCATGATGCGCTCCAGCTTGTCGCTGTCCAGCGGCATCAGGCGGCTGTTTTTATCGCTGGAAAAGGTGAGCTCGATGCCCGCATTGGCGGCATAGCTGCGCACCGACTCGGTGAGCTGCTGCGCCAGCGCCACAACATCGGCGTTAATGAGCCGGGCTTTCATAAAGCCGGCCTCGATGCGGGTGACGTCCAGCAGGTTGCCAATGAGCCGGAGCAGGCGCAGCGCGTTCTGGCGCATGATCGCCACCGTCTTGCCCAGCCTCTCCTTCAGCTCGGAGCTGCCGGCGCCCCGCAGGCGGTATTCCATCAGCTGCAGATCCACCAGCATGATTGAAAGCGGTGTTTTAAACTCATGGGAAATGTTGGTAAAGAAGTCGGTCATCGCCCGGTTCTTTTCCGTGAGCTCCTCCAGCTGCTTCTCCAGCCCAGCAACGCGCTCCCGCAGCTGCTGCTCTTCCTGCTTGAGGCCGGAGATGTCGGTGGTCATGCCAACCATTTTGCAGGGCCGGCCATCGCCGTCATACTCGATTCGGCCGCGGTTCATCGCCCAGCGGTATTCCCCGGTGGCCTCCGCGGCCCGATATTGCAGCAGGAAGGTTTCGCAGCGGCTGGCCACGGCCTGTTTGAGCTCATTGTCCACCCGCTCCCAGTCGTCCGGGTGCACGGCGTCAAAATCATCGACGCCCCGCCCGCCGGGCGCGCGGCTGGAATGCCACTCGGTGTTGCTGGGGATGTCATAAACCCAAAGGTCGTCGGCAAGCTTCTCCAGCATGCCGATGAGCTCGCTGCCCCGGCCATCGTCCGGCTGCACCGGGAGAATGGGCTCGCCGGCCGGCTGCTCGCGCTCCTCTTTGAGCACATGCACAATGCCGGTGATTTCCCCGTCGCCGGTCCTGGACAAGGAAGCGGTGCCGCGCATCCGGAGCACCCTGCCATCGCGGGCCGTGTGGTGCACATCCAGCGCCACCCGGCCGGAAGCAAGCAGGCTTGCATAGAGCTCCTCGAATCGGGCGCCTTCATAGCTGGTCAGCAGCAGCTCGTCCAGGTTTTTGCCGCAGGCTTCCTCACTGGTCCAACCATAGACCTGCTCGGCGGCCTGGTTCCAGCTCTTGATGCGGAAGTTGCGGTTTGTCAGGATGATCGGACAAGAGAAGTCCATTTTTACCCCACTGAACAGATATATATTAGTTATTATATCCACTTTATTGGTGCAATGAAACATCTATTTGTAAAATGGCAAGGTAGCCCCTTTTAAAGAGGGCTGCATAGCTGGTATTTCCGGGAAATCAAGCCCTGCCGATTTTGCTGATATCGGAAAACTCCATTTCGAGCTTGCGGGAAAGGGGCATCCCCTCCGCCTCGGGAAGCTGCCGGCCTTTGAGCGGCGGCAATATGGGCAGCTCCACACAGAACTCGCTGCCCACGCCCGGCGCGCTGGTGACCCAGATCCTGCCCTTCATGAGCTCCACCAATGCGCGGGCGAGCGACAAGCCGATGCCGCAGCCCTCGCTGGAGCGGGTGAGCGATGAGTTTGCCTGCCTGAACCGGTCAAAGATCACTTCCTGGCGATCCAGCGGGATCCCCTCGCCGGTGTCACGCACGCTGATGAGCACAGACTCGGCGCCGCATTGCAGGCGCACCTCGATGCTGCCGCCTGCCGGCGTGTGCTTGATGGCGTTGGAGAGCAGGTTGAGGATCACCCGCTCCATCTTCTCGGCATCCAGCGGCATCACACGGCTGTCACAGTTGCTTTCAAAGCGGACGGACAGCGCGGCGTTCATCGCGATGTCGCTCACAGACTCCACCAGGCCGCGCACCAGCTCCACCGCGTCGGCCTCGGCAAACCGGGGGTTCATAAAGCCGGCGTCAATCCTAGTGACATCCAGCAGGTTGCCGATGAGCCGGAGCAGCCGCAGCGCGTTTTGCCGCATCACCGCAACGCCCTTGACGATGCCCTCGTGGCGCGGGCCGGCGTCTTTCATCCGATATTCCATCAGTTGCAGGTTCACAAGGATGATGGACAGAGGCGTTTTAAACTCATGGGAGATGTTGGTGAAAAAGTCGGTGATGAGCCGGTTTTTGTCGCGGAGCTCCCGGGTCATGCGCTCAAGGTTGGCCTCGGTGCCAAGCCGGTGCAGCGCGGCAGCCACATGGCCGCACACCACCCGGACAAGGGCCAGCTCCCAAACCTCGAAGGAATCCTTGCAGGCGGAGCCGAACGCCAGCGTGCCCATCAGCTGGTCTCCGGCCAGAAGCGGGTGGCACACATAGGCGCGGATGCCCATGGCCAGCAGTTGGTCATAATCGCTGTCACCGCCACGCTGGCCGCCGGCAAACACAAGGATCTGCCTGCTCTCCGCAACCCTGCCGCTCACGCCCTGGCCGTTGCCCTTGATGGCGCAGGGCAGCAGCCGGGCGGGGTCTATCCCGCTGCTGGAATTCAGATATAGCTTGCCGCCGTCACCGGCAAGGTAGTTCACAAAGATATCGCAGCCCAAAAAGCGCATCACGGTGACACAGGTTTCCTCAATGAGGCCGGCGGAAAGATCTTGCCTGAGCAAGCGCTCCACAACGTCATAGAGGAACTCGGTGGTGCGCGCGCTGCGGTCAGGCCGGTCATTGAGGCCCAGCGTGCTGCCGATATCCCTCAGTATGCACACGGCCCCTGTGAGCAGGCCTTTGCGGTTCAGTTGCGGCGCGATTTCGCAAAGCGTCATGACCAGGCCGCCGTCTTTGGCTGAGAAGGCCGCCTCCAGATAGAGCGTGCCGGGCCCGCGATGGTTGCTCAAGGCATGCTGGAGGCCCATCTCGGCATAACGGGGCTTCAGCACCGCGGAGACATCGCAGCCGACCGCTTCAGCGGCAGCCCAGCCATAGGTGCGCTCGGCGGCCCTGTTCCAAAGTGTGACGCGGAACCGGTTGTCGATTGCGACCACCGCCTCGGGCAAGCTTTCCAGCGCACGCTCCGCCATCGTGGGCTGCCGCACCGTTGATGCTTGCGATATGGCGCGCGGAATCCGGGTTTTGGCTAAATTTCGATCCATTTCGGCGCCCTCCCGGCATACGTGGCTGAACCGCGGGAATCACTACGAAAGTAAAAACATCATAGCATATTTGAATTGATTATCAAGAAAATCCCCTCGACAAGAAACGATACATCCCCGCACAACACGGGAGAATGCGACACCGATCAGCAGCAATCGACGAAAGCTCCGCAACAAGGCGCATGAATAAAGCGAATCCCGCGCGCCGGGCACAGGCTGATGGATCAGCGGGCGTCACAGCCCGTGCAACAATCGTGAAGGATACAATCAACCCAACTACCATTTTCCCCCACTGAATGCTATAATTCGACCATGAACAAAGCGAACCTCACGCGCCGGATCGCAGCGATCCTGGTCGCACTTATTATGATCCTGCCGGTGTCCGGTTGCCAGAGCGCAAACGAAGCAGACACCGTGAACCGTTTTCTCTCCTTTTTGGAAAACGCCGAATATGCACGCATCTATCAGCTGCTGACCGACGAGGCCCGCGAGAAAATCACGCTCTCCACACTGGCAATGCGTTATGACGACATCTACAGGGCCTTTGGCCTGACCTCTCTGCGCTGCGAGCTCACCGCCATCGACAGTGTGGATGAAACGCACAAGACCGCCCGCTACACAATGGCGATGGCCACGGAAAAGGTGGGCCAGTTCAAGCTGAACATGGCCGCGCCGCTTGTGAAGGAAGGCCGCAAATGGCTCATCGACTGGAGCACGGAGCTGATCCTGCCGGGCCTTGCGGAGGGCGACAGGGCGGTGCTCCGGCAAAACAACCCCAGCCGGGGTGAGATTTTTGACGCCGACGGCAACCTGCTGGCCAAAAATGACCATGCCCTCTCCGTGTATGTGGACTCCTCCAAGGTGCAGAATTACGAAACGCTGATCCGGATGCTGGCACCCAAGATCGGCATGACAGAATCGGAAGTGCGCGCCAAGCTCAAGGGCATGATGAAGCGCGATTCGGCCTGGACAGAGCAAGACAGCGACGAGGTGCCGCCGCAGGCGGAAGGTGTGTCCGGCGAGACGCCGTCCCCCATGCCCACCGTGGAGAGCACACCAGAGCCCACGCCGGAGCCATCGCCCTCCGCCACAGCCGGCGGCAGCAAGGAACCGCAGGAGGAAAAGGCAACGCTGCAGGTGGTGAAGGCCTATCCCAAGGGCGGCCTGACCTGGGATCAGCAGCAGGAGCTCAAGCAGATCCCCGGTGTGGGGGTGGACGACAGCACCTGGACGGTGATCCGCTATTACCCTTACGGCAACCTACTGGCACAGACGCTGGGCTATACCGGCGTGATGACGCCGGAAGACCAGGCAAATCCGGACAACGCCGGCCTGCCGAAGGACGCCGTGGTGGGCCGGAACGGGCTGGAAAAGTCTTTTGAAAAATACCTGCGAGGCCAGCCCGGCTATGAGCTTTACATTGAAGACGCTGACGGCAACCGAAAGATCACGCTGGCCAAACAAGCCGTGACGGACGGTCACGATCTGAGGCTCACAATCGATCTGGAGACCCAGCAGCGAGCAGAATTGATGCTGCGGCAATACCTCACGCCGGAGATGGCCGGCACCGTGATCGTGATGGACCCCACCACCGGCTATATTGAGGCGATGGCCAGCGCGCCCAGCTTTGACCCGAACCTGTTCACCTTCCCGGTGGACCCGGTGGAGTGGAAGTATCTGAATGACCCGGTGAACATGAAGCCTCTGATCAACCGGGCCACATCGGCCCTTTACCCGCCGGGCTCCACGTTCAAGCCGTTCACGGCGTCCATGGG
>JAEYYW010000120.1 GCA_023428265.1 Bacillota bacterium | reverse complement strand
GGTATGTAATGTCGGTTCAAGCATAGGATCCTCCAAGAAAGTTTGCCGCAGCCATGTCTGTTGGCCGTCGCCAAAACTTCGGTTACTGCACCATATGTTGGCGGCGGGAAAGTGGTGATTTCAGGTGAAAATCATTTTGAAATTGCTTGTTGACAATAATGTGTGGCACACAGTATAATGAATTTGAAAGCAAGAGGTGATACACAACTTGAAACCGGATGAAACAATGGAGGGATTGTTGTCAGAGCTTCGGCGCGGCACACTGGTGCTCTGCGTGCTGAGCCAGCTCACCGATCGGCAGTATGGATATTCCTTGTCACAGAGGCTTGCGGAAAAGGGCATGGAAGTGGAGCAGGGCACCCTTTACCCCCTTCTGCGGCGGTTGGAAAAGCAAGGGCTGCTGGACAGTGACTGGTCTTTGGAGGAAGCGCGGCCCCGCCGATACTACGTGTTGAGCGGTCGGGGCCAGGAGGTGCTGCGGCAGCTCACGGTGGAGTGGGATGATATGGCCAAGGTAATGAACGGGATGCTGGAGAGGCAATGAAGGGAGAAAACCGCATGGAACCGATGGAGATGCTGGACAGGTATATTTATGATGTGGGCAGGAGGCTGCCGGCCAAACAACGGGAAGACATTGAGAAAGAGTTGAAGTCCCTTCTGCTGGACGCGCTGGAAGCGCGTATCGGTGACGCTGAACCCACCGAAGCGGATATGGCGGCTGTGCTCAAGGAGTTTGGGTCGCCGGACGATGTGGCGGCGCGCTATGCGGGTGAGAAATTTGTGATCGGGCCGAAGCTTTACCCGTTTTACCGCATGGTGCTCTGGATCGTCATTGGCGCGTTGGCGCTGGGGCTGTTTGTGAGCAGCTTCGTTGGTTATGCTTTTGCTCCCGCTGCCACCGGCAGTATCGGCAGCCATGTGCTGCAGTTTCTGGCCAGCTTTGTGTCCTCTGTGTGGGGCGTTGTCGGCGTGGTCACCGTCGTGTTCTGGGGGATTGAGCGTGGCATAACCCGGCGCGGGGGCAAGGCAGGCAGTGATGAGCCCTGGGAGCCGAAGAAGCTGCCACCGGTGCCGAAATCAAAAGACGCCTGGAAGCCGGCGGATTCCATTGTCACAATTGTGTTCACTGTGATCGCCCTCGTGCTCTTCAACGCGATGCCCGGCCTGGTTGCCTTTTACGCACAGGATGCCACCGGGCAGTGGGCCAGTGTGCCCGTGCTTGCCCAGCAGGCGCTGGATGTTTATCTGCCGCTGTGGAACATCGGCTGGGCGCTTTCGCTGGCGTTGCACGCAATGGTCCTCGCACAGGGCCGCTGGCGCCTGGGCACAAGAATCGCCGACATTGTGCTGCATTTGTATGACATTGTGGTAGTTGCCATGATGATGAGCGGGCCCGCCCTGCTCAACACAGAGGTGATGATCGGCGGCAGCAATACGGTTATAAAAATCCTGCAGGCGCAGTTTGTCTGGGTGTTCGTCGTGATCATCATCGCCAGTGTGGTCGAAGTGGTGAAGATAAGCATCAGGATCGTAAAGGACAGGGCCTGAGAAGCCATTGCGGATTGTCTGCAATCGCTGTAGAATAATGGAAAACTTTGAAGAGGTGGCGGCCCATGGCCAAGCATGAAAAGGCAGGATTTGACCTGGAAAATGGAGCGGCCGGTGCCGAGCTTTTGTGGAAGGACCGCAAGCGCACCTTTCTGGGCTTGCCGTGGTCATTCACCAGGTATTCGCTCTTTCCGCGCAAGCTGGTGCTGAAGAAGGGCTTTTTCACGGTCATTGAGGATGAGATCCTGCTCTACCGTGTGCTGGACATGCGGTTGATCCGCACGCTGGGGCAGCGCCTGCTGGGCCTTGGCACAATCGTGATCATCTCCGGTGACGCCACATCGCCGGAGTTCAGGATCCTCAATGTGAAAAAGTCTGACAAGGTGAAGGAGAGGATCTCCGCCTTGGTGGATTCTGAGCGGTCTCGGCTCAACCTGCAGGGCAGGGAGCTTTACGGTATCGCCGATGACAGCGAAAACGATGCCGCGGTTGCCGGCCAGGCGACCTGAGTCATATTTGACAGCAAAGCCGAAGCCACGCGTTTGCCGTGGCTTCGGCTTTTGCTTGTCAGCGGCTAATCAGCTGCGCGGAGCAGCGGGTTCTCCATCGGAACATCTTCTAGCCATGCTCTGACCGCTTGGTTGAACGCATCGGATTGCGCCCAGGGGAAGTTGTGCTTGGCTCCTTTGATCAAATAGGCTTTCCCGTTCGGGAGCGCACAGGCCACATCCCGTGCAGACTGCCGCATCGCTTTGGGTTCCTTTTCCCCGCAAAGGACGAGTGTGGGCGCGTCAGCCCCGCCAAGGCCCTGCGGAAGCTGCAGGTATTTGTTCAGTTGGGCATAGATCCGTTCAAGCATTTCGGCGGTTTCTCCGGCTGCTTCCAGCTTGAAGTTTTCCTCATATTCGGCATCCGGGAAATCAAACTGCCTTGCTTGCATATCCAGTATGGCTTTGCATTTGAGCAACCGCACGGTCAAGCGATATGCCGGCATGT
Organism: Bacillota bacterium; assembly: GCA_023428265.1. GTDB lineage: Bacteria > Bacillota > Clostridia > Christensenellales > UMGS416 > JAEYRA01. The sequence continues at coordinate 52,378 of JAEYYW010000120.1, read as the reverse complement.
TCAGCATCATGTTGAGCATGGGGATGGGGCGAAACAAAGCGCTGGCCACAACGGCCCTGCTCACCAACTCCGGGTGGTCTGCCAGCAGCTGAACAATGATTTTTGCCCCCAGCGAATGGCCCACCACATAGGCATGTCCGCCATTGGCCTTCTCGCGAATCAGGTCTGCGATGCGCCCGGCGCTGTCCTGGATGTCGATGGCGCCCTCTTGTTTGGACATGCCGTGGTCCGGCAGGTCAGGGATCAGCAGATGGTAGTCCTGAAAAGATTCCCATTGCTTTTTCCACATCCAGCCGGCCATGCCCCCGCCGTGCACAAACACAATGGTTGGCCCATTTTTGTTTCCCATCTCCACACAATGCAGTGACATCCGGATCCCTCCTCATGCACACTCCTGATGTTGCCGGGGCGGCGCACCGCAAGGCCCTGCATGGGCTTGTCTCCGGTCAGTAGCGGTGCACCCGGTCCACCGCGCCGGGCAGCTGTTCCCCCGCCAGATAGGCCTCAAGATTTCGGGAGAAGAACTCAATCTGGCGATCCTCCCAGCGCTCGGTGTAGCCGGCGATGTGCGGTGTGATGATCGCGTTTGGCTGCTTCCAGAGGGGGTGCTCCGGCGGCAGCGGCTCCGGCTCGGTCACGTCAAGGCCGGCCCCCGCGATTTTCCCGGCAGCCAGAGCCTCGGTGAGCGCGTCTATGTCCACGATATAGCCCCGGCCGATGTTGATCAGCGCCGCTGTGGGCTTCATCAGCGCGATGCGCCTGCGGTCAATCAGCTTTTTCGTCTTCTCCGTGCCCGGCAGGCAGATGCATACATAATCGGATCGGGCCATCAGCGTGTCCAGCCCCTCGTCGCCATATAGCATTTCATCCACTGCGTCCGGCTTTTCCACCTTTGAGCGCTTGAACCCGAGCACCTCGCACCGGAATGGTTTGAGCAGCGACGCCAGATGGCTGCCGATGTCGCCGTAGCCCACAATGCCAACCGTGGAGCCGGTCAGCTCGCGGCAGTGGGGCACGCCGCGCCAGCGGCCATCAGGCATGTTTTGCACGCTCCGGCCAATTTGGTGCGATAACGCCAGCATCAGCGCCAGCAGATGCTCTGAAATCGGCACGCCGTAAATGCCCGCGCTGCAGCTCACCTGCAGGCTTGCTCCATAAAGGCTGTCTACCTCATCCAAAAACATGTCCACACCGGCGGACATGCTGTGCAGCCACTTCAAGTTCCCGGCATTGTCAAGCATGCCCCGGTTGCCCCAGCCGAAGAGCACTTCCGCGTCTGTCATCAGGGAGGGGTCATAGGGTTTTGGCATGGGCACGAACCGCATCTGCGGGAATTGTGCGGCAAGTTTGTCGAGAAGGTGCTGTGGAAACTGGTGCATGACCACAATGTTGCGCATACGATACCTCAGTCGATTTTTATGAACTCGGGCTTTAGGCTTTTGTACATTGCCAAATAGCGGAACCCCGCCGCCCGCACTGCCTCCGTGGCTTCGGTGATCCACCGGCCTGTGTCTTCGGCGGCGTGGGCGTCGCTGCCGGTGGTTACGATCTCGCCGCCCAGCTCCCGGAAGCGGCGTAGGATATCGGCCCCCGGCAGCAGACCGGCGCCGTTTTTAATGCCGGAGGCGTTCACCTCCAGCCCGTATCCCTTATGGACTGCGCGCCGAAGCACTTCATCCAGCTCGTCGGCGTAGTCGCCATATCGCAGCGTCGGGTCGGGAAACCGGGCAAACTTCGCCACATAGGCGATATGTGCCAAGACCCAGGGGCCCTCGGTGCAGCCGATCATCTCGGCCAGCCGGGCAAGATAGTGCCGATAGCCCTCCTGCTGTGTGCGGTGCTCAAAATATTCGGGCAGGTAGGGGTCCACGCCGTCAACGAAATGCAGCGAAAGCAGCGCGAAGTCCAGGCCCAGCTGCGCCGGAATGGCCTTCATCTGCTGCCAGGTTTCCGGGCGGTAGTCCATCTCCAGGCCGAAAGCCAGGTTGATGCCCGGGTAATCGGCCCGCGCTTGCGCCAACTCCAGAAGATACCCGCTGAACTCTTTCAGCATGAAAGGTTTGTTGCCGATGTCGTGATGGTCGGTGATGGCGATGTGGGTGAGCCCCTTGCCCATCGCCGCCCGGCAGACCTGCCCGATGGAGGAGCGGCCGTCTCCGGAAAATGCACTGTGAAGGTGGTAGTCCATCCGCATGCGATGGGGTCCTCCGGTGTGTGATGCTCCCAGTTTACCCCAACAGCGCCGCCCGGTGCAAGTGGAACCGGACATGCGGCGCCGGGCCCGGCCTGCGGCTGGCATTTTGTGCCGTCAGCGCCGCATAGGATAGATGGGGCGTCTGTGCGAAGGTCTTGCTGCCGGAGAGGCATCGTGCTGTTCCTGGGATTGCTGCCGCGGCGCGTGGCGGCAACCGGCTCCGGCGGCAGGGCTGACGCAACTCCGCTGCCGTCCCGGGGAGAGCCCATGGCTGAGATCTTTACATCGGAAACCCCTATGCAAGAGACGACGGAGCAACCGGCTGCTCCGGTGCCCGAGGATACATCCGAGCCGGTCGGGACCGGAGAGCCGGTTCCTGTGCCGGAACCTGACCCTGCATACCTGGAAGATGCTGTGTCTCCGGGGCTGGCTGCCCGTTGGAGCGGCAGACAGGCAATTGTGGTAATGGCCTTGTCGGAAGATTCACCGGTGGCTGCCATGTGGCTGTATGAATGCTCTGCCGGCGGATGGAAGGCTGTGGCAGGGCCATGGCCGGCCTTGGTCGGCAAAAACGGTGTCTCCAAGCAAAGGGAGGGCGACGGAAAAGCTCCCAGTGGCGCTTTTCTGCTGGGTTCCGCCTTTGGCTGGGCAGCAAAACCGGTAGGTATGACCTATCAGTATCGCAAAGTGGACAGCCGTGACCGTTGGGTGGATGACGCTTCTTCTCCGTTTTACAACCGATGGGTGCGCTGCTCCGCCGCCAAATGCGGTGACGGTGAAGACCTGAAGAAGACCGCTCCCTATGAGCATGCCTTGGTTGTGCACTACAACGACGTGGCGGAGCCGGGGCAGGGGAGCGCCATCTTTCTGCATGTCTGGCCGGGGCCGGATGAACCGACCCTTGGATGCACCGCCATCTCCAAGGCCCACATGGAAGAGCTGCTATGCTGGCTGGATTATTCGGCGCGGCCTGTGCTGGTGCAGGGCACAGAAGCGCAGATTGCCGCTCTGATGCAGCGGGAATGGGGGATCGCCTGCCTGCCTGAGGGCTGGGGCTATGTGGATGATTTCATCCCCGATGCGCAACTGGACATCCGCTATTTCACCGACAACAACTTCACCGGTAAGAAGCTTGCCGGATATGAGTCTCCGCAGGCTGTGATGCGGCTGGAGGCCATCGAGGCGCTGATGCTGGCGGCTGCCGACTGGCGTGATGCCGCCATCGGCCTGCGTGTTTTTGACGCCTACCGGCCGCAGCAGGCCACCGACGCAATGATTGCCTGGGCCGAAGACCTGGAGGAGACTTCCACCAAGCAGGAGTATTACCCGAATCTGGAGAAAATTGAGATCCCCGGGCAATATGTGGCGAGAAAATCCAACCATCGGCTGGGCGGCACCGTGGATCTTTCCCTTGTGAGCTGGGGCAGCGGCGACGCCGTCAATATGGGCGGGCCCTTTGATTTTTTCGGCGAGCTGTCCGCCTATCGGTGTAAGGGGTGCTCCGAATCAGAGGCAAACAACCGGTTGCTGCTCCGGCAGACAATGATGAAATACGGCTTCCAGCCGTATGACAAGGAGTGGTGGCATTTCACCTATCCTGTGCAGGGTGCCGGAGGAGATTTTCCCATTCTCCCAAGGGAGTGTGTGGTTCAATCGGATCCATAACAAGCGAGACGGCCCCCGCAGATTGCGGGGGCCGCTCCATGACCGGTTATGTATTGACGTAATCCCGTTTGGATTTGCTCCTCCGTGGTTTGCTCTTGCCGCTTGTGGTGGTTGTGCCGGATGCCTTCTGCTTTTTCGGCACAAACACAGTCTGCACGAAATTCTTCTCCGCTTTGCCCTCTGTGCTTGTCTGTTCTTGCGGTTTATCTGGTACTTGCTCGGCGGCCTTTTCCGCCTTCTCCATATTGCCGGTCTTCATTTTGGCAATGGCCTTTCTGCGGCTCAGCGGCGAAAATGACATAATGCTTTTGCGCATGCGCACACCTCCCCGGAATACGATCGTATCTTATATATATTCCTTAGGACATAACGATGTGCCAGTTCATTTTAGCGAACACAGGATGGGTGCTCTGATTCATCGAAACGGTGTATAAATAAACATCAACCAATACGAAATACTTACCAATACAAAGATAATGGGAGAAAATGGAAGTAACGACATGTTAATCAAACCATGCTTTGATTTACATATGAAAATACGTACTATATAATCCTTATTGTAAGAAAAGCGTAAACGCCATGATTCGACAGCCGGCATAAAAGTAATTTAAAAGGTTAGCGAATTGTGTCGAATATATCAGCAGGAGGAAGCCGCATGTCAGAAAGGGTTCGGGTGCTCGTGGTGGATGACAATGCTCAAATGCGAGACATGATGAGCGAGTGCATCAAGATGCAGGATTTCGCCGATGTTGTCGGTGAGGCCGGCAACGGCGTGGAGGCCGTGGAGAAACTCCAGAAGCTTCAGCCGGATATCATCATCCTAGACCTGATCATGCCGATGCTGGATGGCATCGGGGTTCTGGAAAAAATCCCGGAGCTCAAGATCAGGAAGCCCCACATCATCGTTCTTTCAGCGATCGGCCATGAAAACATCATCCAGGAGGCCATGTCGCTTGGTGTGGAGTATTACATGGTCAAGCCCTTTGACATGGACATCCTCTGCAAGCGCATTCGCGAGATCGCGCAGGAGAAGCAGAAGAACGGTGAGAAGCGCATGTTCGCGCCCCCGGCGAAGAGTGCTGCCCGCACCCTGGATGAAGAAATCACGAGCATCTTTCTGACAATTGGCATCCCCGCCCATATAAAAGGCTACCACTTCCTGCGTGAGGCGGTGAAGATGGTCATTGACGACTCCGAACTCATCAATAGCATCACAAAGGAGTTGTATCCCGGTGTGGCGCGCCGTTTCAACACCACGGCCAGCAAGGTGGAGCGTGCGATCCGCCATGCCATTGAGGTGGCCTGGACCCGCGGCCGCATTGAGAACATCAACAATATCTTCGGCTACAACATCTATACCAAAAATGACAAGCCCACCAATGGCGAGTTCATCGCGCTTGTGGCGGATAAGCTGCACATCGAGCGCACTGCCTGAAACTGAAACGCCCCCCCTCTCCCCGAGCCCCTTCCCTGCCTGCAGCGGGGAGGGGGCTTTTAACATAGGAAGATTCCTCGGGGGGGATTGGTTCCGATATGACATGAAAAGAAATACGCCAATAAAACAAAAAACCCGCTAAGATTAGCGAGTTTGCATGCCAGGCGCCTTTCGGCATACAGGAATGCCCGGCGGAACAATATCAACGATTTAATATACATACTATACAATGGAAACGCTGGAGTGTCAAGAGATTTTTCGAAAAAGTTTGAAAACATAAGCTTGGCGGAGTTGGCCATCGGGCCTCCCATACCATATGCGGATTTCGGGTTTTACAGATTTCGCCGGGTTGGGTATGATACTGCCTCATGGATTGGGAGGTGGCGCTATGCAACAAATCATACTGGAGGGTGTTGCCAAGACCTTTCGCGTGGCCAAGCGGCCGCCCGGCTTTTTCGGAGCGGTGCGCGGTGCGTTTCTGCGCGAAGTGGAATGTGTTAAGGCGCTGGATGGAGTGAGTTTCACGATCGGCGCAGGTGAGCTTGTGGGTTACATCGGCCCAAATGGAGCGGGGAAGTCCACATCCGTCAAGGTGATGGGCGGCATCCTGGTGCCCGATTCCGGCCACTGCGAGATCATGGGCAGAGTGCCATGGAAGCAGCGGGTAGCCCATGTGGCGGAAATCGGCGTGGTGTTCGGGCAGCGGAGCCAGCTCTGGTGGGATGTGCCTGTGCTGGATTCCTTTGATCTCCTGCGAGACATCTACGGTGTAAAGCAGGCCGACTACCGGCGCAGGCTTGACAGCCTGACCGATGCGCTCAACATCGGCTCCCTGCTCAAAACGCCGGTGCGGCAGCTGAGCCTTGGGCAGAGAATGCGCTGCGAGCTGGCTGCGGCGCTGCTGCATGGCCCAAAGCTTCTGTTTCTGGATGAGCCCACAATCGGGCTGGACGCCGTGTCAAAGCTTGCCCTGCGGGAATTCCTGAAGGACATGAACGCCAAACAGGGCGTTACGATGATCCTGACCACCCACGACATGGACGATGTGGAGACGCTGTGCAGCCGTGTGATGGTGATCGGGCGGGGAAACATCCTGTATGATGGCGGGTTGAATGGCCTGCGGGATCGCTACGCGCGGCTGCGCCGCATCCGGGCAAAACTTGCCGGCCACTGTGATCTGGCGACCCTCCCCGGTGCCGAACGGGTGGAGATGGGCCCGGATGAATGCGTGGTATGGTTTGACCCTGCCGCCACACCGGCCCACACGATGGTTGCCTCTCTGGCCGCCGCCTGCCCGCTTCGCGATATAGTGGTGGAGGAAGAGGATATAGACAGGATCATCGCAGCGATGTATCGGGAGATGGGGCTATGAAGCTGCTCAGAGCCAGTCTCTCCATCCTCAGGATGCAGCTTGTTTCGGCGCTTCAATTCCGTGCGGCGGCCTGGGCAAAGATGAGCACATTTGTGTTCTATGGGTTTGTGCATGTGGTGCTGATCCTGATCTTTTACCGATACGGTGTGAACACCAGCGCCGGGGCGCAGGCCGGAATGACTGCGGCGCAGGCCGTGAGCTACACCTGGCTTGTGCAGGCAATCGCAAGCCTTCTGCCTGTGATGGGATCAGACAGTGAGATTCGCAACAAGATCATCAATGGCGACGTGGGTGTGGAGCTCTGCAGGCCGCTGGACCTGTATGCCCATTGGTTCAGCCGGGCGCTGGCGGCGAAGCTCTCGCCTTTTTTGATGGGGCTTGTGCCGATCACGCTTGTGGCGATGCTGCTGCCCGCCCCGTATCACCTGCAGCCGCCGGCTTCGGTGGCGGGGCTGCTGGCGATGTTGATCTGCCTGTGCACCGGGCTGATGCTGTCCGGCTCCATCATCTGCCTCACCTATGGCCTGATGCTCAATTTGAAATGGGGTGATGGCCCGGTGAACATCCTGCTGGTGATCACCGATGTGCTGTCCGGCAGCTTTCTGCCGTTGCAGCTTTGGCCGGACTGGGCGCAGCGATTCCTGCTCTGGCAGCCATTCGCCGGTCTGGCAGACCTGCCTTTGCGGTTTTATGTGGGCACAATGGCGCCGGGCCAGGTGTGGCAGGCGGCGCTGCTGCAGCTTGGATGGGCTGCTGTTTTCATCGTCGCGGGCAAACTTCTGATGGGCCGGAGCCTCCGGCGCGTCGTGATACAGGGAGGTTGATGATGGACGGGATCAGACTTTACTTCAAATACATCCGCATCCAGTTCCTTGCCGGGCTGCAATATAAGGGCTGGCCGCTGCTGGTGCTCTCCACGCTGAGTGTGGTCGTAACCGAGCCCATCACGGTGATCTTGCTTTTCTGGCGCTTTGGCGACGTGGGCGCATGGACGGTGGAGCGTGTGATGCTGGTATATGGGCTCGCGGTGGCAAGCTTCGGGCTTGCAGAAGTCTTCTCCAGAGGCTTTGACTACTTCCCTTGGCAGATCCGCACCGGTGAGTTTGACCGGATCCTGCTGCGGCCCCGCAACACCTTCTTGCAGATTGTGGCCGCACGGTTCCACATCCACAGGATATCGAGGGCCGTCGGCGGCCTGGCGATGGTGCTGTGGGCGCTTGCGCGGCTGGAAGTGCCCGCCACCGCCGTAAACGTTTCGATGCTTGTGCTGGCGCTTGCGGGGGGTTATCTCACCTACACGGGCGTGTTTGTGTTCTCCTCGGCCATTTCATTCTGGACAATCCAGGGGCTGGACTGGATCTATATCTTCACCAACATCAGTTACCAGGTGGTAAAAAGCCCGCCGGAGCTGCTGCCCCGGTGGCTGAAAAATATGTTCATTTATATCATGCCGATGATGGTGTTCTGCTACTTTCCGGCCGCGTCAGTATGCGGATGGGGATTGCCGACGGTGCTGGGGTGGCTGGCGCTGCCGGCGGGAGCTGTGTTCTTTGGGCTTTCCTTGCTGATGTGGAAGGTGGGGGTGCGGCATTATGCAGGCACAGGGAGCTAGACATGAATGCTGTCTGCTTTCGTTTTGGCAAGCTGTTGAAAGGAGCTATTGATAGACACTAGTATAATACAATACTTGATTCAATGGTGAGTTAATGGCTTCTCTGCCACGCAGGTTCACACCTGTGTTATTTGCCGGATAGGGTTAGTTTATCCTGGATCCGCATCCTCCACGCCGTGGACTCAATCTTCAACCCATCGCCACCCTTGCGGGCTTCCCCCAACCCCATATGGCCGCCGATCACGAAGTATTTGTTCCTGGCCTCTGCCACATATGCGGCGGGGAACTTCCATAACCCATCGGCGGTGTGGAAGCTGTCCAGATGCTCAAGCACCCGCTTGAACCACGCCGAACGCGCCATCACCGGGAAACCAGCCATCGCTTCCGCCCACCACAGGGCGCTTGCGTCGGGGGCGTGGTTTGGTTCTCCCTTGAAAAACCGGGGCAGGTGCAATGACCAGCCCATGCCGTAATACTTGTTCGGCGGCACAAAGAGCAGGCCGTAGCCCCAGGGCAATCGCTGATAACGTTCGTCCAGCACGCAAGAGAGGATTGCTTCAACCTTTTTCCGGTTGTTCGGGGTGTCCAGCACCGGGGGCAGGTTGGCCCAGCCAAACAGGTCATATACCAGGGGATAGAAATACTTGCCGTCGGGATAGTATTTCGGGTGGATCAGCTTGTGCATGCGGCGGGCCGCCGGGATCGCCGGGAACCCTGCCGGATCTGTATGGATGTCAAACTCCCCGTTGGCTGTAAACCAATGGGCGGAATCGAGCCGCTCTTGCAGCACGGCCAGTACAACCGGGTCATTACAGCCCATTCCGTTTAAGTAGGTTGCAAGGATCGTATATTCCACCGGGTTCAGCCAGGTGGGGTTTTCCAGCAGATGTTTCAAACGTTCCAGAGCCCAACCATTGAAATTCTCCAGCCTTGGGTCGTCATGCTCCCGCACACCAAACAGCAGCACCTTGCGCATGGCGTTTTCCAGGCAGGTGTCAAAGCTGTTGTGTATCATTGGGTGCTCGGCGTTTGCCCAGCAAACAGTTGATCCAGTAATCCACAGCCGGGTGCGCCAGCATGGCAGCCCGAAGCCGGCCAACTTCCTCTTTTGGCGCGCCGAGCCGCTCGGCGGCCCAAAGCCCGATGATGGGGTTGGCATTTTCATGCAGCCATCGCAGCGTGTTGGTGCGATCTTCCTCGTTCATTTCGCTGTTTCTCCCTTTACAACCTGTCAGTGTATGCTCTGGGGCTGTTCAGAAACCCCTTCATCAGTTTCACACCGGGTAAATCCTCCCAGCTTGTTATGGCGGGCGGGTTTTGATCCAGGTCATACACAGTTGCGCCGTCCATCGCCAGCAGGATCGGTGAATGGGTGGCAATGATGAACTGGCAGTTGCCTTGGTGGCTCAACTCTTTCAGGATGCTGTAGAGCGTGAGCTGCCGGAGCGGTGACAGCGGCGCTTCCGGTTCGTCCAGCAGGTAAAGACCGTTTGGCACAAGGCGCTCCTCAAACAGCCGCAGAAAGCTTTCACCGTGGGAGGCCTCCACCAGCAGGTCGCTGCCATAACGCCGCTCCATGTCGCCGATGCTGCCTGAGTAGGCCGCCCTGGCCTGGTTCTGCGCAAACACGCTTCGGTCGGCATACTCGGTTTCCACGCGCCGGAGATCATCGCGCATCTCTTCCCGCTGTCTCTGCAAGGCGATGGTGAAGTTAAAGAAATCCTCACTCCGCAGGAAGAACTTGCTGATTGGCCGCCGTTCAAACACCAGCCGCATGCCCCTTGCCAGCGGCCGGAGGCTTGCCAGTGTCTCATCCCGCCCGGCGTCCACCCGGCCCACCGCCGCAAGGCTGAGCTTCACGGCCAGCGCCTCCAGCAGTGTGGATTTGCCGGTGCCGTTGTCACCGGCCAGCAGGGTGACCGGCGTTGCAAACTCCAGCCGCTCCAGGTTTTGGATGGCCGGGATCGTATAAGGCCAGCAGGCCGGGCGTTCCTCTGCAAGGATGGCTTGGCGTAAATAAATCATGTTTTATCTCATTTGTTGATAGAACCAATTGAATCACCTGCAGCAGGCGCTGTCAATGCCGGAAAGGGCACAGTGCGTCTTGTCCGGCATATTCTCCCGATCTCTGAATAAACATCTGTGGAAGGCCAAAATCTGTTCTTCCAAATAAACAAATATACCTGTACTACTTTTCAAATCCGCTTCATAGGAATGACAGAGAGCATCAGCAATCAACATCGGCCATCAGGCTTCAGGGAGGGAACGGAATGAACGTCATGAAGAAGACCATATATACCGAGCTCGCCGCAGCCGAGGCAGCCACGGCCGCTATGGCCGAGGGGGCCATCGACCTGCCGCAGGGTTCGTCGTGCCAGCGGGTGGTCAGCTGCGACGGCCGGGTCACCCAGCTCACGGCGGAAACCGTGAAAGGCGCAGTGGCGCTGGAGGGGCTCGCGGAGTTTTCCGTGGTCTATGAAGACACGGAGGGCGAGATTGAGAGCATCTCCGGGGTGTGCCCCTTCACGCACCGCCTGACCGCTCCGCAGGCGGAACCCGGCATGGACGCAAGGGTATCGGGCAAGGTTTCCTCCCCATCGGCCAGGACAGCCGGCTCCGGCAGGCTTCTGGTTTCAGCCGTGGTGGAAGTAGACGCCACGGTGACCGGCATGCTGCCGGTGGAGGTGGTGTGCGACGCGGAAGACAACCGCCTCCAGATGCTCACGCAGAAGGTGTTCTGGCACAGCCGGAGCGCCGCCGGCAAGGGTTCTTTCACCGTCCGTGAGGAGGTGGAGGTGCCGCGGGATCTGCCGGAGGTACAGAAGGTGCTGGTCAGCAGGGCGGCGGTGCGCACCGGAGACGTGCAGGCGCTGGCGGGCGAGGCTATGGTGGCCGGAGACCTGCTGCTGGATGTGGTTTATCTGGACAAGGCTGGCAACGTCAACCAGGGCAGCTTTGCCGTGCCCTTCGGCGCGCCGGTGGCGGCGGCAGGCATGCAGGAGAAGATGGAGGCCCGTGCCTGGGGCAGCGCATCCCAGTTGTTCATAAATGTCGGCGAGAACCTGAGCGACGAGCGGCGCGTGCTCTCCGTCGAGGCGCCGCTGTTCCTGAACGTCGAGGGCTACGAGCCCTGCGAGGTGGAGGCGCTGAGCGACGCATACCACCTGGAGTACGACATAGGCATGGCCCGGGAGGAGATTGGCCTGTTTGACGGCCCGGTCGAGGTGTCCGAGAAGGTGAAGGTGAGGGGTGCGCTGCCCCGTACCGACGTTCTGGATGCGGAGGCCAGCCTGCAAGCCGCGGAGGTCACCCCGGTGGTGGACAATTACTCGGTGGCCGACGGGCAGGTGGATCTGGCGGGGCGGCTCAACGCCAGGGTGTTCTGGCGCGGTGCCGACGACAAACTGATGAGCACGCTGGTGGATGTGCCATTCACCGCCTCCGTGCAGTGGCAGGGAGCATCGCCGGACAGCAGGGTGGAGCTTGGCGTGAACGCAGTGAAGGCCGAGGCGTATGCAGGCTCGAGCCAATTTGAGGTGGAAGCCGATCTGGACGTGACGGTTTCCAGCAGAAGGCTCATGGCATACACCGTGATCACCGGCCTGGATCAGGGGCAGCCACTGGCCCGGGCGCTGGCGCCGCTTACGCTGTGCATCGCCGGCCCCGGCGACACGGCCTGGACGCTGGCCAAGCGCTGCCGGGTGCCGGTGAGTGATTTGGCAAAGACGAACCCGGAGGTTGCAAAGGGCGTGCAGCCCGGCCAGAGGCTGGTCATCCTGCGGAAATAGCCCAAATGCTTGGTCAATCCCCTCTGCCGGGTATCCGGCTGGGGGGATTTTGTGTGCGGAGGAATCATGACTGTCAAAAAGGCGCTTCGCTGGGTGCTGTTCTGGGTGGGCCTGGCGCTGCTTTTCAATTTCGGTGTGTTTCTGCTCATGGGCAGGCAGCGGGCCATTGAGTTCTTTGGCGGCTACATCATTGAACTGAGCCTGTCGGTGGACAATCTGTTTTTGTTTCTGATGGTGTTTTCTTCCTTCGGCGTGCCGGCGCAGCACCAGCGCAGGGCGCTGAATTATGGCGTGGCCGGAGCCATTGTGATGCGCCTGCTGTTCATCCTGCTTGGCGCCGCGCTCGTGCGCCGCTTTGAATGGGTGTTGTATGTCTTTGGCGTGATCCTGATTGTCAGCGGTGCCAGGATGATGATGGCGCCCGAACAGGAGAAGAACTATCAAAACAACCGCTTCCTGAAACGGATCGTCAAGGTCTTTCCCTATACGGGCACCTTGGAGGGGGAGAAGTTCTTCGTGCGCCGAAACGGAAGGCTCCATGCCACACTGCTGTTTGCGGTCCTGCTGCTGGTGGAGCTTTCAGACATCTTGTTTGCGGTCGATTCCATCCCGGCCATCTTTTCCGTCACCACCGATGTGTTCATTGTCTATACCTCCAACATCTTCGCTATCCTGGGCTTGCGGTCATTCTACTTTGCGCTGGAGCGGCTGTGCCGTGTGTTTACCTATATGAAATATGGCGTGGCCGCCGTGCTGGTTTTCACCGGCTCCAAGCTTGTGCTGTTGTTTTTCAGTGTCGATATCTCGATTCCGCTGTCCGTTGGCGTCATCGCCGCGATCCTGAGCGTGAGCATTGTCGCGTCGCTGCTGTTTGCAAGCCCGGATAACAAACCGGCGTAATTTTTTCAGGTTTGTATGGACTTGACATAACGCTGTCTTGTATGTTCTGCTATCCTTTGGGAAAAGGAGGCAGAGCGTATGAAGCTTGAATTACCTGTATCGCCGCCGGCCCATCTCAAGGAGCAGTGGCCCGGCCAGTTTTCACTGTTTTCCTACTATACCTTTGCCATTGATGTGCCGATGCCGGTGTTCATCGTGACGACCCGCAAGGAAAACGGCCTTGCCAACGCCGCGCTGAGCTCGTGGGGTATGATGGCCGGCAGCGGCAGGGAGCCGAAATTCCTGCTGCAGGTGCATAACTATACCGAGAGCCGCCGCCTCATCAAGCAAAACGGCGAGTTTGTGATCAACTACCCATCGCTGCCGCTCTATCGCCAGGCGCTCGAGACGGTCAAGCGCTTCGACGGGCAGACCGATGAAATCCTTGCCAGCGGCCTGACCCATGAGCCATCCATCGTTGTGGGAGCGCCCAGGGTGGCAGAGTGCTTTGCGTGTCTGGAGTGCCGGGTGGACTGGATGCGGGGCGTCGAGTCAGAAGAGGAAACCATCACGCTGGTGCAGGCTTCCATCGTGCATGCCGCCATAGACGAAGCGATGTGCCGCGACAGCCTGCCGGAAACATTGAAGCTGCGGCAGTGGGCCATCCATGTTTCAGAGTCTGTCAATCCCGCCAATGGCGCGGCGGACACCGGTGTGTTCGCGCCGCTGGATGTGCAGCGCGCTGTCAGGTTGTCATAATCAAATATCAGCAATGGGGGTAACTAATGAAAATAACTGGGATTTGCCTGATTACCGACAATGTGCGAGCGCTTGCGGAGTTTTATGCCCAGGCGCTCGGAGTGAAGGCCGAGATCAACGACGTGCATGTGGATGTGGAGACGGAGGGCGCCGGAATCGCGATCTTTTCCACACAGGGCATGGAGGAAATGGCTCCCGGCTCCATGGAAAACGCCGGTGCGGGGCGCACCGCGATCATGCTCCAGGTGCAGGATGTGGACGCGCAGTTTGAAAGGGTCTCCCGCATGGGTGCTGAAATTCTGCTGGAGCCCAAGACCCACCCCTGGGGAAGCCGTGCGTTCTGGTTCAAAGACCCAGACGGCAACATTGTGGACTTTTACAGCCGCCCCGCCGGTTAATAGGTGCCGCGCCGCTATTCTGATGATCTGGTGATTTCGCACGGTGTTTCCACGCCTTGTCAGAGTGTGATATACTTGATACAAAGTGATTGATTTGATAAGGACGGAACCATGCAGGAAATCAGGAACAAACTGGGCTTCATCTGCGACATGGACGGCGTGATTTACCACGGCAACCATCTTCTTCCCGGCGCAAAGGACTTTGTGGAATGGCTCCTGAAGGAAAACAAGAGCTTCCTGTTTTTGACCAATTCCTCGGAGCGCTCTCCCAGGGAGCTTCGGCAGAAGCTGCAGCGCATGGGCATGGATGTGGAAGAGACCCATTTTTATACCAGCGCCTTGGCAACCGCGGAGTTCCTTTCCACGCAGATGCCCCATTGCTCGGCATATGTGATCGGCGAGGCCGGTTTGCAGAACGCGTTGTATGAGGCAGGCATCACGTTCAACGACGTATCGCCTGACTATGTGGTCGTGGGTGAGACGCGGCATTATAATTATGAGAGCATTCTCAGGGCTGTGAGCCTTGTGAACAAGGGCGCGCGGCTCATCGGCACCAATCCGGACCTCACCGGCCCCATTGAGGGCGGCATTGCCCCGGCCTGCCGGGCTTTGGTCTCTCCGGTTGAGATGGCCACCGGCAAGCAGGCATACTTTGTGGGCAAACCGAACCCGCTCATGATGCGCACCGGCCGCAAGATGCTGGGTTGCCACTCGGCGGAAATGGTGATCATCGGTGACCGGATGGACACCGACATCATCGCCGGCATTGAATCGGGGATCGACACCGTGCTGGTGCTGACCGGTGTCTCCACCCGCGAGAGCATCAACCAGTTCCCCTACCGGCCACGGTATGTGCTGGATGGGGTGGGGGACGTTGTCAAGTAGTCAGTAGTCAGTAGTCAGTGGAAGTACGATACAGTCGGGAGTTGGCGGTCAGTGTAGGGGCCGGGTATCACCCCGGCAATTGTGTAGCATATTTGCCACAGCAAATGTGCGGACAATTGCCGATAGCGGCTCGCGAAGCGAACGCGAAGGGCTCCGTACCGGCCCGCACAACCCAATGCCCGATGCGGCCAGGATTTGGCGGCCAATGCAGGGACCGGCTGGCTGCACTCTACAATTGCTGCTCACACAGGTAGCCAGGGCTCTGAACCAGCCTTGAGATTTCGTGATCTATGTGTGTTGTGGGCTTCAAATCCCAGCAATTGCGCGGATTTTTAAATTGACTTGTTGATATTTGCCAGACACGGTGTTATAATAAAACAGGTTGATTTCGCGCTTATGACTGCGTTTTCGCAAGAGTGGGGCTTCCCACTCTTTCGCATTGTTTCAGGCTTCAACAACCGGACACGGTGATTGGGCTGAAAGGCGTCGCTTTTCGGCGGTTTGATGTCGGTTGCTGCGGAATTCGATCAAAGCCCCGGAGCATACTGCTATCGCGGCAAACACGGAAAGGTGAAGCGGTTGGAAAAAAGGTCCGTCAAGGATATCGCCAGGGCGATCATTGAACGGGGGCTGGCCGGAACTGAATATGAACTCGTGGATGTCCAGTTCAAGAGCGAGCGGGGGCAATGGTATCTGAACATATTTGTAGACAAGCAAGGCGGCATCACGCTGGATGACTGCGAGCTTGTCAACCAGCTTATTGATCCCATCTTGGATTCTGAGCCGGAAATCGCCGGCAGGCACGATTATCTGGTCGTGTCGTCGCCGGGGCTTGACAGGCCGATCAAAACCGACAGTGATTTCAAGCGAAACGTGGGCAGAAAACTGGATGTGAAACTTTTCTCCCCGATGGATAAAAAGAGGGAGATTACTGGTGTTTTGAAGTCGTTCGATGCCGAGAGCATCTGTCTGGAGCAGGAAGGCGCCGGGGAGCCAATCGCTGTCAGGCGCGCCAACATCGCCAAGGCACAGCAGCATATCGAGTTCTGAGGAGTGAATTGGAATGAAAGTGGATTTTCTGAATGCCCTTGACGAGATAGAAAAGGAAAGAGGAATCGGTAAGGAAGTGCTTCTGGAGGCCATTGAGGCCGCCCTTGCCGCCGCATACAAGCGCAACTATGGCAGCGAGCAAAACGTGCGTGTGAACGTTTCCCGCGAAAGCGGCGACATCAAGGTGTATAACGTGCGCACTGTTGTGGAAGAGGTCAACGACCCGGCCACCGAGCTCAGCCTGGACGAAGCCAAGAGCATTGCCACCCGCTATCGTGTGGGTGATATTGTGGAGCGTGAGGTTTCCACCGGCGATTTTGGCCGCATTGCCGCCCAGACCGCCAAGCAGGTGATCGTGCAGCGCATCCGTGAGGCGGAGCGCGGCGTGATCTTTGATGAGTTCCAGGAAAAGCAGGATGAGATCGTCACCGGCGTGGTGCGCCGTGTGGAGCGCAACAATGTGTATATCGGCGTGGGGCGCAGCGAGTGCTATCTGCCGCCGTCGGAGCAGGCGCGCGGCGAGCGCTATATGGTTAATGACCGCCTGAGGGTGTATGTGGTGGAGGTTCGCCGCACCAACAAGGGCCCGCAGGTGATCGTGAGCCGGTCGCACCCGGGCCTGATCAAGAGGCTTTTTGAAAACGAGGTGCCGGAGATCAAGACCGGTGTGGTGGAAATCCGCGGCATCACCCGGGAAGCCGGTTACCGCACCAAGATGGCCGTCTATTCCCGTGACGAGGAAGTGGATCCGGTGGGCGCCTGTGTGGGCCAGCGCGGCATGCGCGTGGAGCGCGTCGTGGCCGAGCTTGGCAACGAGCGCATTGACATCGTGCCCTGGAGCGACGACCCGGCCGAATACATCGCCAACGCCTTGAGCCCTGCCAAAGTGAGCATGGTGCGCCTCAACGAGCGCGACAAGATCGCCCGCATCATCGTGGCGGACAACCAGCTTTCGCTGGCCATTGGCCGCGAGGGGCAAAACGCCCGCCTTGCCGCCAAGCTCACCGGCTGGAAGATTGACATCAAGAGCCAATCGCAGGTGATGGCAGCCGCCGCCGAAGAGGCGATGATGGAAGAGGCCGAAGAGTATGAAGAGGCCGAGGAGTATGAGGAGTCTGAGGAATAGCCCGGAGGTGCGGCTGTGAAGACCAGAAAGGTTCCCATGCGCATGTGCACCGGCTGCCGGGAGCGCAAGGCCAAGAAGGAGCTCATCCGGGTGGTCCGCGCACCGGAAGGGGAGGTCAGCATTGACCGCACGGGCCGCAAAAACGGCCGTGGCGCATATCTATGTATGGACAATGTCGCCTGCCTGGAAAAGGCAGTGAAAACAAAGATGCTGGAGCGATCGCTGGAGACGCCCATCGGGGAAGAGCTCTACGAGAAGCTTCGCGGGGAGTTGACCGAAACCCATGAGTGACCGCCTGAAGGGCATGATCGGGCTGGCCATCAAGGCCGGCCGCGCAGTCTCAGGAGGGTTTGCCGTGCAGGGCGCTGTGGCCCGAGGCAAGGCAAAACTTGTGCTTGTGGATGGCAGGGCCGCGCCAAACACGGTGCGGCAGTATGCAGCGATGTGTGAGAACAATCGTGTTCCATGCATTGTGCTGAAGGAAAAGGGTCTGTTGGAGGGGCTGACCAGCCGCGACAACAGGACAGTGATGGCGATTGTCGACGGCGGGTTTGCCGAGGCGATACAGGAGATTTTGAGGAAAGAATAACCCCGGGGGTGTGCAAGCGAATGTCCAATCCACTGAGCAAAACGGCCAGCGAGCTCAAGGCTTCATCCAACATTCTTCTCGATCGGATCGGGGAGACACGAAGGAAAGCCCATGACGCCGTATTGAGCCTACGCGACCTCGAAGAGGCGATCAAGGCCAGAATACGCGATGACCATGAGCGCGCCAGAGCGATGGAGGCGCTGGAGCAGGAAATGCCCCAGGCTGATGAACCGGCCGTTGCAGCAAAGGCAAAACCGGAACCGGTGGCTTCCCCGGAAATTGCCATGGAGCCGGTGGCTGAGCCGGAGCCTTCACCCGCGCCTGTTGCGCGGGCGGAAGCGCCTGCCCGCGCCGCTGAGCCTGAGGCGAAGGAGAACGTCTCCGAAAAACAGCCCGATGATCGCCCGGCAGAGCAGCCAGCTGCAAAAGCCGAGGAGCATAAGGCGGCCCCCGCCGCGGAGCCTGAAAAGCCCGCAAAGGCGGAAGAGGCCGCTCCGGCAGCGCCGGCTCCGAAGGAGTCCAGACCGGTGCCGGAGTTCCCGAAAGCGGAGATCCCCCAGGAACGCCCCAAACCGGTGTTCCCTAGGGCGGAGCCGCCCAAGGAGCGCATCTATACACCCAGGCCCGACAGCCAGCCGAGGCCTTCCTATGGCCGCGATGACAGAAGGCCGGCGGGGAACGGCACATTCCAACCCCGCGTGGGTGCCAATGGGCCCTTCATTCCCAAGACGCCCCCGGTGGGCGCCAACGGCCCGTTCATTGCCAAACCCAGGCCCGAGGGCCAGCAGGGTCCGTACCAGCCCCGCGTGGGCGCCAACGGCCCCTTCATTGCCAAGCCCAGGCCCGAGGGTCAGCAGGGTTCGTACCAGCCCCGCGTGGGTGCCAACGGCGCGTTCATTCCCAAGCCGCGTCCGGAAGGCCAGGGTGCCCCTGCCCGTCCCGGCGGTTATCGCCCCAGTGGCGGCGGCGGCGGCTTTGGCCAGCGGCCTGTCACTGAGCGCGACATCAAAAAGCAGCTTCAGGTCACGCCCACGCAGCAGAAGGAGCGCGTGAGCAACTATGACCCGAATAAGACCGACCTCCGCCGCCGCGAGAAGGTTGCTGAGTCGCTGGCTGAGGACAAGAAGAACAAGAACAAGAAGACACTGCTGACCGGCATCGTGCCCGGCGCCGATATGGAGGAGTTTTATTCTCCGCAGGGCTCGTTGGGCCGCAGGCCGAAGAAACTGAAAAAGGTGATCCGGCCGGAGCGCATCGTGATTGAGGAAGCCACCATTGTCGGTGAGCGCGTTTCGATCAAGACATTGGCGGAGAAGATCGGCAAACCGGGCGCTGAGATCATCAAGAAGCTGTTCTTGCTGGGCATCATCGCCACGATCAATGCCGACATTGACTTTGACACCGCCGCTCTTGTGGCCGGCGAGTTTGGCATCACGCTCAAGCAGGAGATCGAGAAGAGCTTCGAAGAGCGCATGGTGGATATTTACGGCGAGCATGACGAGCCCGGCCAGATGATCACCAGGCCCCCGGTTGTCACAATCATGGGCCACGTCGATCACGGCAAAACCTCGCTGCTGGACGCCATCCGCTCCACCCGTGTGGCAGCGGGCGAAGCCGGCGGCATCACCCAGCACATCGGCGCCTACTCTGTGGAGATCCACGGCAAGCCGATCACGTTCCTGGACACGCCCGGTCACGAAGCGTTCACCTCAATGCGTGCCCGCGGCGCCATGGTGACCGACATTGCCATTCTGGTCATCGCCGCCGACGACGGCGTGATGCCCCAGACCGTGGAAGCAATCAACCACGCCAAGGCCGCCAAAGTGCCGATCATTGTGGCGCTCAATAAAGTTGATCTGCCCAACGCCGACCCCGACCGCATCAAGCAGCAGCTCACTGAATACGAGCTGGTGGCCGAGGAGTGGGGCGGCGACACGATCATGGCCCCCGTCTCCGCTGCGACCCATCAGGGCATTGAGCAATTGCTGGAAATGATCCTGCTGGTGGCCGATGTGCAGGAGCTGAAGGCCAACCCCGAAGCGCCGGCGCGCGGCGTGGTCGTGGAAGCCCGCATGGACAAATGGCGCGGCCCCGTGGCTACGATTCTGGTGCAAAACGGCACGCTGCATGTGGGCGACTACGTGGTGTCCGGTACTGTGTTCGGCCGCGTTCGCGCAATGAGCAACGACCTCGGCAAGCGTGTGGATGAGGCGACGCCCTCCATGCCGGTGGAGTTGATGGGCCTTTCGGAAACCCCCGAGGCCGGCGACGTGTTCTATTGTGTGGAAGATGAGCGCCTGGCCCGCCAGGTGGCCGGCGAGCGCCGCCTGAAGGCCCGCAACGATTCCATTGCCGGTGCTTCCACGATGAAGCTGGACGATTTGTTCAACCGCATGGAGCAGGGCGAGGTGGTGGATCTGAACATCATCATCCGTGCAGACGTGCGCGGCTCTGCCGAAGCGCTGAAGGGTGCGTTGGAGAAGCTCTCCAACGACAAGGTGCGCATCAAGACACTGCAGAGCGGCGTGGGCTCCATCAATGAAAACGACATCATGCTGGCCAAGGCTTCCAATGCCATTGTCATCGGCTTCAACGTGCGGCCTGACTCCAAGGCTGCCGACGCGGCAGACCGGGAAGGCGTGGATGTGCGCACGTATCGCATCATCTATCAGGCCACCGAAGACATGGAAAAGGCAATGAAGGGCTTGCTGAAGCCTGTGTTCAAGGAAGTCATCACCGGTCATGCCGAGATCCGCAACCTGATCCGCATTTCCTCCGTCGGCGTCGTGGCCGGCAGCTATGTGACCGATGGCCGCGTGACCCGTGCAAGCCAGGTGCGCTTGCTCCGCGACGGCGTGGTTGTCTTCGAAGGCAAGATCGCCGGCCTGCGGCGCTTCAAAGACGATGTCCGCGAGGTGGAAAAGGGCTACGAATGCGGCATTACGCTCGATGGATACAGCGACATCAAGGAAGGCGACATCATCGAGTGCTTCACCAACGAGGAGATCAAGGATCAGTAATCTGTAGTCAGTAATCAATAGTCAGTACGGGCCGGGCACTGCCCGGCCCGTTACATAAGCACAGCGTATCCTGCAACACTAACCTTACCAATGACAAACGGAGTGAGCCAATTGAGCAACGAAGTGCGCCGCGACAGAGTCGCCGGAGAAATCCAGCGGATCGTCAGCGACATCATCACCAACGAAATCAAGGACCCCGCCGTGCCGCAATTCACCAGTGTGGTTTCGGTGGAGGTCACCGCTGATATGAGCTATGCCAAGGTGCACATCAGCACTTTGGGCACGCCCGACCAGCTGGTCGGCGCGGTGGAGGCGCTCAAGCGCGCCGCCGGTTTTGTGCGCCGCGAGCTGGGCCAGCGCATGACGATCCGCCATGTGCCCCAACTGGTGTTTGTGGCGGACCGCAGCATCGAGCACAGCATCGCGCTGCAGGAGACATTGAAGAAAATCCACGACAGCCAGGGTAATCAGAACGATGCGCCAGAAGATCATTGAGACTCTCACAACCGAAAAGGGCAAGATCCTGGTGGCCTGCCACCGCACGCCCGACGGCGACACGCTGGGCGCGGGGCTGGCCGTCTTTTTATGGTTGAAAGCATTGGGCAAGGATGTGGGCATCTATTGTGCCGACCCGGCCCCGGCGCTATACCGCTTCCTGCCGGGAAGCGGCGAGGTGAAGGCGGAACACGAAGTGCCGCGCTTGTTTGTGGCGGTGGACTGCGCCGCGGCTGACCGGCTTGGTGACATCGGGGAAAACCTGCTTGCGCAGGCTGCGGTTACAGTCAACATCGACCACCATTTCACCAACACCCGTTATTGCCAGCTGAACCTTGTGGATGACAAGGCCGGCTCCACTGCAGAGATTGTTGCGGGCCTGCTGCTGGAAAGCGGCCAGAATGTGACTGCGGACATTGCCGATTGCCTTTATACCGGCATTGTGACCGACACCGGACAGTTTGCCTTTGACTACACCCGCCCCGAAAGCCTCCGCACCGCAGCCATCCTGATGGAGCGGGGAGCTTCCTTTGAGGCGATCTGCGCCAGGGTGTTCCGCCGGCGCTCACTGTCAAAGACCAGGCTCATCGGCACGGCGCTCAACTCCCTGAGATTGTATGGCGGCGGCAAGGTTGCCTTGCTCAGCATCGACCAGACCACGCTGAAGGCGCTAAACGCCACGCCGGATGAGTGCGAGAGCATCGTGAACTTCGCCGTGGAAATCGAGGGGGTGCAGGTGGGCGTGCTGCTGCGCGAGACGCAAACAGGCGACTGGAAGGTCAGTCTGCGATCCTCCGGCGGAGCGGACGTGGCTTCGGTTGCCAAAAGCTTCGGCGGCGGCGGCCACAAAAAGGCTTCCGGCTGCACACTGGCCGCACCGATGGCCGAAGCGGAGCAAAAAATCATAGACGCGGCAATGGCCGCTATCTCCGGCATATGAATGGCTTTATCAACCTTTTAAAACCATCCGGCATGTCTTCCAGCAGCGCCGTGGCTGCGGTGCGGGCAATCACCGGGCAGCGAAAATCCGGCCATAGCGGCACCCTTGATCCGCTTGCCGCCGGCGTGCTGCCGCTCTGCCTGGGGCGCGCCACAAAACTGTTTGACTACATCATGGAGAAGGACAAGGAATATTTGGCCGAGCTCACGCTGGGTCTTGAAACCGACACGCAGGACGCCGACGGCGTTGTGCTGCACCGGGGAGACCCCTCCGGTATCGGAGATACAGAACTTGAGGCTGTGCTGCCGCAGTTTCGCGGCGCCATCCTGCAGCAGCCGCCGATGTATTCGGCGCTGGTGCATGAGGGGAAAAAACTCTACAAAATTGCCCGCAGCGGTGAGACAATCGCGCGGGAGCATCGGGAGATCGGGATCCACGGCCTCGAGGTGGTGGAGCGCACCGGCCCGGCCAGCTGGCTGCTTCGGATCAATTGCTCCAAGGGCACCTATGTGCGCACGCTCTGCGCCGACATCGGCCGGGCGCTGGGCTGCTATGGCTGCCTTACCTATTTGCTTCGCACGGCTTCCGGCATGTTCACACTGGAAAACACCGTAACCATTGAGGAGCTTGCCGATCTGGCAAAGAGCCGCCATGCCCATGAAGTGCTGCTGCCGATGGATTACCCGCTGATGCACCTGCCCCGGGCCGATTTCCCGCTGAAGGGCTCGGCAGGGCTGCTAAACGGCATGACCGTGCCATATGGCGGTGAGCCTGCCGAGGCGATCCGGCTTTATGTGGACGATACCTTTGTGGCAATCGCCGTGGCCGGAGGCGTGGCAGGCGAGGGATGCCTGAGGGTGCGCACAATGCTGGTGCAGCCCTGAGGGTTTGGTTTGTCCTTCACTTTGTGATATAATCCAACCATTCTTTTTTGTGACAGGATTTGCAATGGACTGGACCTGCCCAACCTGCGGGAAAACCTTCAAACGAGCCAACCAAGCGCATAAATGCTTCAGCGGCGGCAGCCCTGAGCTTGCTTTTCACGGCAAAAAGGCAGAATGGCTGCCCTTGTATCATGCCTTATTGGGCTGTGTGCAGGCGCAGGTTTCGTTTACATGCGAGTATCCTCCATCCGGCGGCGCATCATGGCGCAGGCGCAGCATCTTTGCGTCGATGCATGGGGAGGCGAACGGGCTCTATGTGAATTTCTTCTCAGATTTTTGCGTTGCTATTGAGGGATTGATCACGACAGAGTCCATATCTGCCCACCGCTTGATGCACGTTGTTTGTTTTGAGGATCAACAGCGGGTTCCGGAGATCGCCGGTCATATCGTAGCGTCTTATCTGCTCACAGAGCAGGTTGATCAAGCCAGGAATGGCGGTGAGCAGAAATGAAAGCATTCACAGAGCTTTTTCCACAGATTGGCGGGCCATTTGCGCTGTGCATCGGCAAGTTTGACGGTGTGCACACCGGGCACAGGATGATTCTTGATACGCTTGTTGACACGGCGCGGAAGCACTCCGCTGCCGCAGTCGCTTATAGTTTTGAGCCTAGACCGGGCACGCTGCTGCTCACATCCCGGGAAGAAAAGCTGGCACTACTTGAGAGCTTCGGGCTTTCTGCCGTGGTGCTGGCTGAACTCAACGAAGAACTGATGGCGATGTCTGCAGAGCAGTTCATCGCCCGTATTGCCGCATGCGGCAGCCTCAAGGCTGTTGTGGTGGGAGAAGGGTTCCGGTTTGGCCGCGGCGCCGCCGGCGATATTGCAGTGTTGCGGCAGTTGGGCGGCCAACATGGCTTTGACGTGCTCGAGATCCCGCAGGTTTGTCGGGACCACCAGGCCGTCTCCAGCACGTTGATCCGCCAATGCATCCTGGTCGGTGATGTGGCGCGCGCCGCTCTGCTGCTGGGGCGGGAGTATGCGCTGGCAGGCATTGTGCTGCCGGGGCGGCAGCTTGCCCGCAGGTTGGGGTTTCGCACGGCAAACATCCTGCCGCCGGAAGGGAAAGTGATCCCGCAGGCGGGTGTTTATGCCTGTTTTGTGGATGTGGAGGGCAAGGCTTGGCCGGCCATGGTCAACATTGGCGTAAAGCCCACCATCGACGGCCAGGAGCTTTTGATCGAGAGCCACCTGATCGGCTTTGAAGGTGACCTCTACGGCAGT
The DNA here is from genome assembly GCA_023428265.1 of Bacillota bacterium. Lineage (GTDB taxonomy): Bacteria > Bacillota > Clostridia > Christensenellales > UMGS416 > JAEYRA01. The sequence continues at coordinate 28,006 of JAEYYW010000120.1, read as the reverse complement.
GTGGTCACCGTGCGCCTGGTGGCACGGATCCGCGATGAAATGAAGTTTGAGTCGGTGGAGCACCTGGCCGCGCAGATGGCAAAGGACCGTGAAACCACGTTGTGCATCCTGAATGAGGGGAAATGACACTGGCAAGCAGCGCAGGCATGTTTTTCCATGCCCTCATACACGGCTTAATCGATTATTTATGTTGATAACTCGGCATACTCTGATATAATTCACATGACATTCATTTGGACTGGGGTGAAAGCATTGCTCAGAACATTCGACGAAATCAACGACAAAATCCGCTCGCAGAAGGCTGCGGTCTTCACCGCCGAAGAAGTGGTGCAGATGGTGAAGGACGAGGGCGTGAAGGCCGTGCACAAGAAGGTGGACGTGGTCACCTGCGCCACATTCGGCGCCATGTGCAGCTCCGGCGCGATCCTCAATTTCGGGCACACCAACCCCCCGATCCGAATGTCCGGTATTTGGCTCAATGATGTGCAGGCGTATGGCGGCCTGGCGGCGGTGGATACCTACATCGGCGCCACGCAGGCTTCCGACACGCAAGGCATCGATTATGGCGGCGCTCATGTGATTGAAGACCTGATCGCCGGCAAGCCCGTGCGCCTTCGTGCCACTTCCAGAGGCACCGACTGCTACCCGCGCACCGAGGTGGAAGCGGATCTGACGCTGGAGGAGCTCAACCAGGCCTATCTGTATAATCCCCGCAACGCTTATCAAAACTATTCAGCGGCGACCAACGCCTCCGGAAAGACGATTTATACCTATATGGGCACGTTGCTGCCCCGCTGCGGCAACGTGACCTACAGCACCTCCGGCGAGTTGAGCCCGCTGCTGAAAGACCCGAAGATGAGGGCCATCGGCATGGGCACCCGTATTTTTCTGGGAGGGGGCCAGGGCTATGTGGCTTGGGAGGGCACGCAGTTCAAGCGTGTGCACACCGAGTATGAGGGCGGTGTGAATGACGCCGGCGCCACGCTGGCGCTGATCGGCGACATGAAGCAGATGAGCGCCCGCTATGTGCGCGGCGCCACCATGCGCGGTTATGGCAGTACTCTTTATCTGGGCGTGGGCATTCCGGTGCCGGTGCTGGATGAAGACCTTCTTTATGACCTTTCACGGCCCAACGAAGAGCTGTATACCGAGGTGTATGATTACTCCACCGGCGAACGCAGCCGGCCCATGATCCGGCCGGTGAGCTATGCCGAGCTCAGGAGCGGCAGGGTGGAGCTCAATGGCCGCTCGGTCGTGTCGGCGCCGCTTTCTTCACTGGCGCTGGCCCGTGAGATCGCAGATCTGCTCAAGCAGAGCATTGCCGCAGGGCAGTTCCTGCTGCAGGAGCCGATTGCGATGTTCCCCGAGGACAGGAAGTGCAGGCCCTTCAAAGGAGGGAAGATTTGATGAAGAAGATTAAGCTGCTGCTTCGCTTCCCCGCGGAGCGAACCGGAAAGCCGGTGAGCTCCCATCTGATTCGCGATTATGACCTGGATTTCAGCATCCTGACCGCCCACATCAACCCCGGCATGACCGGGGAGCTGACCATCGAGCTCACCGGCGCGGAAGAAAACCTGGAGCGTGGTGTGCAATTTCTGCGCGATGAGGGCGTGGCCGTCACGGTGCTTTCCCGCTCCATTGTGTGGGACGGCAACCAGTGCACCCATTGCGGGGCCTGCACGGCTGTGTGCCCCACGGGGGCGCTTCTGCTGGATGATCGGGCGGAGCTCTGCTTCGACCAGGACAAATGCCTGGTTTGCGAGCTTTGCATCGCGGCATGCCCGCTGAAGGTGATGGCCGTCAATTATGCCGTCGGGGATTGATCCAAACCACATCGAGCGGGACTACCGCCGGTTGTTTTCCGGCGGTCTTGCTTATTTCCGCGTGTGCGAGGGCCAAAGTGACCTTTACATTGGCGCCCGCAGCAAGCTGGACGGCCCGGCAAGGGTGGCGCTGCTCGCGGCGCGGGCAGCCATTGAGGGAGAGATCAGGCAGCGGCCTGAGTTTTTGACTTCGTTTGATCCTCTGGCAAACCGGCCGGAGGCGAAAGAGCCGGTCTCCTGGATGTATGCCGCCGCGGCGAAGGCCGGTGTGGGGCCGATGGCTGCCGTGGCGGGCGCTGTGGCCCAGTCGGTGGGCAGGGCTCTGAAAGCCCGGAGCGCCGAGGTGATCGTGGAAAATGGCGGCGATATCTATATCCTCACCCAAACGGAGCGCTTGGTTGCGCTCTATGCCGGCGACTCACCGCTTTCCATGAAGGTGGCGCTCAAAGTGCCGCCGGGGGAGTGGGGCGTTTGCACCTCCGCCGGCAGGGTTGGGCCATCTATTTCCTTTGGACGGGCCGACGCTGCCATGATCCTTGCCGGTGACGCCGCGCTGGCTGACGCTGCCGCGACGGCCCTCGGCAACAAGCTGCATCGGAGTGAGGATCTCTCCGCGGCGTTGGCGATGATCATGAAACTGGACGGCGTGCTGGGCGCGGTGGCGGTCATGGGAGACAAGCTCGGTGCAGCCGGCGATGTGCAGCTTGCGCCATATCATAGTTGAGGGGTTCGGTGTGATGGAAAAAAGAATGCGTTTGTTTCCGCTGTTTGTCGCTGCTGTTGTGTTGGCAGCGGCTCCGGCGGCATTCATCGGCCTGAATGGCTTGCTGTTTATGGCGCTGCTTCTGCTGTCTTTCCTTTTGGAGTCGCTGATGCTGCGGCTCACCCGGCCGGAGGTTTTCCGGCGGAGCCTGCCTCTGGAGCACTGGTGGGAGAGGCTGCTGCCGCCTCTGATGGTTGTTTTTACCGTCGCCTCCGCTGTGTTGTCCATGCTGGACGCATTGGTTTGGAAAGCATCCGTGTTCATTTCCTTTCCCGCAATGATGGGCGGTGTGATATTGCTGATGAGCACGATGCTGATCACTGTTCAATCACTGCGCGCCAATGCCCCCCACGGGCAGGAGAAGTATGGCGAGGCTCTGAAGGATGGCTCTGAACGGGGGCCTTATGAGGTTGTGAGGCACCCGATGATGCTGGCGGTGCTGCTCGGTGGTTTCTCAATACCGCTGTTTCTGGGGTCTGGCATCGGCTTCATCCCCGCGGCTTTGCTGGCCGCCTCCGTGATCGTGCGCACCGCCGTGGAAGACGAATGGCGTTTCATCAACTATGAATGGTTCTATGATTACACCAAGGAAGTGTCTTACCGCCTGATCCCGTTTATCTGGTAGCAGGCGGGGTTTAGCCGGATACTATTGTTGGGCAGGGTTGCATATGGACTATAATTTTGACACCGTGGCTGATCGCCGCGGCACATGCTCCGAGAAATGGGACATCAAGTATCCCGGCTGGCCGGAGGCGCTGCCGATGTGGGTGGCCGATATGGATTTCGCCGCCCCGCCGGAGGTCTCCGCCGCAATTGTTGAGCGGGTGACCCATGGAGTGTATGGCTATACCCATCCGGAGGAAGCGGATTTTGAAGCACCTGTGCGATGGCGGCAAGAGCGCTGCGGCCATGCCATCAAGCCGCAATGGGTGCTGTTCAGCTCCGGCGTGGTCTGCTCGCTGAAGGCTGTGATCAACGCGCTCACCAAGCCGGGAGACGCCGTGGTGGTGCAGCCGCCGGTCTATCCGCCCTTTATGGGCATGGTGGAGCGCGGCGGGCGAAGGGTTGTCGCCAACCCGTTGCGGCAGGATCAAGGCGGGCGGTGGGGGATGGACCTGGACCATCTGGAAAGCTGCTTCAAGCAGGGGGCCAGGCTCATGTTCCTGTGCAGCAGCCACAACCCCGTGGGCCGCGTGTGGACGCCGGAGGAGCTGGCCGGTCTGGCCGCTTTGTGCCAGCGGTATGATGTGGTGGTGGCTTCCGACGAGATCCATTGCGACATCCTCCGGCCAGGATATCGCCACACCGCCATTGCGTCGCTGCCGGGTATGGAGGAGCGCGTGATCACGCTGTTTTCCACGACCAAATCCTTCAACCTCGCCGGTGTGCAAAACTCCGTGGCCGTCATCGCAGACCAGACGATGCAGCACCAGGTGGCTGCAGAACTATATCGTTGCAACCATGACACACCGAACCTGTTTGGCATGATCGCCCAGCGGGCCGCCTGGACCCATGGCGGGCCATGGCTGGATCAAATGAACCACTATGTGGCACAAAATTGCGACAAGGTGCTGGAAATGCTTGCCGGGCAGCAGGCCATTGTGCCCACCGTGCCGGAAGCCACTTATCTGCTCTGGCTGGATTGCAGGGCGATTTCCGCCGATGAAAGGGCACTTGTGGAGTTTTTTGCCAGCACCTGCCGGGTATGGCCTACGATGGGCAAGGCATACGGAGCTGAGGGCTATGTGCGCCTGAATCTGGCCACCAGCCGGGCCGTGGTGGAGGAGGGCGTCGGCAGAATTCTGGAAGGGCTGCGCACCATCGGAAAGCTCTGACCGTTGCGCCGGTATCACCAAATGCACCCATATAACAGGATCGCCCCCGCGGCTCGTGCATGCGGGGGCTTTGATTGGTCAGGCCGCCGGGCGCTAAAGCCGGCTACGATGGCCTCTTTTCGTTGTCACAGGCTCATCCGGCTGAGGAACTCTATCACTTCCGCAACTTCCACACCATGACCATCCTCCATGGCGCGCATGCAGTCTGCTTCGTACTGTTTCAATGCCCGTGCGTCGGCCGGGTGCTTCAGCCAGCACTTCTTTGCTCCCGCAAAGTTCCCCACCGCGACGCGGCGCATGATGCCGCGCACATCGGTTTGCACGGAGCAGGTGGGATGCTCGCACAGGCGGCAGCCAATTGCTTTGCGCATGACCGACCGGGTTGGCTCATCATATTCTTCATAGAGCCTATCGGCGGCATAGGGTTTTTCGACAATGCGAACGTAGTTCTTCATCCCCCGGCGGTATGTGTATGGCTCTTTCTCCAGCTTCTTCAGCAGCGCATTTGCCGCAGAAAGCCCCGATGTGGTGACGGTGGGCGTCCCCGTCCCCATCACGGTGGATTCCCCGCAGCAATACAGATTGTCCCATTCCGTCCGGGTGTGTAGCCTGCGAAACATATGCTGCCCCAGCATCTGTTTCGGCCCCGCCACAGCCCCGCCGTTCTTCATCGTATATCTCTCAATGGTTCGCGGCGTCGCAACTTCTGCATAACGCACCGCTTGGGCAAAGCCGGGGAAGCGCTTTTCCAGAACCGCGACCAGGCGGCGCTGTTCCCTTTGCTTCTGGCTCCGGTACTCCTCTTCGTCTTGCATGTCCCACCGCTCAAAAGTGGGGCCGATCGCAATCACCGTGTGCTCGCCGTCGCCGCATAAGGTTCTGTCGTCAATGCTGAGTATGTAGGCGGTCACTTCGCTCTCATCAAGCCGGTCCGGAGTGCCCACAAGCATCTCGATCGGCGCTGTGTCATCCGGGATGATGTCCCGGTCCACAACAGCATAAAGTACAACGCTCGGATAAGTCGGCACCTGCTTTTTGGCCCATTTTCTGCGCTGCCCGGTCGTGTGCCTGGGATCAATCAGCTTGCCATACAGGTTCCAGACGGTGCCGGAGTAAATCACATCATTTGCTCTCAGCGTGCTGCCATCATCCAGCGTTACTCCTGCAGGCATGCCGTTTTCAAACAGTATGGATACCGCCTCACGTTGGAGATACAGATCTCCGCCGTTTTCCTCAATCACCTTTTCCAGCTTGCCCGGCACAAACAGCGTTGAACCCGCCGGATAGTAGCTCCCTCCCACATGGTTGTCCACAAACATTACCGCAGCCAGTATGGCGGGCGCCTCCTTGACTGTCGCATAGCAATAGGTTGATGTGAGCTTGTCAAAGAAGTTGAAGATTTCCGGGTCTTTGAAATACCTCTTTAACAGGGCCTCCGCGCTTAGGTTCAGGTAGCTCAGAAACCGAACATAGGAGATAGGGTGCAGGAACATGCTTTTCAGTGCATTTCGGGGGTCTGTTTCATCAGCGGTGGTATAACTCGGCTTTTCCACCATGACGTGCCGGTATATCCTCAGCATATCCTTGTAAAACCTGTGGATATTCTCCCTTTCAGCCGGGAAAGCATCGGAAAGCTCATCGGCGAATTGCTCCACATCGGCCCAGAAGCGTATTCTTCTGCCCTTGAAGTTCACGCAATAGAGCAGGTCGTGGCGGATGATGTTTATGGGCTCCTCAAGGCAGTTGAATACAAATCGATGGGCATTGAAGCCGTTGTCTCCAAAGCCATACATCATTGCCGCGCCGTTGTCGAATGTCACATGGCCGCGCTTGAACACTCCGCACGAGCCGCCGGGGTTATAACTTTTTTCAACCACAGCCACCGAAAGCCCCCGCTTGGCCAGCAGGCTGGCCGCGGTCAGCCCGGACAGGCCGCCGCCGATGATCGTTACGTCATACTTCATTTGTTTCACTTCACACCTCGGCTGAAGGCGCTGCTCAGCGCTGGCTTTTCAACTCTTCCCGGATTTTGCGATATCGAATGATCGGCCCGTCGCCTGCCAGCAACTTTTCCCCTGAGCGATACGAGGATGCCTTTGGCTTCTGCGTGATCACCACACGCTTGTCCTGCCGCTCGATCACGCGGTTTGCGTACTTGCCCAGAAAGGCAATGAACCGGTCAATCAGCCGGATCCGTGTGATTTTGCAGTAGAACCGTATGTAGAGGATTGTGTTCTCCTCGTCTACAGGGGCGAAGTAGATGATTACCTTGACCTTATCGCTGATATGGTTCATCCAGACATTGGGGTAGAGGAAGCACAGATGGGTGTCGCGAATCTCACACTCCGAGGCCGGTTTCGGCTTCTGCCCGACATCGCGCTCATTGTTGGCGCTGGTTATGAGCACGCCATCCTCAAACACGACTTTTGGGCCGTTGACCAGCGGCTTGTTGCCGCGGCCGATGGTGTTGTAGTGCACGATGGGCACATGCACGACGTCCAGCTGGTTCTCGATGCAGCGCGAATAGTGGGAATTCCAATGATCTTCAATCTCACTGAACACATAGGAGGAATCCACGTCTTGATCAAAATAGGGCAGCCTTGCGGTTTGCTTCTCCGGCTCGCCATACCACATATAAATGATGCCGTTGGCTTCCTTCACCGGGTATTGCTTCACGTTGTAGCGGGTTAAGTCTTCCGTGGATGCCTTTCCATTGGCTGGAATGAAGGTGCACTTGCCGCTTGTGTCAAACTCCAGGCCATGAAAGGGGCACTGCAGGCAACCGCCTTTCACCTGTCCCTTGCTGAGCGCGGCCCCGCGGTGAGTGCACTGGTCTGCAACGCAACCAATATTGCCTTTTTCGTCTCTGAACAGCGCAAGCTCAAGGTTCAGCCTCTTAATCCCAACAATCCGATCCTGCTTCACATCTTTGGATGGAAGGATTGCGTACCATTGATTCATGATCATGATCAACACTCCAATTTTACGTTCCTGATGTATATGAGAATAGGAAACTTCTTATGCCCTCGGCGCGGCATAATTTACCAAAACCAGACATATTCTATTACATCCGCGTACTTGTTACAATATCAATTGACGATTGTTGCCAATAAGAGTCAAACCACTTTTGGCGCCAACAAAAAAACCAGGCGGCAGCGGCGCAAACCGCCACGAACGCCTGGTATTTATTGCTTGGATTGCTGGATCATATCATTGGGTAGGGGATGCTTCAGCTCATTGTTCCGGCATTTCTAATACAAATCTGTCTTGTTCTGTCTTGTCCAGTGCCAGGAGTCCGTCTTTCAGCTTCAGATAGACCGGCATGCACACCGGCAGATAACGAATGTCGTCATCGTTCTCAATCGCCACCTGCTCACCTTCAAACATTGGATTCCCGTTGACGATGCGCAGGTGTATTGTAGCCTTCCTGGGTTTCCGGCTCAGCCGGCATATCGCTCTGGTCGTGACCTCTTCGATGTCTTGCGCCAATGCAAACAGGTGCGAGCTTCCCTCAAACGGGTTGCCAAAGGCATCCACCTTGAGGCCGAAGCAAATCACCGGGATATCCAGATAGGTGACAATGCGGCATAAATCCCACACGTTATCGCGGCTCATGAACTGCGACTCATCAATCAGGATCACGGAAATGGCATTTTTCTGCAATTCCGCTTCCACCGCCGTATACAGCCACCCCGGTCCGCCGTGGATATCGATGAGGAAATCGCACTTGCGCTTGATCTGCCCGTTCTCCAGACGGCTGATGACATACCAGCCCTCCTTGGTGTCATTGCTGGGCTTGATGACCAGCACGCGTTTGTTGTTGTTCTTTTCATAATCATAGGCAATCTGAAGTAATTGCGTCGATTTGCCGGCGTTCATCACCGCGTAACGGAAATACAGTTTTGCCATATCAGTATCCTTCACCCAGTCGGGCTGAGCCCGCATCAATTTCTGAAACCTTCGGTTGCAAATTGCGACATGCTGAACTATACATCAGTATACTATTCCTCCTGATCTTTTGCCATACTTTTATATCTGAATCAATATATGGTATGCCGGGGTGGAAGCAAACACAAAATCAAGCATTTTCTGGCTTTGGTCGTGGCGGAATATTTATCTGGAACTTCTTGCAAACTGCTGCCAACAAATATATAATTGTGATGCATTTGGCGTGCAAAACGCCTACTAGAGGAGGAGCATCCATGAAAAAGTTCGCGGCACTGCTTGCCATCATGCTGATGGCGTCAGCGTTCATCGCGGGGTGCCAAGCCGGCGGAGGCCTGAAGTATGGCATGGTCACCGATGCGGGCACGATTGACGACAAGTCCTTTAACCAAGGCGTTTGGGAAGGCCTTGATCAAGCGGGCGATGAGTTCAAATTTGAGCCCAAATATCTGAACCCTGGCGCCGCTCAGCCCATCAAGGCGGACTATATCAAGCAGATGACCAACCTGTATGACACCGGCTATAAGTTCATGGTGCTACCGGGCTTCAAGTTCGCGTCCGCCGTGTATGATATGCAAGAAAAATACAAGGACGCCAAGTTCGTTTGCATTGACTATACGCCTGCAAATGACGAAGGTAATGACCCGAAGGTCGGCCCCAACACCGTGGTCGTCACCTTTGCCGAGCACCAGTCCGGCTTCCTCGCGGGCGTCGCCACAGCGATGCAGCTCAAGGAAGGCGAAATTGGTTTCATCGGCGGGATGCAGATCCCCGCTGTGCAGAAGTTCAACTGGGGCTTCCAGCAGGGCGTCAAGTATGCCGCTGAAAATCTTGGATCAAAGTGCTTTATGAAGCCTGAGCACATCATTTATGAAGGCACGTTCAACAACGTGGCTGCCGGGCAGCAGATAGCGGCCTCAATGTTTGACGCGGGCTGCAAAGCCGTCTTCTGCGCCGCCGGCGGCGTGGGCGTGGGCGCCATCAACGAGGCGATGACACGCGCCAAGTCTGGCCAGGAAGTTTGGATCGTCGGTGTGGATGGCGACCAGTATAAGGATGGTATTTGGGATGATGCGAAGACGAAATCTGTCGTCATCACATCTGCGATGAAGGGCGTCAAGGCCGCTACCTATGCGATGGTAAAGGCCAACATTGACGGCAAGTTCCCCGGCGGCCAGTCCATCGTGATGGACGCTGCCAACGACGGCATCGGCATCCCCGCCACCAACCCGAACCTCAGCAAGGAAGTCACTGACAAAGTCGCAGAGATCTTTGCAGACCTCAAGTCCGGCAAGATCGTGGTCGCAGACACAGCAGATGGCCTCATTGAGCCCGTAAAGAAATAATCGGAGTGATTGTAGAGAGGCTTCCCGCTTCCGCGGGAAGCCTCTTTCCTTGTTGTTTGGGGCAAATTCCCTTGTGCCTATGATATTCCTATCAATACAGATAAATGATATAATCTTTGATGTCATGAACATGGTTAAGGGGGGCGGTTCAATGGAGTATGTCGTGGAAATGCGGCATATCCGCAAGGAATTCCCCGGTGTTGTTGCCAATGACGATATCACATTGGAACTGCGCCAAGGTGAGATCCATGCGCTGCTGGGAGAGAACGGTGCTGGGAAATCCACGCTGATGGGTATCCTTTTCGGGATGTACGATGCCGACGGGGGCCAGATTGTGATCCGTGGGCAGGAAGTGAAGATCTCCAATCCCAACGTGGCCAACGAGATGGGGATTGGCATGGTTCACCAGCACTTCAAGCTTGTGCACAACTTCACCGTTACGGAGAACATCATACTGGGTCATGAGCCAAGGAAGGGCCTGGTCACTGATATCAGGTCCGCGTCGAAGCGCGTCCGCGAAATATCGGAGAAGTATGGCCTTGAGGTGGACCCGGATGCCAAGATTGAAGACATCTCTGTCGGCATGCAGCAAAGGGTCGAGATACTGAAGATGCTCTATCGCGACGCCGAGGTGCTGATCTTTGACGAGCCGACGGCGGTGCTGACGCCTCAGGAAGTGCAGGGCTTGATGGGTATCCTCCGGAACCTGAAAGCCGAAGGCAAGTCCATCATCCTCATCACGCACAAACTCAAAGAGATCAAGGCCATTGCCGACCGCTGCACGGTGCTGCGCCGCGGCAAGCATGTGGGCACGGTGGACGTTGCGTCCACTTCAGAAGCCGAGATGGCACGCATGATGGTGGGCCGCGAAATCTTCTTCGTGGTGGACAAAAAGCCCTACAACCCCGGTGACACAGTGCTGAAGGTGGAGCACCTTTCTGTGATGAGCGCACGCAAGGTGATGGGCCTCAAGGATTTCTCCGTGGAAGTGCGCGCAGGAGAGATACTGGCTGTGGCAGGCGTGGAGGGCAACGGGCAGACAGAGCTTGTGGAAGCCATTACCGGCTTGAAGAAACCGGAATCGGGGAGGATCATGCTGCTCGGCCGCGACATCACCAGGGAGCCGATACGGGGGAGGATTCGCGCCGGCATGGCGCACATCCCGGAAGACCGGCACAAGCACGGCCTGATTCTTGATTATACGATCGAAGAAAACATGCTGCTCGAAGTCTATGACCGGGAGCCATACTCCCGCCGAGGCCTCATCAATCGTGACGCGATCCACAAGCACGCGCAGGAGATCATTGATAACTTTGACGTGCGCGCCGGAAAGGGCATCGCCACGCTGGCCCGCTCCATGTCTGGCGGCAACCAGCAGAAAGCCATCGTGGGCCGCGAGATTGAGCTGAATCCGGAGCTCCTTGTGGCCGTGCAGCCGACGCGCGGCTTGGATGTGGGCGCAATCGAGTATATTCACAGGCGTCTGGTGGAGCAGCGTGACCAGGGGAAGGCCGTGTTGCTTGTTTCGCTGGAGCTGGATGAAATCCTCAACATCGCCGACCGCGTGGCCATTGTGTGCCGCGGCGAGCTGATCGGCATTGTTGATGTTGCGAACACCGATGAAAATGAAATCGGCTTGATGATGACCGGTGTGGGAAGGGGGCAGGACGCTTGAGCTCAGAGAATAAGGCAAACACAAAGCCCAAGCTCTCTCGTATTGCTTTATACGCAGTGGGCATCGCCCTGATTGCTCTCGGGTTTGCAATTTCCGTTTTCTGCGGAGTGTTGGTCGTGCTGATTGCGGCAGTTGTGTGGTTCTTCCGCAAGAGAATTGTGCACAACCGGCCGCTGATCGTTTCCCTGGTGGCCGTGGTGCTGGGACTGCTGGCAGGCGCCGTGCTGATGGCTGCGATCGGCAACGATCCGTTCACATCGTTCTACTATCTCCTCAGCGGCGGATTAAAAACGATACAGCGTTTCGGCGGATCCATCGCATCCACCGTGCCTCTTGTGCTGACCGGCCTTTCGGTGGCGTTCGCGTTCCGCACGGGCCTGTTTAACATCGGCGGCGCCGGGCAGATGCTGATTGGCGGCCTTGCGGCCACCTGTGTGGCGCTTTGGGTGCCGCTGCCCAAGCCTTTGATACTGCCCATCATGCTTGTTGCTGCCATATTGGGCGGAGCTCTTTGGGCGGCGGTGCCGGGCTTCTTGAAGGCGAAGTTCAACGTGCATGAGGTCGTATCCACAATCATGATGAACTGGATCGCATACTGGGTGATTTATTACTTCGTTCCGGCTTATCTGAAAAGCAATCTGGAGACGGAGTCCCGCACAATCCCCATGACAGCCTCATTGCAGGTGAAGTGGCTCACCGACCTGTTTGGGGGCTCCGACTCGTTTATGAACCTTGGCATCTTTGTTGCCATCGGCGCCATCATCCTGATCGCATTCATCCTGAACCGCACAGTGATGGGTTATGAGTTGAAGGCGGTGGGTTTCAACCGGCATTCCGCTGAATATGCCGGAATGCCCGTAAACCGCAACATCATGCTGTCCATGACGATTGCGGGAGCGCTCGCGGGTTTGGCGGGGTTCACGCATTACTGCGGTTATGCCAGCAACATTTCCATCGGCTCGCTGCCCTCACAGGGCTATGACGGCATCGCGGTGGCACTGCTCGGTGTGAACTCGCCCTGGGGTGTGGCCGCGGCAGCGATGTTCTTCGGCATACTCCAAAGCGGCAAGGGCTTTATGTCCGCCGCGACCAGCGTGCCTCCAGACATCGCCGACACGATCATCGCCGTGATCATCTACTTCGCCGCGACCAATGTGTTGATCGAGCGGGGATGGGATTGGCTGAGCCGCAGGAAAGCACAAAAAGCGCAGGGGGAGGCATTGGAAAATGTGGGGGATCATTAGTTCAATATTTCCATACGCCATCGCCTTCACGATTCCGCTGCTGATTACGGCGCTGGGCGGTCTCTACAGCGAACGCAGCGGCATCGTAAACATCGGCCTGGAGGGCTTGATGGTTGTGGGCTCTTTTGCCTGCGCGGTCACAATCGCTTCGCTGGACACGGTGCTGCCCAGCTCCGTCACTGTTTGGATCGGCCTGTTGGCAGCCATTGCGGCGGGCATGCTGTTTTCTCTGCTGCATGCAATCGCCAGCATCAATCTGAACGCCAACCAGGTGATCAGCGGCACGGCGATCAATATGATCGCCGGTGCGTTGATGATCTTCCTGGCCCGCAAGATCACCGGCTCCGGCAACATCGATGTGCCCAGCCTCCACCGTGGAGATATTCCGTTCATCAGCTCCATCCCGGTGGTGGGCGACCTGTTTTTCAAGCAGAGTTACGCCACCACATGGATTGTGTTGCTGCTGCTCGTGCTCTCCTGGTTTTTGCTATTCAAGACGCCGTTTGGCCTCAGGCTCCGGGCGTGCGGCGAGCACCCGCAGGCTGCTGAAGCCGCCGGCATCAATGTAAAGAAAATGAGATACTTCGGCGTGCTGATGTCCGGTGCGTTTGCAGGCCTGGGCGGGGCCACGATACTGGTCACCTATTCCGGGCAGTTCAGCGGCACAGTGAGCGGCCTTGGTTTCCTGGCGCTGGCCGCGTTGATCTTTGGCCAGTGGAAACCTCTCGGCATCCTCGGCGCCACATTCTTCTTCGGCCTTGCCGCCACGATCGCCAATGTGTCGCAGGTGATGTCGGTGTTTGCCGCGGTGCCTCCCTTGCTCCTCAAAACATTCCCCTATATTCTCACGATTCTTGCGCTGATTGTTTTCTCCAAGAGCACACGCGCACCAAAGGCGGCCGGAGAAATCTACGACAGAGGGAAACGGTAACAGGTAAAGACAGAGTTCTGAACATAACAAGAAGGGGGTGGTTGCCACCTCCTTCTTGTCACTTGCCACGCCTTAGTCTTGCTCTTGCGTCTTTGCCTCCGGCGCTGCTTCACCGCCAGAGTTGCGTTGGCTTCCGGCTGCGCATTCACGCTTTGCGTTTCACTGCCTGGTTCTTTCCCTGTTTCCTTGCCCATCTCCACTTTAGTGTCCTGGATATCATCATATTGACATTTTAAAACATGGAATGTTAATATTCCCTATAGCATTAGTTTGGCATGGTGATAATGGTTGGATCCAAAAGCACAGATCTCCAAGCATCGTTTGATCTTTCTGCTCGGGATGTTTGGGAAAGAGTCGTATTCGTATCGTAAGCATACTGTCGAGAAAACCTTTACTCCATCCTGGAGACACGAAGACGCTGAAACTATATGAAACTGACTGAATATGTGCCACAGAGGGTGGTCGGGCAGTGGAAATCGGCGAGCGATTCATTTTTTCAAAGAGGTAAACGTGTGAACAGGGAATATGACGCGGTCGTTGTGGGTGGCGGGATGGCGGGGCTGGCATGCGCGGCATATTTGAGCCGGTATGGTTACCGCACGATGCTCTGTGAGAAGGGGCAAAAGACCGGCGGCCTTGTGGGGACATTCTGGCATCGTGGCTTTGCATTTGATTCGGGAATCCGCGCCTTTGAGAATTCCGGGATCCTGTACCCCATGCTGAAAAGCCTAGGCATCGATATGGAGTTTTTCACCAATCCGGTTTCCATTGGCATCGGGCAAAGCTGGACACAGCTCATTTCCCGCGACAGTCTATCAGACTATGCGGCGATGCTGACTGTGCTTTTCCCCGGCGATGCCACAGACATCGTGCGCATCGCCCAGGAGATCCGGAAAGTGATGGCATATATGGATGTGCTTTACGGCATTGATAACCCTCTTTTTCTGGATAACATGCATGATCAGCAATACTTGTTGAAGACGCTGCTGCCCTGGCTGCTGCGCTATCAGGTAAATATCCGCAAGGCAAACCGGTTGAATGAACCTGTTTATGTCTATCTGCAGCATTTTACACATAATCAGGCGCTGATCGATATGATTGCTCAGCATTTTTTCAAGGAAACACCCACATTCTTTGCCTTGAGCTATTTTGGTCTGTATCTGGACTACAGTTACCCCAAGGGTGGGACAGGGGCTCTTGCCCAACGGGTGACGGACTGCATTCTCTCATCCGGCGGCGAGATCATGACCGACAAGGTGGTCAATTGTGTGAATGCGTCGATGAGGCAGATTGTGACTGCCGATGGGGAGCAGTATGGATACCGGAAGCTTGTTTGGGCTGCGGATCAAAAGGCGCTTTACGCCTCAATCAACGCCCCCGATTCGGCAGCAATCGTGAGTCAACGTGCCGCAGCAGAGCAAGGCACCGGTGGTGATTCGATACTGACGCTGTATCTGGGTGTAAATCTGGGTGCCGATTATTTCAAGAATATCTGCGGTGCCCATGCGTTTTACACAGCATCCACTGAAGGGCTTTCGTTGCTGCCCGCCTGGGAAAAAGCTGCCGCGCAGGGCCAAGACCAATTGTGGATGTGGCTTGCCTCTTATTTGGAGCGAACGACCTATGAAATTTCATGTCCAGCCCTGCGTGACCAGTCTCTTGCGCCGAATGGTCAAACAGGCGTTATCGTGAGCACGCTGATGGATTACCGCCTGGTCCGCCACTTTTCGGATGGGGGCCACTATGACATGTTCAAGGCGTTTTGCTCAGATAAGATTTTGGCTTTGCTGGAAGCAAACCTGTTCCCTAAAATTGGGAGGGAAACCATTTTTTCTCTGTGTTCCACGCCATTGTCCATTGAACGGGAGACCGGCAACTCCCACGGCGCGATCACAGGGTGGGCGTTTACCAACAAGGCAATGCCGGCAGAGAGCCGGTTTCAAAAGATTACTAGTTCCATCAAAACGCCGGTCAAAGATATCTATCAGTGCGGCCAATGGGTGTTCAGCCCTTCGGGCCTTCCGGTTTCGATATTGACCGGAAAGCTCGCGGCGGATGCTGTGCGCAAATCACTGAAGGGGACTGCGCAATGACTGGGACCCCTCTGTTTCGTGATCATACCTGCCCGCAGCGACTACAATAAAGACTACCATTCTTATGGTAGTCTTTATCATATCAAGCTTGGTTTTTGTTGAGATCGATGTGATAGGTTAAGCCTTATGAAAAAACATAAATGTCAAAATCCTCAGTCTTGCCCCTTTGCCTCAGGTGTCTGAACAGGCTTCGCCTTCCTGACTCTCCGCCTCCGGTTTGCCGGCTTGGCATTTGATGCCGGTGCAGCATTGGCCTCGGGCGGCGTGCTCGAGTTCTGTACCATCTCTTTGCTGGTCTCTTTGCCCGTTTCCTTGCCCATCTCCACTTTGGTGTGGTGCTGGATGCGCTTCATTTGCTTTGCTTCCTTGCCCAGCACCAGCGTAATTGCGCGGCCCACATTGCCTGCCCGGCCGGTGCGGCCGATGCGGTGCACATAATGCTCAGCGTTCTTCGGCACATCATAGTTGAACACAAGATCCACACCGGAGATATCAAGCCCGCGGGCTGCGATGTCGGTGGCCACCAGCACGCTCAGCGTTTTTGTCCGAAAGCGCATCATGATGTTGTCTCGGCGGCTCTGGTCCATGTCGCCATGCAGGCCTTCGGCCCGGAAGCCCATGCGTTTGAGGCTGCGGGAGATCTCGTCCACCTTGTGCTTGGTGTTGCAAAACACCAGGCTCAGGCGCGGCTTGTGCTTGCGCAGCATGTTTGCCAGCTCAGTCACCTTGGATTTCTCCGTGGTTTCCAGATAGCTCTGCTCAATGGCCGGCACCACCAGCGCCTGGTTTTCAATCGTGATAAACTCAGGGTCCTTTTGATACTGCTTGGCCAGATCCAGGATTTCCTTTGGCATCGTAGCGGAAAACATCAGCGTCTGCCGCTTGCTGGAAGTGTATGACAGGATCTCCTCAATGTCTTCGCGGAAACCCATATCCAGCATCTCATCGGCTTCATCCAGCGTCACAATCTTCACATGGAAGAATCGGACGGTTCGCCGCCGCAGGTGGTCAAGCACCCGGCCCGGCGTGCCCACGATCATCTGGGCGCCCTCAGCGAGCTTGCGAATCTGGCTCTCCATATGGGTGCCACCATAAACGGCCACCACGGTGAAGCCTTGCAGGTGCCTGGATAGATTGGTGACCGAATCGGTGATCTGCTGCGCCAACTCGCGGGTGGGGCAGAGCACCAATGCCTGCACTTCCTTGCTTGTGAGGTCCAGCTTTTCCAGGATCGGCATCGCAAACGCCGCCGTCTTGCCGGTGCCTGTCTGCGCCTGGCCGATGATGTCCCGGCCGGCCATGACCGCCGGGATGGCCTTCTCCTGGATCGGGGTGGGTTTCTCATAGCCGATTGCCGCGGCTGTCTGGTTCATTTGCTCCGATAAAACGGGTAGAAAACTCATGTCGCTCTTCATTCCTTATCTTCATGCCGCTTTTCATCACGGTGCGGCAGTGTCCATACTGCAAAAAAGGCCCTGCCAAGTGGCAGGGCCTTTCATTTGGTGCGGTCAGTGGGACTTGAACCCACACAGGGAGCCCTATACGCCCCTCAAACGTACGCGTCTGCCAGTTCCGCCATGACCGCAAATCAGGCGTGCCAAAACATTATATAATTTCATAATACCGTTGTCAAATGGATTTTCAATTCTGGAGACAAATGATTCGGAATGAAACTCTTGAGAACCGATTGACAGAGCTGGGTTTATTGGTTTATAATAAATTCCACGCGTCGGAATTGTGTTGGGAATAGGGGAGCATAGCTCAGCTGGTAGAGCATTCGGTTTACATCCGACAGGTCGTAGGTTCGAGTCCTACTGTTCCCACCAGGATATGCCTCGGTAGCTCAGTCGGTAGAGCAAGGGACTGAAAATCCCTGTGTCGACAGTTCGATTCTGTCCTGAGGCACCACACGCGCGGGAATAGCTCAATTGGCTAGAGCGTCGCCTTGCCATGGCGAAGGTTGCGGGTTCGAGTCCCGTTTCCCGCTCCATTTTTGAAACTGAATATGGCGCCATAGCCAAGTGGTAAGGCAGAGGTCTGCAAAACCTCTATTCTCCAGTTCGAGTCTGGATGGCGCCTCCAATCAGAAAGCTCTGAAACAACTGTTTCAGAGTTTTTTCTATAATCATTTTTTGTTGGTTAAGTGAATTATGACTCTCAATACCATATAAAAGGTATTATAATATACAGATATAAGATTGAACGTATTTGGTTGGTAGGGAGAATGTATGGCATACAAGTATGGGGCGCTTAGGAGTTTTTTGCTCAATTGTAATGTTGAGACTGTTACGTTGCATTTTGATCAGATTAGTGAAATGCTAGATTCGGATCTTCCGCCATGTCTATCAGGTAAAGGATATCCCAAGAGGCTACTTTGGAATAACTGCGCTCGAAATTATGCAACACGAAGTTGGCTGGAAGCGGGATATGTTTTTGATGCATATAGTAGGGCAGATTCCTGCGTAACTTTTAGAAGAGACATTTCACAAGCGGAAAAACTCTTGCACAGAGATTCGTAATACGTATTTTCGTAAGCACAGCAGCTTCTTGATCCACGCCCTGCCTTGACTGCAATTGTCAACGGTGGTAAACTACCGGAGTAACTTGCCGAAGTGGCGAAATTGGCAGACGCAAGGGACTTAAAATCCCTCGGGGCAACCCGTGCCGGTTCGAGCCCGGCCTTCGGCACCAACACCTGGCTTCCTGATCATCAGGAAGCTTGTTTATTTTTAATGAACTGTGTTACAAATGAATTTTGAGATTGATCTTTGTTTCTCCTGCGTTTATAATTGCATAGCATATCACTGTTTGGAGGCTAGATGGGCGTCTTTCGGCAGCTCCGAAACAGGAATACCAGGTTGCTGATGTCTGCGCAATTCATTTCCGAGCTCGGAAGTGTGATGCAGACATTTGCCCTGTCTTTATATGTATATACCAAGACCAACTCTGATATCGCCTTTGCATCTGTTTTGGCCGTTGCAGTGCTTCCCAGGCTGATTGGCCCGTTTTCCGGGGTGGTTACAGACCGGATCAACCGAAGGCGGCTGATGGTGATGCTGGATATCATCTCCGGATGCGTCACGCTTGCTTTCGCTCTGTGGCACCGCTTTGTGCTCCCGCTGCCGCTGGCCAGCGTCTATGCCTTTGTATTGCTGCTTTCCGCCGCGCAAACATTTTATGACCCCACCAACAACGCCATTATCCCCGAGATTGTGGAAGAAAGCCAGCTGAAGGACACCAACATCCTCGGTTCGATGGTTTCCAGTTTCGCGCTCATCCTTGGGCCTGTGGTTGCCTCAATGCCGTTCCTGCACCCGGGTGATGACAATGGGCTTTTGGTGATCATGCTGGTCAACTGCTGCAGCTTCTTCCTGGCGGCCACCATTGAATCCAAACTGAAAAACAAGAGCATGATCAAAAGCGAGCCGCAGGAGCATGAGTCGCTATGGGCATCCATGCGGGTGGGGCTGGACACGATTTTTCACAACAAGGAGCTTGTGATGATCGTGGTGCTGAGCATTGCTTCCAACCTTGCGCTGTATCCGGTGTTTTCGGTGGGAGTATCCATCATCATGTTCAAGGATGTGGGTGTGACCAACGAGCTCTTCGGCATTTCCAGATCGATCCTGTATGTGGGCCCGATTGCCGGATCGTTGCTGGCCTCCATGGTCATGAAGAAGCTGGATTATCGCCAGCTGCTCACAAGGGTTTTTTTGATTGACGGGGTGCTCTTGGTTGTGATGGCGATGGCGCTGCTTTTTGGGTCTCTGGCAGGAAGCCAACGGGTGCTGCTGCAATTCCTGCTGATCAACCTCACGGCGCTATGTATTGTGGCCACCATCGTAACGGCCAGCATCGCGGTCACCACCGCCATGCAGCGGATTGTGCCCGGCCACCTGATGGGCCGTGTGGTGGGGGTGGATGCCTCTTTGTGCATGTTGGCAATCCCTGTGGGGCAGATGCTGTTCAGCCTGTTATCCGATACCATGGGCTCATGGGTTGCGTTGGCGCTGTTTGCGGCCATCGCGGTGGGCGCCGGATTGGTTGGCTGGCGGCAATACAGCCGCATGATGAGGAAGGAACACAGCCTGCCCAATGCCGGCACGGGCCAGGGCGCCTCAGCCGACTGAGGCCAGCCATGCAGCCAACACGTCCAGCACTTTGTTATATTGGCATTCACCGTGTGTGTGCACAATAAAATCAGCGTTCTGGCGGGTCGGGCTGATGAATTTTTGATACATCGGCTTCACGGTTGCCACATATTGTGAATAAACCGATTGCGCAGAGCGGTTCCTCTCGATCATATCGCGCATGAGCCTGCGCGCAAATTGCAGATCATCATCCACATCCACAAAGATTTTCAAGTCAGACATCTCCAGTATCTCCTGGAAATAAAGCGCGAAAATCCCTTCCACCACCAGAATGTTTGAGCCGTCCAGCAGATCGCTTTCCGGGCAGCGGCGATGGACGGTGAAGTCATAGCGCGGCACTTGTGCCTGCTGCCCGGTTGCCAGAGTCCGCACACACTGCGCCAGCATCGGCACATCGATTGAATCCGGGTGGTCGTAGTTGAGCTGGCAGCGGGTTTCGAAGTCCAGCTCCGGGTGATCGGCATAAAACCGGTCCAAACTCAGATGCAGGCACCTGTCCGCGCCGATGCGCTTGATCAGTCGTTTCGCAAATGTGGTTTTTCCGGAGCCGGATCCACCGCCAATGGCAATTATGGGCATCGGGTAACCTCCCCGTGGATTACAGCTTGTCGAGCTCCGCCAGCCACACGGCAGCGGAGGCGTCTGAAGGCATGCGCCAGTCGCCGCGGGGCGACAGCGCCACCGAGCCCACACGGGGGCCGTCAGGCATGCAGGAGCGCTTGAACTGCTGGCTGAAGAACCGCTTCACAAAAATGCTCA
Source organism: Bacillota bacterium (assembly GCA_023428265.1). GTDB lineage: Bacteria > Bacillota > Clostridia > Christensenellales > UMGS416 > JAEYRA01. The sequence goes on along the minus strand of JAEYYW010000120.1, from coordinate 7,441 downwards.
GCGTCTTTTTGATGAGCGCAGCGTCATATTTGCCGCCGAAGGCGTTGCCCGCCAGCAGCAGCAGCTTCGCCGGGCCGGCGCCGCCCTCCATCATGTGATACAGGAAGAAATCGTGCAGCTCATATGGGCCCAGGATGTCCTCGGTGCGTTGGTTGATTTCACCGTCCCTGGATGGGATTAACTCCGGCGTGACCGGGGTGTCCAGGATGTCTTCGGCAATGGCGGCCACGTTGCCGTTGAAGCTGTGGGTGCTGAGCCATTTCACCAGGTGGCGCACCAGAGTCTTCGGCACGCCGGCGTTCACGTTATACATCGACATGTGGTCGCCGTTGTAGGTGCTCCAGCCCAGCGCTGACTCGGAAAGGTCGCCGGTGCCCAGCGCCAGCGCGCCGATCCGGTTGCAATAATCCATCAGGATCTGGGTGCGCTCGCGGGCCTGGCAGTTTTCGTAGGCCACGTCGTGGCGGTCCGGGTTCTGACCGATGTCCTGGAAATGCTGCATCACAGCGGCGGTGATGTCGATGTCCAGCACTGTGCAGCCCAGCTCCCGCATGAGGCCCAGAGCGTTGTTTTTGGTGCGGGTGCCTGTGCCGAAGCCCGGCAGCGTCAGCGTGTGCAGGCCGGCCATGTCCCATCCTTGTTCGCGGAAAAGCCTCGCCGCCACCAGCAGCGTCAGAGCGGAATCAAGGCCGCCGGAAACATTGACGGCCGCTTTCTTCAGCCCCGCGTGCTCCATGCGCTTTCTCAGCGAGGCCACCTGGATTGCGGTGATCTCTTCGCTGCGGGCGTCCTGCTCGGCGCCGCCGGGCACAAAAGGCAGGGGGAGGTAGGAGCGCAGCAGCGGCAACCGGGCGGAGGCATCCAGATCAAACCCCACCGTCTTGCACCGCGGTTGGTCGTTATCTGTAAAGAACGTGCCGCAGCGCCCCCGCAGGAAGTTGAGCCTGCCGACGTCGATGTCAGAAACAGTCAGCACACCGGCCTGGAAACGCTTGCCTTCTGCCATGATGCGGCCGTTTTCAGCAATAGCGGTGTAGCCGCCGAACACCATGTCAGTGGTGGATTCATCGGGTCCTGCCCCGGCATACACATAGCCGGACAGGCACCGGCCCGACTGCTGGGCAATCAGACTTTTGCGGTACTCATGCTTGGTCACGGCTTCATCGCTGGCCGAGGGGTTGCACGTGATCAGCGCGCCGGCCTGCGAGAGCCGGCCCGATGGCGGGTTGGGCACCCACAGGTCTTCGCAGATCTCAATGCAGAAGGATAGCCTTCTGCAGGCGGACTCAAACACCATGCCGTCGCCAAAGGGGATTGACTGGCCGGCGATTTCCAGTGTGTAGTCCGTATTCCTGCCGGAGCCGAACCAGCGGGCTTCGTAATACTCCTTATAGTTGGGCAGGTGGGTTTTCGGCACGATGCCAAGCACCTTTCCGCCTTGCACCGCGGCGGCGCAGTTGTAGAGCCTGCCATTCACAGTCACCGGCAAGCCCACAACCACAACGATCCGTTTGCTTGCGGCGGCGATCCGGCTCAACCCGTCCAGCGCCGCCCGCTGCAGCGCCGGCTGTAAAAACAGGTCGCCGCAGGTATAACCGGTGACGGAGAGCTCCGGAAACACCACAATGGCCGCGCCTGCCGCTTCGGCCTGGCCAGCCATCTCAATGATCTCAGTCACGTTATAAGATACGTCTGCCACCTTCAGCCTCGGCGAGGCTGCGGCAACCCTGATAAAATCATAGTTGATCAGCATGAGACCCTCGATCAAACTTTTTGCATTATTATAGCATAATCCACAACAGTAGTATAAGTGCTGCCGTACGGATCTGGGCAGATCTGCCGTTGGACCCGGATGTTTGATGTATTCGTTTCCATGGTTTTTTTGTTATAATCAAAGCAAAACAGCAGAGGAGTGTATGTCTATGAGTTTCCTCAACGGTTTGCTGGGTAACATGAGCGAGCAGATGGCTGACTCACTGCGCAAAGAGTATGGGGCATACCTTTCACAAAGCGAGACCATTCAGACAGGCTTCAAGCTGATCCGGGATGTCATGATCATCACCGATCGCCGCATTCTATTCTTTGATAAGCAGGGCGCCACGGGCCAGAAAATGCGTGTGGCTTCCATTTATCTCCACACGATTGTGGATGTTACCGCGGAGACTGCGGGGTTCGGGCTGGATGACAGCGAGATCACCATCATCTATATGACCAATACGTTTCTGGCTTCGCACAACCCTGCATATGCGGCGAGGAAATTTGAGTTTCCGAAGAGGTACAACATTTCCGCCCTGTATCTGATGCTGGAGGAGCTGGCATATAAGAACCGCTTGTCGATCAACGGCATGCTTCCGTGACCAGCAATCGGTTGCGGTATCATCGTGCTGCTCTCCCAAGACGAAAATCTACCATATGAAACCAACGCGGATTCGCATGATGCGGATCCGCGTCTTCATGTCGCGAAAGCGTATTGACTAACTTTGACCAAAGGGGTATAATCTGGATGTGAACTGTATGTTCCGCTTGAAAAAGGAGGTGAAAGCGCCATTTGTAAGGAATATCAGGATTGAAATTGCAGGGTTGCTATGATATAGTATCTTAGATATTCCCTGAAATGGCAGAGCCATTATGAACAATAATTTTGTTGAGTTTCACAGGAGGAAGACCTAGATGACCGTTACTATGGAAAAGACAGGCGCCAACCAGGCCAAGCTGACGATCACCATTGACAACGATGCATACAACGAGGCGATGCAGAAGGCTTATCTGATCGTCCGCAACAAGGTGAACATCCCCGGATTCCGCAAGGGCAAGGCGCCCCGCCAGGTCATCGAGAGCTTCTATTCCGAAGCCGTGTTTTATGACGATGCGTGCAACATCGCCATCCCTGAAGCTTATGACAAAGCCATCGCCGAGCAGGGCCTTTTCGCGGTGGATCAGCCCGATATCGACGTGACCGAAATCGGAAACGGCAATGGCATCACTTTCACCGCTGTGGTTACACTGAAACCCGAGGTGGAGTTGGGCCAGTACAAAGGCCTGGAAGCCAAGAAGGAAGAATACCCCGTGACCGATGAAAACGTGGAGGCGGAGCTCAGAGCGGCCCAGGAGCGCGTGGCCCGCTGGGTGGAGGCCGACCGGCCCATCCAGAACGGCGACCGCATCATGCTGGACTACAGCGGCTCTGTGGACGGCGTGCAGTTCCCCGGCGGCACAGCGGAAAACCAGCCGCTGGAAATCGGTTCCGGCCGTTTCATCCCCGGCTTCGAGGAGCAGTTGGTGGGCCTGGCTCTCAATGACGAGCGCGACATTGAGGTGAAATTCCCCGATGAGTATCACGCTGAAGACCTGGCCGGCAAGGCCGCCGTGTTCCATGTGAAGATCCGCGAGATCAAGGGCAAAGAAGTGCCTGCGATTGACGACGAGTTCGCCAAGGACGTGAGCGAGTTTGAAACGCTGGAGGAATACAAGGCCAGCATCCGGACCAAGCTCACCGAGAGCAACGAGCATCGCGCCGAGCATGAATATGAAGACAAGCTTGTGGAGTTGGCCGTTGCCAATGCCACGGTGGAGATTCCGCAGGTCATGATTGACCGGCAGGCCGAGCGTATGGCCCGCGAGTTTGAATACCGGATGGCTTATCAGGGTATAAAAATGGAGGACTACCTCAGGATGACCGGCATGCAGCGCTCCGACATTCTGGAGCGCTACAAGGAAGACGCCGCGAAATCCGTGAGGACTTCGCTGGTGCTGGAGGCCATTCAGAAGGCGGAGAGCATCGAGGCTTCCGATGAGGAAGTGGAGCAGGAGCTTGCCAAGATGGCCGAAGCCCGCAAGCAGACTGTGGAAGACATCAAGAAGAATTTCTCCGAAGAGGATAAGGACTACCTCAAGGAAAATATAATAATGCAGAAGACCATCAAGCTTTTGGCGGACAACGCCGCCGGCTGATTGATCCTGGTGAAAGGAGATCACAATGGGACTGGTTCCGATTGTTGTAGAACAAACCAACAGGGGCGAGCGCTCCTATGATATCTATTCGAGGCTTCTCAACGACCGCATCGTGTTTGTGACCGGCGAGGTGGAAGACCACATGGCAAACCTCGTGGTCGCCCAGCTGCTTTATCTGGAGGCGATGGATCCTGCCAAGGACATCTTCCTCTACATCAACAGCCCCGGCGGCTCAATTTCCGCCGGCATGGCAATTTATGACACAATGCAGTATGTGAAGTGCGATGTGAGCACGATCTGCGTGGGCATGGCAGCCAGCATGGGCGCGTTCTTGCTGGCGGCAGGCGCCAAGGGCAAGCGCAAGGCACTGCCCAACGCCGAGATCATGATCCACCAGCCCAGCGGCGGCGCCCGCGGCCAGGCCACGGACATTGCCATCCACGCTGAGCATATTATTAAAACAAAGAAGAAGATGAACGAGCTCTTGGCCGGAATGACCGGCCAGCCGCTCTCCCGCATCGAGAAGGATGTGGAGCGCGACTATTTCATGGCCAGCGCCGAAGCGCTGGAGTATGGCCTGATCGACGAAGTGATCACCACCCACTGACCGGCAAAGGAGACCACATGCCGAAAAATGAAGACAAAAACCAGGTGAAGTGCTCGTTCTGCGGCAAAGCCCAGGACCAGGTGCGGCGCGTCGTGGCTGGCCCCGGCGTCTACATCTGCGATGAGTGCATTGAGCTCTGCCAGGAGATCATCGACGAGGATTTCACCTCGCCGGTCACCACAGAGCTCAAGAATATTCCCAAACCCAAAGAGATCAAGGCAATCCTGGACGATTTTGTGATCGGCCAGGAGGAAGCCAAAAAGTCGCTCTCTGTGGCGGTTTACAACCACTACAAACGCATCAGCCACGGCGAAAAAAACAAGGATGTGGAGCTGCAGAAGTCCAACATCGTGATGCTTGGGCCCACCGGCTGCGGCAAGACAATGCTGGCCGAGACACTGGCCCGCATCCTGGAGGTGCCCTTCGCCATCGCCGACGCCACCAGCCTCACCGAGGCCGGTTATGTGGGCGAAGACGTGGAAAACATCCTGCTCAAGCTGATTCAGGCGGCCGATTATGATGTGGAGAAAGCTGAAAAAGGCATCATCTACATTGACGAGATTGACAAGATCGCCCGCAAATCGGAGAATCCGTCAATCACCCGCGATGTGTCCGGCGAAGGTGTGCAGCAAGCACTGCTGAAGATCCTCGAAGGCACCACGGCCAGCGTGCCGCCGCAGGGCGGCCGCAAGCACCCGCACCAGGAGTTCATCCAGATCGACACCACAAACATCCTGTTCATTTGCGGCGGCGCGTTTGACGGCATCGAGAAGATCATCGAGAACCGCACCGGCAAGAAGACAATGGGGTTCGGTGCCGAGGTGAAGTCCAAGGAAGAAAAGGACATCGGCGAGATCCTGAAGAACATCCTGCCGGAAGACCTGCTGAAGTTTGGGCTGATCCCCGAGTTCGTGGGCCGCGTGCCGATCATCGTCACGCTGCACGGTCTGGACGAAAAGGCGCTGCTGCGCATCCTCACCGAGCCGCGCAACGCGCTGGTCAAGCAGTATAAACGGCTGTTTGAGATGGACAATGTGGAGCTCGTGATCGAGGAGGAGGCCCTGAAGGCGGTGGCGCAGAAGGCGCTGGAGCGCAAGACCGGCGCCGCGGCCTGCGCGCGATCCTTGAGAAGGTCATGATGGATGTGATGTTTGACATTCCGAGCAGGCAGGATGTGGAGATGTGCCGCGTCACGCGCGAGTGCGTGGAGCAGCCCAACTGCATGCCGGAGATCCGGCTGGCGCCAAAGAAGATCAAAAAGGCGCTGCTGGAAGAAAACGTGATCGATACACCGATTGCGTAGATTTAATCAGAAAACCGCCGGAAACGGCGGTTTTCTTTATCTTGAATGAGCATTTTCCATTTTGTAGGGGCGGCTCACGAGCCGCCCGCCGCATCATCCTATTTGCCAATCGTCTCAGCTAAAAAGTCACTAAGTTCCTCCCAATACTCCTCGCTCTTGCTCATCGAATTGTGATCTCCCTCAACCTCCACCATTTCCACATCCCCGCCCCAACTGTCTGCTACAAGCTTGGTATGCCACACCGGGATTGTGGTATCCTCCGAACCTGTGAGCATCAGCAGGGGAGCAGTGATGCCCGGCGCGCGGGCAAGGGTGTTGAACTTGTGCCTGAACCATCATGGGTTTTGCCATGCTCAGTTGCCTGCCTGCAGGCCAGGCTCCACGAAGGCCGACTCGCTGTAGGGCCCATAAATCTTCTTGCCCTTCACCACCGCGTAGGCCCGCACCATGTAGTAATACTCCGCGTCGGCAGCCAGGCCTCCGTTCCACCAGGCGGTGGAGGTGAGGGTTTTCACCAGCGAGTAGGGCCCGTCGGCCTTTTGCGCGCGCCACACTTCATACCTGGACGCGCCTGCCACCGAACCCCAGGAGACCTTGACGGTCACTTCGTTGGTGTGCGCGGCCTGCACTATGGGCGCTGCGGGAATCGTTTGGGCAGACACGACGCCGGATTCATCACCGTAAATGCGTGCCGTCTCCAGCTGCTTGAAGGGCTTTATCTTGTAGCGATACGCTGAGCCCAGCTTCAGCCCGCTGTCGGTGTAGGAGTTGGTATAGACTGTCGCGATCAGCGCATATTTGCCTCCGGATGAAGGCGACCGGTATACCTCATAACCGGAAGTGAGCTCCGAATCCTTCCAACTCACCAGGATGGAGGAGGAAGAGGCCGAAACCGCCTGCAGCTCCTGCGGTGCCGTTGGCTTGCCCCATCGGGCATAAAGCGTGATTTCGCCGCGCAAGGGCTCGGTTGCGATGTTCCAGGCGATGGTGCAGGCTTTGTCCCGATACCAGCCGCCAAACACAAACTCGTCGCGGGTCGGGTTCGCCGGAGCGGGGATGGGGGAGCCGTATGCCGCTGTGACCGGGGAGACGGCGCTGCCGCCCATGCTGTCAAAGGACACGCTGTGCTGCGCCGGGTTCCAGAGCGCATAGAGCACGACGTCGGTGCCAATCACCGTTTTGGAGAAATCCCATTTGCTGAGGCAGGCGGCCTCCTGATACCAGCCGGCAAACTGATACCCTTCCCGGCTCGGGTTGGCCGGTGTGGGGTCGGCTTTGCCGCCGGAAAGCGTGAGGACGGTCTTCACAGGCGCTTTGCCATCCAGCAGCTCCAGAGTGGCAAGGCAATAGGTGGTCACAGGGCGATCCGCATAGCCGCTCCAGCCGGCCTGCGTGGCGTGGCCGAAAAACCGAAGCTTTTCCACCGTGCCGGTGAACGCCGTGGCGCTGATGGCCGGCGGCTGGCCTTCGAAATAAACGGCGGCAAGGGCGGAGCAGCCCGCAAAGGCACCGGAGGAGATGTTGTTTACCCATTTGGGGATCGTGACTGCAGCCAGGGCGGTGCACCCGGCAAAGGCCGA
>JAEYYW010000086.1 GCA_023428265.1 Bacillota bacterium | reverse complement strand
CCATCTCCTTGTAGATATCCATGTCAGCCATGCTCCCACTCCTTTGCGGCATGAAATGGTTCATTTACCTCATTTGATGTATATGTTGACGGCGATCAACCTATACCACGATTTGCCACACGGTCATATTGCACCATTTCACTCACTGCCCGAAGAAACAAAGAAACCAGCCGGCGGTTATCACTCCGCAAGCTGGTTTATCATCAGTCGCTATTTGCTTACCCTGTAGCCCATTGATTTGTTGGCAATGGCCTCCGGCGGAACTACCGCCTCCGTCTCAGGAACGGCGGAACATCCAGGTCATCATCCTCTATGACGATGTTGGGCTTCTGCCTCGGGATGCTGGCAGTGTCCTGGCCACGGTCGCGGCCACGGTCATAATCGCGGTCGCGATCACGGGGGTCCTGCTGGCTGTAGCCGCCGCGGTCACGGTCATAACCGCCCCGCTGCTGGTCATAGCCGCCGCGGGCGTCGCGGTCATAGTTGCGCTGGTCACGATCCGGCGCGCGGTCGCGCTGGGGCGTGAAGGTGGAGGTGTTTTCATCAGCATAGGACGGCCTTGCAGCAGGCGTCTGCCGGAACCCGCCCTGGGGCTGCTGGGCAGCCTGCGGCTCTCTGGCAGCTGCCGGGCGCTGCTCGGCATCATCTTGCGGCTTGTTCGGGGGCTTGCGCTGCAGGGGCCTGCCGCCCTCAAAGCCGGTGGCGATCACGGTGATGCGCACCATGTCGTCCATGGTGTCGTCGATGCCGGCGCCAAAGATGATGTTTGCGTTGGGATCCACAGCCTTGGCCACCAGAGAGGCTGCTTCCTCGATTTCCATCAGGCCCAGCGTGGGATCGCCGGTGATGTTGATCAGCACCGCGCGGGCACCATCGATCGTGGTTTCCAGCAGCGGGCTGGAGATCGCCTGTTTGGCTGCCTCTGCCGCCCTGCTGTCGCCGGAGGAACGCCCGATGCCCATGTGGGCCAGGCCCTTTTCCTTCATCGTGGTGCGCACGTCGGCAAAGTCCAGGTTGATCAGGCTGGGCATTGAAATGAGGTCCGAGATGCCCTGAATGCCCTGGCGCAGCACATCATCTGCCACACGGAAGGCTTCCAGCAGCGATGTGCCTTTGCCCACCGCGCCCAGCAGCCTGTCGTTGGGGATCACAACCAGCGTGTCTACGCGGGGTTCCATTTCCTTGATGCCGCGCTCTGCGTTCTGCATCCTGGGCTTGCCCTCAAAGGAGAAGGGCTTAGTGACCACACCGATGGTGAGGATGCCCATTTCACGGGCCACATCTGCCACCACAGGCGCTGCGCCTGTGCCGGTGCCGCCGCCCATGCCGGCGGTGATGAACACCAGGTCGGCACCCTTCAGGTTTTGGGCAATCTCCTCACGGCTCTCTTCGGCGGAGCGCTGGCCCACTTCGGGGTTTGCGCCGGCGCCGAGGCCCTTTGTGATCTTTTCACCAATCTGTATCTTTTGGTTGGCCTTTGACAGAAGCAGCGCCTGCTTGTCGGTGTTCATCGAGATGAACTCCACACCTTTCAAGCCCGATTCTATCATTCTATTGACTGCATTGTTGCCTGCCCCGCCCACACCAATGACTTTGATTTGGGCAAATTGGGCCGCATCAATATCAAATTCCAACACGAACTGTCTCCTCCTCGTCTTTCGTATCTATCTAGAACAGGTCTCTGAACCACGCGATGAGGCTGCTCACCGGAGTTTTCTGCAGCACGTTCAGCGCATAAAACAGTGTCCCTGCGGCTGTCGAAAAAGCCGGGCCACCCAGTAGCGGGGATGCATGGGAATAGGGCTTCACAATCCTGCCAAGCGTGGCGCTCAGGATATCCTTGGCGCCTCGCATCTGGCCCAGACCCCCGCCGGTGAGATAGATGCCGGTCTGCGCGTCATAGCTGACACCGCTATCCCTCAGCAAGGCCGCAATCTGGTCGGCCATATCCCAAACCCTGGCTTCGGCAATTTCCTGCGCGTCAGCCAAGGCTCCATGCCCGCCCCGCTGCATCGGAATGCCCTCTCCCCGGTTCATTCCAAGCACCAGTTTCCGTTTCAGTTGCTCCGCCTCTTCGGGCTGCATGCCCAAAAGCAGCGAAATATCCCTGGTGATCGAGCCGCCCCCCACAGGCAGGTTGTCGTGGAACACGAGCCCCTCGCCTTCGGCCACCATCACATCGGTGGTGAAGTGCCCGGCGTCTATCACGATGGCGGTGCGCTTCGCTTCGTTGTCAGACCGCACCAGATAACCACTGCCCACAGGGCCTGCGATCATGCCCATCACGCCGATGCCAAGGTTGCTCAGGATCGTGCCCACATCTTCCACAAACGATCGGGCGGCCAGCACATGGGACACATATCCGCTGAGGTATTGGGCCTTATCCCCGATCGGGGGCTTGTAGCGCGTTTGGTTCTCGATGATATAAGCCACCGGCGTCCTGTGGAGGGGGAGATAGCAATCGGGCTGGTCAAAGTCGCCGGTCCTGGCGATCAGCTCCTCCACATCATCACGGCCCACAACTCCATAGCGGCTGCGGATTTCCACCTCCGCATGGTTGAAGGCAACCTGGATGTATTCGCCGGGCACCGCCACAAACATGTCGCGGATGCGCCGGCCGGCCTGTTTCTCCGCAGCTTTTCTGGCGCTGAGAATCGCGTCTTCCAGGCCCTCCACGTCCAGCCACTCATCATCACGGAAGCCGGCATAAGCCTGCTGGCCGGCGCCCATCACGTGGAGCGCACCGCGCTCGTCGAGCATGCCGGCCACAACGGCTATCTTTGACGTTCCGAAATCAATGGCGGCTGCCCAACGCGACATATCCTTGTGTGCATTCCTTCCGTGAGTACCGGCGCATGACTGGCCGGGCTTATAATTAAGCTAATATTACCATAAAATTGGCAAGGAAGGAACTGTCTGGTAAATATTTGTTTATGCGGCATTTTCCGGGCCTTCCCCGCCTCCGTTGCCCTCTTCCTGTGCCTGACCGGGTTCAGCGCCAGGATCATCCCCGCCGTTCTGGCCTGCTCCGGCAGCCCCGGAGTAAACCGGGCCTTTGGATCCTGTGACATGCAGAACGCCGGATGTGTAGCCCTTCTTGCGCAGCTCCGGCACAGAGCCGGCGACCCATTTGGCCTTCATATCCAAATCAGTGGCAGCCCCCATATCAATCTGTAGGCCTTCAGACGTCATCATTTTGAGGTCGTTGGCATTCGACAGATTGATTTCGCTAACATACTGCAGCGCGCCCTGGGTATCAAGCGACGTCAGCAGCTTTTCCATCACATCCATCTTGGCGGCGTCCACACCCTTGATCGGGGTGCCCTTCTCGGCCGGCTCGATGTCAATGCCGGTGATCAGCGGATACTGGCCGGCAGGCAGCGAGTCACGCACATCCAGCGCAAAGCCCCGCTCGTCGATGATCGCGTAGCCGTCCAGCCACTCCACTGCTGCGTGAGGCTTGCGCTGACGGATCTCGATTTTTATTTTGTCCGGAAAAATCCTTGATATGCCAAGAACTTCCACCAGCGGGTCAGACTCCAGATTTCTACGGGCCTGTGTCAGGCTCGTTTTGAAAATGTTGTCTCCCTTGGCGAGACCCGACAGGGCGACCACACTGTCCGGTGTGACCGTCTCGGCTCCCTTTACCTCAATTTCCTGGATCTCAAACACTTTCAGGCCGATCACAACGGTGAGAGCCAGCAGCGCAAGAAGCACCAATAGCGCCTTGAGGCCGGTGGGGTTCTGCTGGGAGTGCTTCCGCGGGGTCTTGCGCTCACCGGAGCGCTGCTCGCGGTCCCCATTCTCCGGGGGTTGGCCTCTCCGGTCGCGGGCGGGCCTTGCCGGCGCCGGCGCTTCCCGCTGGGCAGCAGCGCGCCGTGGCGCAGGCTTGCGGTCTTCCTGCGCGCTGCCTCTGGGCCGGTCCATCCCCCAGGATGGCTTCGCCGTTTCCGCAAAGGGGCTATCCTTCTCCCAGAAGGGCCGGTCATCACCCATTGGCTCAGAGTGCTCTTCCTCCGGCTCCAACGTCCTGCTCCGGAGCGGAGTGCGGTGGCTCTCCTGGCGGGCTTCAGCGAAAGCTTGCCCGGCAAGATGGCGCGCCGAAGAGGCCCTGCGTTCGCGGGCCCTCTTCAATTCATCCATATCAACCACCCTGGATGCTCCCCGGCTGGCCGCGCCAGCGGCGCCTCGTTCCATCTTCAGCATATTGCACCTCGCGTGTCTCAGGCCATCCTGGCCCTATACTCAAATCCGTTCGATGTCTGCGCCGAGCTGCGCAAGATCTCTTTCCATGGCCTCGTAGCCTCTGTCAACATAATGGATATCATCCACTCTGGTTGCTCCCTCGGCCGCCAACCCTGCCAGCACCAGAGCCGCGCCACCGCGCAAGTCTCCTGCCGCTACGGCAGCCCCCGTGAGCCTTTCCACACCATGGATGATGGCCATACGATCCCGGATCGTTACGTTTGCCCCCATCCGGATGAGCTCCGCCGCGTGACGGAACCGGCTTTCAAACACATTTTCCACAATCATGGTGGTGCCCTCTGCGATTGTGGAAAGAGCGAACAACTGCGCCTGCATGTCTGTGGGAAACCCAGGATAAGGCAGCGTCTCGATCAGGCGCACCGCTTTCGGCCTGCCTCCGCACCGCACGACGGCGCGCTTGATGTCGGTCATAATCTCGCAGCCGGCTTCCCTGAGCTTTCCGACAACCTGCTGGTTACAGTCCATCGGGATGTCCTTGAGCTCCACCTCGCCCCCGGCGATTGCCACCGCCGTCATATATGTACCGGCCACAATCCTGTCCGGCGGGATCTGGAATTCGGCGCCATGGAGCCTTCTCACGCCCTCAATCTCAATGACACTGCTGCCTGCTCCCCGCACCATGCCGCCCATTGCGTTGATGAAATCCTGAAGGTATTCAATCTCCGGCTCCATCGCCGCGTTATGTATCACAGTCCTCCCCTCGGCCTTCACCGCCGCCATCATGATGTTTTCGGTGGCGCCCACGCTGGGGTAATCGAGGTTGATGACCGCGCCCTTCAGTTTCGAAGGCTTACAGATGATATATCCATGGGTCTCTTCAATGCCGGCGTTCAGCACGCGGAGCCCCTTCAGGTGTAGATCGATGGGCCTCAGACCAATCTCACAGCCGCCCGGATATGTGAACAGTGCCCTTCCAAAGCGGCCCAGCATGGGCCCGAGCAGGAATATGGAAGACCGAAGCTCCCTGGACAGATGTTCCGGCATTTCCCACAGCGACGCGCCGCTGGTGTTCAATGTGACAGTGCCGTCGGAAAACTTCGCCTCACAGCCCAGGTGCCGCAGTATCTCCAGCATGTTCAGCACATCGCTCAACCTGGGGCAGTTGCCAAGGAGGATCTCGCCGTCGGTCAATAATGATGCCGCGAGTATTGGAAGCACCGCGTTCTTGCTGCCGCTTATCCTGACGCTGCCCGAAAGCCGCCTGCCACCCTTCACTAGAAAGCTGCCTGACATGGCGTACCTCCCGCGCTACTTAATCAATACCATAGTATGCAGGAGCGCCAATTTCGTTCGG
>JAEYYW010000052.1 GCA_023428265.1 Bacillota bacterium | reverse complement strand
TCGGTGGACAATGTGTATGGCAGCCGGGATTGGGCCCGTGACTTCTTTTCACTGCCCTTTGCGCACAAGCCGGGCAGCAAGTTTCTGTATGACAGCGGCGCGTCGCACCTGCTGGCCGCCGTGCTCCATCGGGCCACGGGCGAGAGCGCCGACAATTACGCCAAAGAACGCCTGTTCCAGCCTCTTGGCATCAGCGATTACTCCTGGGAGAAGAGCGCCGAGGGCCTGAACACCGGCGGGTGGGGCATCCGCATGAAGCCCGCCGACATGGCCCGTTTCGGTTATCTGGCGCTCCACAAAGGCGCCTGGCGCGGCAAGCAGCTGGTTTCGGCGCAATGGATCGAAAAGGCCACCCAAAAGCACATTGACGGCGACTGGGACGGCACCCCCGCCGACGGATATGGATACCAGTGGTGGATCAACCCCTTCGGCGGCTATCGGGCCGACGGCTTTGCGGGGCAGTTCATCTATGTGCTGCCGGAGCAGGACATCGTGGCAGTGGTGACCAGCGGCATCAACTATTCCGAGGAATGGCAGCCCGCCCGATACATGAGCGATTATGTGCTGCCCGCCGTGAAGTCCGGCGAAGCTCTGCCGGAAAACCAGCAAGCGCAACAAGATCTGGCGGCGCTGCTGCAGGAGCTGGCCCATCCCACTCCGGTAGCATCTCCTGCCCTGCCGGAGACCGCCAGCCGCATCTCCGGGCAGCTCTTTGAGACGTATTCCTTCCTCGGCAGCTTCTCATTGGACTTCTCCAAACCGGGCATATGCACGTTCCACTTCAACCAATCCGGCAAGCACAGCTTCCCGGTCGGGCTGGACGGTGCTTACCGGGTCACTAAGGCCAGCCGCGTGGGCACGCTGCAGTGGTATCCGCCCTATGAGGCGATCGCGCTCAAAGGGCGCTGGGCAGACAGCAGCACCTTTGTGATGGATTGGCAGTATGTGGGAGAGCCTTATCATGAGGAGTATAAGTTTGTCTTTGATGGCGGCGGGGTGACTGTGGAGGTTACCGAATATGTGGTGGGCGGCGCAGGGCCGATGACGCCCCATGCCGTCTATACGGGGAAGCTGGCCAAGTAAATCATCGAGGAAAAAACAGCGGCCGGTTTCCGGCCGCTGTTCTTTTACAACAATTTGAAGTGTTCGCTCTCCATCAGCGGTTTCATCATACACAGGCAGAACGGGTGCCCGGCGGGGTCAAACATGACCCTCCACTCATCGGAGAACTGCTGCTTCGCCACAGTCGCGCCGCATTTTATTGCGTGTTGCACCGCCTGCTCCAGATCGTTGACGGCGAAGTCCAGGTGCGCCATCTGCTGCTGCGCCTCCGGCTCGTCCGGCCACACAGGCGGCACATAGTCGGGGTTCCGCTGGAACAACACGAACGGATATGCCCCCTGCTTGGTGCCGGGCGGATAGACGCAGGCATAGTCCTCGTCAAACGAGATTGCTTCCCAATTGAGCAGCGCTCCGTAGAACTTCGCCAGCTCATTGGGGTCGTTGCAGTCCACCGTGAAGGAGTAAAGCTTGATTTTCAATGCATCGTCCATTAGGCGCCCCTCCTTGTGTTATGAAATAACCATAGACAGAGTGAACGAGAGCGGGCCGGGCCGGAGCCCAACGCGATCGCTGCGCGAATCGCAACGGCAATTGCCCGCACAATTGCTTGCGCAAAAATGCTACACAATTGCCGGGGTAATACCCGGCCCCTACTGGATATGAAAGAACAATCCCTACCAGCCCCTACTGAGCCCCCTCCCCCAATCCCCTGGGGGTATCACCCCGGTAATTGTGGAGGGCATTTGTATAGCAAATGCTCGGACAATTACCGACAGCTGCTCGCGAAGCGAACGCGAAGGGAGGGGGCCAGGGGGTGAGGGTTGTTCGGGCGGCTCATGAGCCGCCCGCTGAACCAGATCACTTCAGGATGGGTCTTTGGGCCGAAAACGAATTTACTAGCAGCTCCGGATCCACACAATCATTTCACCGGGCTGGCGGTTGCCCCACAGGCAGTAGGGCACGGCCTTGATGGGCACCGGCGAAGCGCTGCGCCTCGCGACGCGGTAAAGGCCGCCCTCCCAGGGGTCGTCGCGCAGCGCCGTGCCCTGCACGGTGAGCACGCCGCCCAGGATCGAGTCGTCCCACTTTGCAGTGAGAGCCGCACCGGAGGGCAGAGATATGGCAGCCAGGTCGCCGCCGCAATCGGCCTCCTCCAGGCAGAACACCACCGGGCCCCGCCGGATTGTGACCTTGCCGGCGTCGGCACGGACCAGCGGGTTGGCCTCGATCAGTTCCACCGGCATCTCCAGAGAAAGCGTGACCGTGTCGCCGTCGTGCCAGGTGCGCCGCACCCGCACATAACCGTCTTCATCGGCCACGGCGGGCTGCGAAACGCCACCCACGGTGATGGTTGCCTTGTGGCACCAACCGGGCACGCGGAGCGCCAGCGCAAACTCGCCGGCCTCGGCCAGGCCCACGGTAAAGCGGATCCGGCCATCCCACGGATAATCAGACTGCTGGCTGAGCTTCACCGAAACGCCGCCCACAGTGGCCTGCACATCGCTGCCGATGTATTGGTGCACAATCAGTTCATCGCCGGCCACGGTGCAGATGTATTTGCCCAGCGAGGCCAGCAGCCTTGCCAGGTTGGGCGGGCAGCAGGCGCAGCCGAACCACTTCTGGCGCACGGCCTTCACATGCTTGCGGCCGGGGTTCTTCTCACTGGCCTCCGGCCAAACATCCATCGGGTTCACATAGAAATAGTGCTTGCCGTCTTTACTCATGGAGCCCACGATGATGTTGAACAGCGCCGTTTCGATCACATCGGCATATTCCCGGCGGTTTTCCAGCTTCAGCATCTGCCAGGCGAAGAAAATCAGGCCCACCGAGGCGCAGGTCTCGTTGTAGACGGTGTCGTTGGGTAGGTCGTAGTCAAAGGAGAATGCCTCGCCGTGGTGTGTGGAGCCGATGCCGCCGATCGCATAGAGCTGCTTGTCCACAATGTTGCGCCACACCGCCCGGCAGGCGTTGAGCATTTCCTCATCACCGGTCTTGATCGCCACATCTGCCATGCCGGTGAGCAAATAGACCTGGCGCACGGCGTGGCCCACGGCGGTGTCGTGCTGCCGCACAGGCTTGTGGGATTGGTTGTATTCACGGCTCAACGCCGGGTCCGGGCTGGTGTGACCCGTCCAGTAAGACTTTTTGCCCCGCTTTTCCCACTCGGCGGTGAAGTAGCAGGGCTCGGTGCCGCGCATGTCCAGGAAGAACTGCGCCAGCCGGAGATAGCGCTTTTCGCCGGTGGCCTCATACAGCCGGGCCAGCGCCAGCTCCACTTCCTCGTGGCCGTCATAGCCCTTGAGCTTGCCCTCCTCCGGGCCAAAGGTGCTGTCTATGTTGTCGGCGATGCGGCAGACAATGTCCAGCAGGTCGCGCCGGCCGGTGGCCTGGTGCCAGGCCACGCCGGCCTCGATCAGGTGCCCGGCCACATACAGCTCGTGGCACTCGTGCAGGTTTGTCCAGCGCTGCCCCTTGGCGGTGGTGGTGAAGTAGGAGTTCAGATAGCCGTCGGGCTGCTGGGCCGCGCCCAGCAGCGCAATGGCCTCAACAGCGGCGGCTTCCATGGCCGGGTCCGGATTGGTGTGCAGGCTGTAGGCCACCGCCTCCAGCCACTTGGCCACGTCGGAATCCTGAAACACCATGCCGCGGAACTGCCCCTCCTCCAGCCCGGCTGCGCGGCGCAGGTTGGACATGCAATAGCTGGGCTCGGCATCGGCGATGCGGTCGTTCAGTGCCTCCCACTGATAGGGCAGCACGACGTCTCGCACCAATTGCTGGTATGGCTGCCAGAAGCGGTCGCCAATCGCCACCGCGTCCAGTGGCAGCTCCCGGTTGCGCTGCAGGTGATCACTCATTTCACGCCCTCCTTCGCCCGGCCGGTCAGCGGATTGTGATGGCGGCCACGCTCATGGGCGGCAGAGTGGCGCGCACGGCGCCTGCGGCAGTGGTGACGGCCAGCGCCTTCGGGCAGACGGCTTCGGGGGCGTCAAAGGTGTTGTGGGCGTCCATCGCGGCACCGGTGAGCACGCGGCCGGAGGCGGTGGTGAACTCCACGCCCTCAAAGGCGCAGTCCAGCGCGGCGTCGCGGTGCGGGTCCAGGTTGCAGACGGTGAGCAGCACGGAGCCGTCTTCCGCGCGGGAAGCGGAGGCGTGCAGCTGCTGCACGGCGCCTTCGCCGAAGCAGTACTCGCCGGCGTCAAAGGCCACCGGCAGCATCGTGGCGCCCTGATGGCCCTTATACATCTCGAACACATGGTAGGTGGGCGTGAGCAGCAGTTTGGCGCCCTCGGTCAAAATTACGGCCTGCAGCACGTTGATGATCTGGGCGATGTTGGCCACGCGCACGCGGTCGGCATGGTTGTTAAAGATGTTCAGGTTGATGCCGGCCACCAGTGCGTCACGCACGGTGTTTTGCTGATAGAGGAAGCCGGGGTTGGTGCCGGGCTCCACGTTGTACCAGGTGCCCCATTCGTCCACGATGAGCGCAACGCGCTTCTCGGCGTCATACTTGTCCATGATCTCTGAGTGCTTGGCGACCAGCTCTTCCATCCGGAGTGTGGCGGCCAGCGTGGAGAACCACTGGTCCTCGGCAAAGCCGGTGGCAGCGCCCTTGTCCTGCCAGTTGGAGTTGGGCAGCGTGTAATAGTGCAGGCTCAGGCCATCCATCTTGCCGCCGGCCTCGCGCATCAACACTTCCGTCCAGTGATAATCGGCCACGTTGGGGCCGCAGGCGATGCGGAAAAGCTTGTTGCCGCCGAAGTTGCGCAGATAGGTGTTGTAGCGGCGGTATTCGTCGGCGTAGTACTCGGCGCGCATGTTGCCGCCGCAGCCCCAGTTTTCATTGCCCACGCCGAAGTATTTGAGGTTCCAGGGCTCCTCACGGCCGTTTTTGCGCCGCAGGTCTGCCATCGGCGACACGCCGCTGAACGTCATATATTCCACCCACTCCTGCATTTCCTGCACGGTGCCGCTGCCCACGTTGCCGCAGATGTAGGGCTCGAAGCCCAGCTGGTCGCACAGGTCCATAAATTCATGGGTGCCGAAGCTGTTGTCTTCCACCACGCCGCCCCAATGGGTGTTGATCATGCGCTTGCGGGTTTCCTTCGGGCCAATGCCGTCTTTCCAGTGGTATTCGTCGGCAAAGCAGCCGCCGGGCCAGCGCAGCATCGGGATGCCCATTGTTTTCAGGGCTTCCACCACATCATTGCGGATGCCGCGGGTGTTGGGGATCGGGGAATCTTCGCCCACCCACAGGCCCTCATAAACGCAACGGCCAAGGTGCTCGGAGAAGTGGCCGTAAATGCACTTATCGATCATGGCGCCGGGGTTGTTTGCAGAGACGGTCAACCTGGTCATGCTGTACCTCCAAAATGCTTCTGAATGCAGGAGCCGCCTGATGCGGCGGCCCATCGCAACAAAAACCAGTATACCCAGAGGGCGGGGGGATAACAAGGTTTTTGGTGAAAATGCCGGGGAATTTGAGCAAACCATAAGGTTATCCCGCACGATCCTCAGAGACCCACAGACAAAGCAAAAGCCCCGGCAATGCCGGGGCTTCTCGTTTCAAAATCAAACCCGCCTTTACTTGGCTTGCTTCTTCCCTTTCCTGCTCACCGAGCGGATGATGAAGATGATCGCGAGCACCACGATGGCGATCAGCAACAGCGGCACCGCCGCGTAGGACAGAGCAATCACCAGCCCGGAAAATGCGTTGAGCGTCCAGTTGAAGCTGTCGGAAAGCCCGCGGGTGATCTTCTGCCACACCGCCGCAAACCCCCAGAACTCCACACCCTTGTCCGGATCCTTTTCCACAACCACAGCAGGCGGCGCCGGCTGCCGGATATAGACACGCACAGTGGCAAACCCCACCTGGTTGTCATAAAGCCGGAGCTGGCCCTTGTATTCTTCGATCTCCTTTTGCACGGCGTTGAGCTCCCGGCGCACGGCAAGGATGTCCTCCACCTTCACCGCCTGCTCCATGATCTTCAGCAGCTGGGCTTCCTGCGCCTGGGCGTTGCGGAGAGCCGACTCCATGTCAGTGTATTGCGCGGTGACATCCTGTGAGGACACATTTTTGCTGATGCCCTTGCCCAACGTGCCGATATAGGTGGTGAACTCCTTGAGCTTTTCCGGTGCGATCCGCACGGTGATGTAGCTCTGGGCGTCGCGCCTGTCTACATAGATCTGGCTGTCAGCGAGGTAACCGCCCAGCTCAACGGCTTTGTCGGCAATTTTATCGGCGGTGGCCTGCGCGTCTTCCGCCTCCATCACGATGTCGGCATTGTAGATGATCTTCTTGCCGGACTGGGCCGCGTTGCCGGGGTCGATCACCGTGGAGCCGCCGTCGTCGCCAGCTTTGCCCTCTTCCGCAGACGGCGCTTGTGTTGCCGCTGGCATTGCATCGTTCCGATCAGCACCAGATTGCTGGGCCGAACACCCCGCCATCAGGGCAATCACCATCATCGCGGCCATTGCGATGATCCACAGTTTCCTTTTCATCCTGACAATCCCCCTTTCATGATACAATCCTTGCTCCTTCTCCATTGTGCTTGCCATATATCGAAATGTCAATATGCCAGTAGGACGGACAGAGAAACCGCAAGGTTCCGGGCCGGAGTTGTTTTCTGATGCACCGGCATGTGCTACAATGGCTGGTATGGCTGGAAGCAAGCAACTGAACCTGAAATATGGTGACTTTATCATACTGGCGCTGGTGGCACTGCTGGCCGGCGGAGCCTTCTGGCTGGGCGCGGCAAGCCGCGCAGCCGGCGGCGACGCTGTGGCCGAGGTGTGGCAAAACGGCAAGCTCACACGCATTGTGCGCATTCATGAGCTCAAAAGCCCGGTGGAGTTTGAGCTGGACGGGGCGTACCGCAACAGGATTGAGGCCGAGCCCGGCCGCATCCGGTTTGAATTTGCCGACTGCCCGGACAAAGTGTGTGTGCACACGGGCTGGATCTCCAGGCCCGGGCAGACCACGGCTTGCGTGCCCAACCGGGCGCTGATCAAGATCGTGGGCAGCGCGCAGCCGGACGAGGATGTGGTGATCCGATGAGCGGGCAGAAGCTGAATGTGAAAAAGCTGGCGCTGGCCGGCATGCTCACGGCGGCGGCAGCCGCCCTCTCGGTGCTGGAGCGGTTTCTGCCGCTGCAGGCCCTGATCCCGCTGCCCGGCGTG
The DNA here is from genome assembly GCA_023428265.1 of Bacillota bacterium. GTDB lineage: Bacteria > Bacillota > Clostridia > Christensenellales > UMGS416 > JAEYRA01. The sequence continues at coordinate 6,261 of JAEYYW010000052.1, read as the reverse complement.
AAGCTGGGGCTGGCCAATGTGGTCACGATGTTTGCGCTGTTCTTTCTGGATTTCAAGCTTTCCGCCGCCATTGTGCTGGCCCGGTGCCTGCTGGGCGCGCTGCTGGGCGGCGGGCCCACGGGGTTTTTGTTTTCGCTCACGGGCTCCGCGCTGGCGCTGGTGGTGATGGCAATCCTGAAGCGCGGCCATGGCAGGGCATTCTCGCTGTTTGGCATCAGCGTGGCCGGCGCGGCGGCGCACAACCTGGGCCAGGTGCTGGTGGCGATGGCGATGCTCGGCGACACGGCGGTGCTGGCCTATCTGCCGGCGCTGCTGGCGGCGGGCGTGATCACCGGTGTGCTCACGGCGGCTGCGGCGCTGCCGTTTTTTGCGAAATTCCACAAAACGGGGCTGGCAGGCGCGTAAGCAGTGATGCGCCCAGTCAACCAGGCTTGCCGCCACTGGCAAAACCGGGAGGACGAGATGAACCGTTTGAAAAAGCTGCCGGCGCTCTTTGCGCTTGTGTGCACCGCTCTGCTGTTGTCTGGGGCGGTGCTTGCCGCTCCCGCCGCATACCCGCCAAATGGCCCGGTGATGGTGCTGAAAACGCCGGCTCCGACGGCCACCCCTGCCTCCCCCGCGCAACCCTGCGACTTCCTGCGGGGTGATCTGGCTGGCACTGGCGCGGCGGCGATGGAGCAGCTGCTGTCCGCCTGGGGGTTCAAGTACTTCAAGCCGGACGGGAAGTGGGCAGAGGAAGACGGCTATGAACTGAAGCTTTTTCAACGTTGGGCAGGCCGCAAACCCACCGGCACATTCGACGCGGACACGCGAAAATGCCTGCTGATTGCCTGGCAGGATTGGGGGGAATGCAAGATCCCCCGGCAAAAGCTACCGCTGGAGGGCCATTCTATCGGCATCAACCCCGGCCACCAGGAGAAGGGCAACTATGACAAGGAGAGGGAATCGCCGGAAGCAGGCAGCGCGCTGAAAGCCAAGGTGACCTCCGGCACGCAGGGTGTAGCAAGCCGGGTGCCCGAATATGTGGTGACGCTGCAGGTGGGTCTAAAGCTGCGCGACAGGCTGGAAGCGATGGGCGCGCGGGTGCTGATGACACGCACCACCCACGCGGTGAACATCAGCAACGGCGACCGGGCCCGCGCCATGAACGCCGCCGGGGTGCAAGTGTATCTGTCCTTGCACTGTGACGGCAACAACAACCGCAGCATCACGGGCATCCACACGATCATGCCGGCCAAGCGGGGCTACCAGACCGGCGATGTGCTCGCAAAGAGCAAGAAGTTTGCCTCACTTATTCAGGCAGAAACCCTCAAGGGCACCGGTGCCAAAGATAAGGGCTGCTATGCGCGGTCTGATCTCTCCAGCCTGAACTGGGCGAAGATGCCCACATGCCTGATTGAGATGGGGTATATGACCAACGTGGCGGAAGACAAGAAACTGGTGACTGGCGCCTATCAGGACAAGCTGGCGCAGGCGATGGCCAAGGCGATCCAGCGGTATTTTGAGGAATAGAGATAAGGTTCGCCAATCAGATGCGTTCTCAATATGAGGGGGCGGGCGCCGTGGATGAATACATCGCACAAAACCGGACCGCATGGGAACACGATGCGTATCACTTCTGGGTAAAACAATATGGATTGCCATCAGAGCTGGCAAGAAAAATGATAGAGAAACCTCGCGCGATGCTGAGGAAGTATGCGCAGTATTTTAAGTCCTTTGAAGGCTCGAAAATCGCCAGCATCTGCGGTTCCTGCGGGAAGAAAGCCATCCCCCTTGCGTTGCTCGGAGCCCAAGTCACCATTTTTGACATCTCTGACTCAAACAAACGATATGCATGTGAGACAGCGGCGGCGGCAAACACAGAAATCGATTATGTGGTTGGCGATGTGTTGGGCATTGATTTGGCTCAGTATGGTGGCTACTTTGACATTGTCTTTATGGAAGGTGGCATTCTGCACTACTTCCACGACATTGACCAGTTTTTTCACATCATGCATGGCATTCTTCGGAGTGGCGGCAAGATGATTTGCAGTGATTTTCACCCGTTTCAGAAGATCGTTGATATATTGGAGTTCGGGCAATCCGTATCAAACAACTACTTTTCCACGGAGATCATAGAGGCTGAAATGGCGCATGCTCGGTTTTACCCGGAAGAAGAACGGAAGAAGTTCCCCTTATGCAGCATAAGGAAATACACTCTCAGTGAAATCATCAACTCTGTGATTGATAGCGGCTTTGTGATCAAACACTTCGATGAGCATCCGGCATGGACTAACAGCAGACTGCCGGGGGAGTTTACGATCATCGCATATAAGGACTAATATTTGTTAGATACTCATTCTGAGCAATAAACTGTAGGAGGTTTTTAGTATACTGTAGAACAACAGCAAGCTGTCATCAAAATGAATTATTTATATCATTAATATGATATGTTAGACCTTTTTTGTTTTTTTCGTTTTGAACATCACCCAACTCAAAACACAAGAGAATCTTGCTGCGCTTGCAATACATAATGTGAATATTGAAATTATTCTTTTTCAATATGTTTTGATAAACCTTGCTGCCTTTCTCTCTTGACATAACAACACGAACAAAGTCAATATTACCATCAATGTCTTTATACTGCATTCTGTATCGATTTACAGCAAGCTCTTTGGGATACATCTTTGTAATTATGCTTGTCATTAACCAACCAGACCAAGATGATTCTACTGCGTAATCAACTATCATTCCTTTCTTTTCAATATAGTCTCCTTTACTTCTATCAATAAGCGATAACAATCCTAACGAATAATTAAAAACCAACTCAACAAAGATATAAACGGAAACAATGATTATTAGCGGTTGCACAACACTTTGGCCTGAGTCCAAAGTTCCGACAAGAAAAACTGCACATATCAACGCAACGATAAACACGTCTATAAAGATTACGTAAAGCATTTCTTTGATATAGGGACTTGTATTCCGTTTGAGGAACTTATCAATAATTGCCTTTTGCATGAGGTGCATAACCTTTCTCTATTATCAACCCAATCATACTCTGATACTCTGGATTGCATGACAGCTTACTTCAGCGGTCAACTCACCTATGCAAATTCTTCAGGAAAGACACGCTGTCTACTTCACAAGATACGGCAGCACAGACCCCAGCACAAACAGCAGCGCAATCAGCACCGCTCCAATCTTGACCCACAAACCCGCCGGTTTTCTCATCTATCTATAACCTTCCTTCATTTCGTCCATCGCAGCACCAGCGCCGTGGCGTTGTCCTGATACCGCAGGCGTTTTTTTGCCACCATGCCAACCAGCGCGCCGGCGGCTCCATAGGCGCTCCTGCCAAGGCAGCGGCCCATTTCCTCTTCCTCCAGGCATTTATACAGCCCATCGGTGCAAAGCAGCAGGCTGTCGCCCCGCCCCATCACCAACGTGCTGGCCATCACGCTGTAGTCCTCCAGCGCGCGCATGCCCAGATAGCCGGTCAGGTGCGTGCGCTGCGGGTTGGTGCGGGCGTCCGCCTCGGTGATCACGCCCTCGGCGACCATCTCTGCCAGATAGCGGGCATAGACATGGTCCTCGGTGAGCCGGCTCAGCCTGCCGCCCCTCCACAGATATGCCCTGCTGTCGCCGCTCCAATAAAGCCGCACAGCCCGGCCCATCACGGCGGCGGCGCACAGTGTGGTGCCGGACATGCCCATCACGCCCATGTTGTCCACCATGCGGTAGACACGGCTGTTTACCCGCACCAGCGATTCCTTCACGGCCTCATAGCAGGCCCCGGCTTCCAGCAGCCGCCCGGCCTCCTCACCGGAAGCCTCCACGGCAACCGATGCCGCCGAGCCACCACGGGCCAGCGCGCCCATGCCGTCTGCCACCACGGCCAGCATGCCACCGCCGGCCAAAAAAAGGCCGCAGGCATCCTGCTGCTCATCCCGATCACCTTCACACTGGCAAAGCGCCGCCTCCACCCCTGCCAGAGCCGGCAGGCGCTCAGCCGGGTATTCCGCTTTGGTGAAAAGGTACTCCATGGGCCCTCCCGGCTTACGCTGCAAGGGGGATGCATGTATTGACGTTCTATGTTGTATTGTAACTGAAACAGTCAAAAAAACAAAGAGAGGCGGGCCTTAAGATATTATGAAATTGTAACAATTCTTGACTAAACCGCACCCATTCGGTTCGGTTTGGCGATATGTCTGCCTTGTATGAAGCCAGGATTGCTCTTTATTGCGCCTTTCCCTTGCTGGAAAATGTCCAGATCTTGTTGAGCGTATAGTTGCCGATAAACGTGAACGGCGTGGCCAGCATCTGGGAAACGAAGCTGTCAATGCCAAACTGCTGGTGGAACAGCCACACCAACAATGCGTTCAGGCCGATCATCAGCACGTTGACCAAAATGAACTTGGTCAGGTTTGTGACAGTTCCTTTGGTTTTAAAGACGGCCCGGGTGCTCCAAAAAAAGCCGTTCACGATGCCCGCCGCATAAGACAGGATCGAGGAAGGCACCTCGCTCCAGCCCAGCAGCTTGTTCAGCAAATAGAACACGGCCCAGGTGATCAGCGTGTTGGACGCGCCGACAATGCAGTATGTTAGAAACTGACGGTATTTTTCAAAGAGGGATTTCAGCTTATCAAGCATATCGTAATCCTTTCAAGGCATCTTGGGCAACAGCTCTTGAGTGTTCCTTTTGGTGGCCAAAAGGAACCGAAAAGCCCCGGGGGGAGCAAATTCCCAAGACCTCTTCGATGCCGTCGTCAGGGCGGGCCGACGACAACTCGTCGGCCTTCGCCCGCCTCAAACAGTCGCTCGGCCTGATCGCCCTGATTTCGCATCTCAGAGGCAGAATTTGCAAGCCCCCGGACCCCCCAGAGATACGGGGGATGTATCATTGACGGCTCTTGTATGCTACTATTATACCAATAATTGCCTGCCAACTCAACGTGAGCGGCCAGAAGGGCAAGATGAAACAAACCATACGCTTCGGCGTCATCGGCTATGGGTTCATGGGCCGCACCCACGCCTGGGGCTGCCGGTCTTTGCCGTTTTTTTACAGAGACCTTCCCTTTTCGGTGGAGCTTGCCGCCGTGGCGTCGCCGTCGGAATCAAGCCGCAGGCTGGCCCAGGCGGAGGCGGGCTTCCCCGTGGCGCTGGCGGACTGGCGCGAACTGATTGCCCGTGACGACATTGACGCCGTGGCGATCTGCACGCCAAACCACCTGCACCGGGAAATGCTGCTGGCTGCCATTGCGGCCGGCAAACACATCTACTGCGACAAGCCGCTCACCGTGACGGCGGAGGAAGCCGCAGAGGTGGTCCGGGCGCTGCAGGGCAGCCGGGTCACGCACCAGGCGGTGTTCAATTGCCGGTTCTTCACCTCCGCCATTCGGGCCAGGGAGCTTGTGGAAGAAGGGCGTTTGGGGCGGATCACAGCCTTTCGGGCAAGCTATCTGCACTCCGGCTCACTGCACCCCGATAAGCCGATGGGCTGGAAGCAGCGGGAGGGCGGCGGCGTGCTGCTGGATCTGGGCAGCCACGCGCTGGACCTGCTCAGCTGGCTGGCCGGGCCGGCAGAAAGCGTGTGGGGCGCCGCAAGAGTGCTCTATCCGGAGCGCCCGCTGGCCGACGGCAGCCGGGCAACCGTGACGGCGGAGGATCACTGCCTGCTCACGGTGCGCCTGCGGGATGGGGCAATCGGCACGGTGGAGGCCAGCAAGATCGCCACCGGCGCCGACGACCAGCTGAAAGTGGAGATCCACGGCACCAAAGGGGCCATCCTGCTGGACCTTTCCGACGCGGACCATCTGATGTTCTTTGATGAAGCCAACCCGGAGCGGCCCTTTGGCGGCGAGCGGGGCTTTCAACAAATCCGCACGGCACAGCGTTACCCGGCCCCGGCAGCGTTCCCGCCGTTCAAAAACTCCGCCGGTTGGCTCAGAAGCCATGCCCACTGCCTGTATTCCTTCTTTCAGGCCGTGCATGAGGGCAAGCCTGCCTCGCCGTCTTTGCTGGAAGCGGTGGAGGTGCAAAAGGTGATGGATGCCGTGGCGCGGTCGTTTGCCAGCGGAGTGTGGGAGGAAGTAAAATGACGGGAATTGCGCAAATCACCAGCGCTATGATCGAGTACAACGCCGGCGACCCCCGGCGCATCCACCACCTCCTGAAGGTGCATGCCTTCGCCCGCGCCATCGGCGAGCTGGAAGGGCTGGACGAACCCACCCAGGAAATCCTTGAAGTCGCCGCGCTCACCCACGATATCGGCATCAAGCT
>JAEYYW010000047.1 GCA_023428265.1 Bacillota bacterium | reverse complement strand
TACACCACTATCTCGTTCAATTTATATCGCTTATACTGACTACTGACTACTGACTACTGACTACTTTTCACCACTTCTCAAAATGCACCTTTTCCGCCTCATACCGGTCCGGCGCTTCTCTGGACTCGGCGGGCACGCCAAAGGCCAGCAGGCCCACGGGCAGCACCGTCTCGGGGATGGAAAGCAGATTGCATAAGGGTTTCGCCCGGTTATCGTCGGGATCCACGCCCATCCACACGGCGCCCAGGCCCAGCGCGTGAGCGGCCAGCAGCATGTTTTCAATGGCGGCGCAGCCATCCTGCGAGAGGAAATACGGCACCTTGTTGCGGGCTGTGTCTCCGCACACGAGGATGCCGCAACCGGCGTTGGGCAGCATCCTGGAGTAGGGATGGATTTCCGTAATGGCCTTCAGCGTCTCGGGGTCGCGCACCACAACAAACTGCCAGGGGCGCAGGTTTGCCGCTGTGGGAGCGGAAAATCCGGCCCGCAGGATTGTGTGCAGCTGCTCATCAGTCAGGGCTTCTCCGGTAAACTTGCGGATGCTCCGGCGGGTGAAGATACAGGTCAAAGCGTCCAAATTCATCACTGCTCCTTACTGGATAGATAGTACGAAACGATCATATCATGTCATCGGTCCGATTGCCATACTTCCCAATGCACCTTATCAACCTCAAACCGGTCCGGCGCGTCTCTGGTTTCATCGGGCACACCCACGGCGATCAGGCCGATGGGGCAAATACCATCCGGCAGCTTGGCCAATGCCCGTAGGGCATTTACCCGCTCCTCACGGGGGTGGATGCCCAGCCACACCGCACCAAGGCCCAGTGCGTGGGCGGCCAGCAGCATGTTCTCGATGGCGGCGGAGCAATCCTCGGTCAGATACTCCAGGCTGGCATTGCGGGTTATGTCGCCGCACACGAGGATGCCGCAGCCAGCCTGCGGCAGCATTTTGGCGTGGGGGTGGGCCACGGTGACAGCCTGAAGCGTTTCGGGGTTTTTGATCACAACGAACTGCCACGGGCGGGTGTTCATCGCTGTAGGAGCGGACATGCCTGCCCGCAGGATCGTGTGCAACTGGTCGTCAGGGATGGGTTCGCCGGAGAATTTGCGGATGCTCCGGCGGGTGAGGATGCAGGTCAAGGCGTCCATAAGATCTACTCCTTAGCCATGTACACGTTCAATCTGGTGTAACTTTTGCCGGGCAAAAGTAACCAAAATCCCCGGGGGCGATGCATGCCTGTTTCCTCGCCGTTTCTTTCGTAGGAGCTGCAACAATGCAACTCCTCGTGCTTCGCACTCGTCAAACAGCGCTTGTTGCTGCGGTATGCGTGGGCATACCGCACCGCTCCTGCTCCATCACGGCTCGGGGCTTGCATAAGCCCCCGGACCCCCATAAGAAACGATGTCAAAACGTTGCCAGATTGTGCCTTTTTCGTTGTCCGGCAAACACTCAAACCTCATCCGTTCTCTCTTCGTCGGGTGCGTGAGCTCAATGCTTTTGCTCCACAGCGCCAGCCACTGCCCCGGCACAGCCTTAGGATTGTAGCGCTGATCGCCCCACAGCGGATGCCCGATGGCCGCGAACTGGGCTCGGATCTGGTGGGATCGGCCAGTGATCAGCTTCACACGGCACAGAGTCAGCCCATCCACCGTTTGCAGCGGTTCATACTCCAGCGCCGCCCATTGACTGCCTTTCGTTTCAGAAAGACTTGCCGACACGGTGTTGGTGCGCTCGTCCTTGGTGAGCCAATGCTCCAACCTGCCGCTGGGCGGGCTGCCCATGCACACGCACAGGTATTCCTTCTCAAAGCCAATACCCCGGATTTGCTCCGAAAGGCGGGATGCCGCCTTGCTGGTGCGGGCAAAGACCATCACGCCGCCGGCGGGACGGTCCAGCCGGTGAACCAAGCCCAGATAGACATCGCCGGGCTTGTTGTATTTCTCTTTTACATATTGTTTCAGAATGGAGAGCATGTCGGCATCCCCGGAGCTGTCTGCCTGAGAAGGCACGCCGGGGGGTTTGATGGCGATGAGAAGGTGGTTGTCTTCAAATAGGATGCGGGGTTGCTGCAAGATACTCTCCCCTGCCGCTTCGCGGCACCCCCCCTCAGGAGGGGGGCAAGTTGTTCTTGTTCGCGGGAACATGTAGGGGCGATTCACGAATCGCCCGCTCCTAGCCGTTCCTCCATCTCCCGCTGGCGCCGCAGGGCAGCGTGAGACCGGTGGCTGTGATGGGCAGGCCCACCTCTGCGGCTTCCGCGTGGCCTCCGAACTTTTTCACAACGGTCATTTTGAGCATGTTTTCCAGCACCAATGGCTGCAAGCCGGTGGTGTAGGAGTTGATCAGGAAGAACAGAGGCTTGTCCGAAAGAATGCCCATGCAGGCGGACACCAGCTCAAAGAGCTTCTCCTCCAGCTTCCACATCTCGCCGCCGGGCCCTCGGCCATAGCTGGGCGGGTCCATCAGCACGGCGTCGTATTTGCGGCCCCGGCGCTCCTCCCGCTGCACGAACTTCAGGCAGTCGTCCACCAGAAAGCGCACCCGGCTGTTGGTCAGGCCGGAAAGCTCCAGGTTCTCCCCAGCCCAGTTCACCATGCCCTTTGCCGCGTCCACATGGGCGACCGACGCGCCGGCGGCGGCGCAGGCCACGGTAGCCCCGCCGGTATAGGCAAAGAGGTTCAGCACATTGGGCTGTTGGCGCTCCGGCTCCGCCGCCATGGCATCGCTGAGCACGCTTCGCATCCAGTCCCAGTTCACGGCCTGCTCGGGAAACAGCCCGGTGTGTTTGAAACCCAGTGGCTTGATCTTGAACTTCAGGTCGCCATAAGCCACGGCCCACCGCTCCGGCATCTTCGTACGAAACTCCCACTCGCCGCCGCCCTCGCTGCTGCGGTGGTAGATGCCGTCGATTTTCTGCCAGGCCGGGTGCCGCCGCTCCGCCGGCCAGATGGCCTGCGGGTCCGGCCGCAGCAATATCTTGTCGCCCCAGCGCTCCAGCTTTTCACCGGAACCGGCGTCGATGACCTCGTAGTCTTTCCAGGTGGTGCAGATGTACATGGAATCACTGCTTTCTTGTATTGAGCAAGGTGTGGTATGGGCGGGTACAGAGCCCCGCCCGTACATTGAGTCGCATAAATGAACCAACCCCCACCCCCTTTGTTTTTACCGCAGGCAAAAATTCAAGGGGGGATGGCCCCGCAGGGCCAGGGGGGATTTCTTAAACCTTCCGCACCGTAAAGAACATCGTTTCCCCGTTGATATCCTGCTCTTTTCCGAAGCCCTCACCACGACCGGTACTGATCTCGTCAGCAAACACGTCGGCGGCGATGGCGGCCTTGTTGTTCATCACGGTGGCCAGTGCGGCCTCGGCGCCGTCAACCATCAGGGCAATGTGGTCGGTCACTTCAAAGCCGGCTTCGCGCCGCAGCTGCTGCACCTTGGAGATCACCTCGCGCACGAAGCCTTCCTCAATGAGCTCCGGCGTCAGGCGGGCGTCCAGCGCCACGGAGACGCCGTTTTCACTGGCGGTGAAGAAGTCGGCGCGCTGGGTGACCTCAATCAAGACGTCCTCCTCGCGGAGCTGCTCTTCCCTGCCGTCCACGGTGATCGTGAAGAAGCCGCGCTCGCGCAGTGACTGCACAAACGGCGTGCCGTCCTGGCCCTGCAGCAGTTGATTGACGGCAGGCATATTCTTGCCGAAGCGGCGGCCCAGCGTTTTGAGCTGGGGCTTCACCTTATAGCTCACGAACCCGCCGGCACTCTCCACATAGTCCACGCGCTTCACATTGAGCTCATCGGCCACAAGGTCGGTGAAGCTCTGTGGCAGCGGTTTGCCCTCCACCAGCAGCGCGGGCACCGGCTGCCTGTTCTTGGTGCCGGCCAGGTTGCGGCAGGAGCGGCCCAACGCCACAATGTCGAGCACCCGGGCCATGTTGGCTTCGAGCTCGAGGTCGATCCAGGCTTCGTTGGCCACGGGGAAATCACTCAGGTGCACCGACTCCGGCGCTGTTTCATCGAGCCCCCGCACCAGATTCAGATACAGCTCCTCGGCGATAAACGGCGTGAACGGCGCGGTGAGCTTGCTCAATGTGACCAGCACCGTGTGCAGCGTGAGGAACGCGTTCACCTTGTCTTCGGTCATGCCGCCGCCCCAATAGCGCTCGCGGCCCCGGCGCACATACCAGTTGGAAAGCTCGTCCACAAAGGCGGCCAGCGCGCGGCCCGGTTCATTGATCCTGTAATTGTCAAGCCCAGTGTCAACTTCCTTGACCAGCGTCTGAAGGCGGGAGAGCACCCAGCGATCCATCGCACCCAGCTTGCTGTAGTCCAGCTTGTGCTCCAACGGATTGAAATTGTCGATGTTGGCGTAGAGCACATAGAAGGCGTACGTATTCCACAGTGTGCCCATATATTTGCGCTGGGCCTCGCTCACGGCCTCGCCGGAAAAGCGGCTGGGCAGCCACGGCGAGCTGCCGGTGTAGAAATACCAGCGCACGGCGTCGGCGCCCCGGGTGTTCAGCATGTCCCACGGGTCCACGACGTTGCCCTTGTGCTTGGACATCTTCACGCCGTCCTTATCGCCCACATGGCCCAGCACCAGGCAGTTTTCAAACGACGACCGCCCGAAGATGCAGGTGGAGATTGCCAGCAGCGTGTAGAACCAGCCGCGGGTCTGGTC
>JAEYYW010000140.1 GCA_023428265.1 Bacillota bacterium | reverse complement strand
AACTGGTAACGGTGATATTCGGGAGCTTGTCTGTCACTTTTGCCTTGCTGACCCTATTGATCCTGTTTGATTGGAAGTGGTTGTATCTGCCGGCAGGAGCAATCATCGCATTTGTGATCCTTTATGCTATTGTTGATGCGATTCGGACGGAATGCGCAAAAAGAAAGCCCGAATAACTGCGCCAAAGCAAGGCCCCCGGCATCGCCGGGGGCCTCAATTGATCAGCTGTTCTTCGTGGCTGCCCCCCGAACCCAGTTGACGATCAGCAAAAGAACCACCGCACCGGCAAGGGAAATCAATATGCCGCCAAAGCTGAATTCGGAATAGGAGCCGATTCCAAGCAGTTGGGCGATGAACCCCCCAATCACCGATCCGACAAGACCGACAACAATATTCCATCCTGCGCCCATCCGAGAGCTGTTCTTTGTGATGATGCTCGCAAGCCAACCAATCAGTGCTCCGAACAAAACCCAAAGGATGATCCACATTCTGTTCACCAAAGCCTTTCATTTTCCTGTAGTATATGCTTTTCAACAAATCCCATGCGCAATACTCAACCAATCTCTCGGGATCACATATGATGTTGTTGGAGGTGATATCGTTGAGGAGCATAGAATATGATGGCTCAGACAGGATCAAGGTATCTACTGTGAGGACGTGGCGTAAATGCGAATTCTGCGGTTTCTGCCACACCGACGATATGTCGAAATGCCCGCGGATCAAAGGTATTGACAAGGCCTTCTCCACACAGGCGAAAACAGACAAGAAGTGAATACACAAATCCCTTGGCAATGGCTGAGGGATTTACATAACAGCATCCCCAAACCATGTTTTGACCCCAAATCGCTATTCGGCTTGCCTAAAAAACAGGTAAGAATATTATAGTATTTGGCCAGTTTTCTTCATTATTCCAAAATGGTAATTATGTTATTATTATCTGCGCATCTCACTAATATTTGAAGGAGGACATCATGAAGCACAGAAAGCTCGTTTCCCTTCTCATGGTGGCACTGCTCATTTGCGCTGCGCTAACAGCGTGCACAACCGGCGGCACAGCAACCAGCAACCCCACGACCGCTCCGGTTGCTACCGATAAGCCGGTGGAAAGCACCGCGCCGCCGGCGTCTCCGGACAAGACCGCTGCACCGGCAGACGATACCCTGAAGGTGACGGATAAGCAAATCACCATCACATTGTGGGATATCGCCACAGAAGACCCCGCCAACAAGATCCAGCAGGGCGCGGTGGATCGCTTCATGAAAGCTTATCCCAATGTCAAGGTGGAGACCACCCACATCCAGAACGATACCTACAAGCAGAAGCTGGTTGTGGCAATGAGCTCCGGCCAGTGCCCCAACATGTATATCCACTGGGGCGGCGGCCCGATGAACGAGTATATCAACTCGGGCTTTGCGGTGCCGATTACCGAGCTCATGAACAAGTACAACAAGGTCAAGTTCCTGAAGGCTGCAATTGAGCAGAGCTCCTACAAGGGCGAAATTTATGCAGTCCCCTACGGCGGCCTGGGCGGCAGCGGCATTTTCTACAACAAGACAATCTTCCAGAAGCTGAACCTCCAGATCCCGCAGACAATCTCCGAGCTTGAGAAGGCGTGCGACACGCTGAAAGCGAACGGATACACCCCCTTCTCTCTGGCCAATCAGAACAAGTGGACCGGCTCCATGTACTTCATGTATCTGGTCGCTCGTTACAGCGGTGTGGATGAGTTCAACGCCGCGGTTGCCGGCACCGGCTCCTTCGAATCCCCCGCTTTCCAGTATGCCGCGGAAACCATCCAGAAATGGGTGAAGGCCGGCTACTTCCCAGAGGGCGTCAACAGCCTCAACACCGACGATGGTCAGGACCGGCAGCTCATGTATAAGGAGCAGGCGGGCATGATGCTCCACGGCGGTTGGCAGGCCGCCAGCATGAAGAATGACAATGCCGAGTGGTATACAAAGAACATCGGTTTCTTTGCCTTCCCGAAGCTCGACGGCAGCAAGGCTGACCAGAGCATCGTCGTCGGCACCTCGATCGGCAACGCCTTCTCCTTCAACACCAAAGACCAGGACGTGCTCAATGCCAGCTTCGTACTGGCCACGCAGTTCTACAATGACGACACCTACAACAAGGAGCAGCTCGAAGCCGGCACCATCCCCTCCATCGAGGGCATGGGCGACACCATTCAGGACCCCTGCATGCAGGAGTTGTGGAAGAACTTCTCCAACGCCAGCAATGTGCAGCTGTGGTATGACCAGTATATGCCTCCGGAAGTCGGCGAGGTCCACAAGAGCACCTGCCAGGAGATCTTCGGTCTGACCAAGACTCCCGCAGAAGCCAACAAGGAGCTCAACGACGCGATGCAGGCCTACCTGAAAGATCAGAAGTAACCCAAGGATCCACCAAGCATCCTCATGCCATCAGGAAGCCCGCAGCAAATCAGGAGACTGCTTTCTACGGGCTTCCTCCTTCCATTATAAACGGGCCGGAAAGGCACAAATCATATCATTCGATCGGAGGGGCTACCGGTGCAAACAAAATCCCTTGGTCAATTCAGGAAGAGGACTGTGCGCACAGCGGCAACGGTATTTCTCGCGCCTGTGATCCTCATTATGATCATCTTCATTGTTTACCCGATCATTTCAACCTTTGACATCAGCCTATACAAATGGAACGGCATCTCGTCCAAAAAGGTGTTCATTGGGCTGGACAACTGGGCCACGCTGATAGCAGACTCAGACTTCTGGGCGGCATTCAAAAACAACATCCTGCTAATGGTATGCTCCATTGCCATCCAGATCCCGATCGCCGTTGCTCTGGCGAGCTTTCTGGATGCAAGCGGCCGGCGGGCAAACCTGTATAAGGTGATCTGGTTTGTGCCGCTTTTGATGTCGTCGGTGGCCATCGGGTTCCTCTTTTCCTATGCACTTGCCACCACGGGCGGCATCGTCAGCACCATTTCCGGTTGGTTTGGCGGGAAGAATGTCGATCTGCTTGGGCGGGCTCCGCAGGCGCTCTTCGCCGTGATCGGCGTAATCGCCTGGCAATATACGCCTTTCTACATGGTCTTTTTCCTTGCCGGATACTCCAACATCAGCACTGAAATTTATGAGGCCACCATCATCGACGGCGCCACGCGCGGGCAGTATTTCCGCCATGTGGCACTTCCCTTGCTGAGCCCGGTCATCACAGCCGCTTGCATCCTTTCCCTGATCGGGTCTTTGAAATACTTCGACCTGATTTATGTGATGACAGGCGGCGGGCCCGGCACCGCGACGGAACTGATGGCAACCTACATGTATAAAATGTCCTTCCGAAACTTCAAAATGGGCTACGGCTCCACGGTTGCCGCAGGTATGTTTATCCTGGTGACCACCATCGCCTTGGTGTTTCAGCGGCTGTTGCGGAGCAGGGAGAGTGTGCTATGATCAAACTCAATCAATCGACTTTCCGAAGCCGGTTTGCCTGGGGAATCGCCATTCTCCTGGCGACGGTATGGTTGTTTGTCACATTGCTTCCCTTTGTGTTCATGGTGCTGAATTCCTTCAAGGAGCAGTTTGAGATGCTCCGCAAGGGCATTTTCCAACTGCCCGACAAGCTCTATCTCAACAACTACATTGAAGTGCTGACCAAGGGTTTTCTGAATTACTTCATGAACAGTGTGATTGTGCTTGCAGTGTCTTTGGTGATTCTGCTGTTCATCACGGCCTGCGCCGCATACCCGCTGTCCAGGATGGAGTTCAAGCTCAGGGGGTTCCTCTACGGGCTGATTGTGGCGTGCATGTCTATCCCGATTCACATCACACTCATTCCGATCTTCAAGATGAGCACCCAGCTGAAAACATATGACACACTCTGGGCGCTGATCGGGCCCAACGTTGCGTTCGGCATCCCGATTTCCTGCTACATCCTGACCACCTTTATGAGATCCATTCCGAAGGAAATCGAGGAGTCGGCGGAGATCGACGGCTGCGGTAAATACCGCAACTTCTTCAGCATCATACTGCCGCTGTCAAAAGCCGGGTTATCCACGCTTGCCATCTACAACGGCGTGAGTATCTGGAACGAGTTTGCGTTTGCCAACACGCTGACGCAATCAAAGATCGCCCAAACGCTTCCGCTGGCTATCTCAGCGTTTCAGGGCGAGCATTCACTGGACATTCCAATGATCATGTCCGTGCTGGTGCTCACGGTTTTGCCCATGATTGTGCTGTTCATCGTCCTGCAGGACAAGCTGGTCAAGGGCTTGATGGCTGGAGCGGTCAAGGGTTGAGCAACCACGATGGGCGGAAGCAAAACATGGCGCAAAAAACACTGGGAAATATGAAAAGAAAGGTTTAAAATATAACCTGTATGAGTTTTCACATATGTCCCAGTGCGCCATGCTTTATTCCATAGCAGAGCCGAAGGTGGAAATGTGATCAGCAAGATGAAAGAGAAGTTCCTCAACTGGAGCTTGGATCGCAAGATTTATTTCGTTGTGAAAGCCCTGGCCTTTGCGATCTCGATCATCATGCTGGCGGTCTTTTCCACCTTCTTTATTTCCTCCTACATCAATCAGTCAAACAGCATCGCTGGAGACCAGCTATACTCCATCGCCGTGAATGAAGCCTCCGCGTTGGACAGTTACAAGGAGCTTGTGGAAGCCCTGACCATAGACGACGCCATCCAGGAGTATCTGAAAAGCGACGGGCCAACAGACCCCCGCTATTTCGATTTGGTGACAAACACAAAAAACACATTTCAAAACGCGCAAAACATGTATTCAGATCTGATGTTCATCGCTGTGGTTAGCAGCCGGTTTGACGATGTGCAATACAAAGGGGCACTAAGCAAAATATCCACGAACTTCATGCAGAAGTATACCAAGGACTATGCCGAGTGCCTGTTCTGCCGCGAAACGGGCACCTTGCGGATGAGCTATAACGACACCTATATGGGCGGCGGGCACAAGCTGCTCAACGTATACTTCCCCGTCTATTCCATTTCCAACATGATCCACGAAAACGGCGTGCTGGTGATGATCTTTGACGGCAGCCTTTTTCAAAGGCTGGCGCCAGACAAGAAAGCGTTTAAATATAACTCGGACTTGATTCTGGTTGACAGCACCGGCAGCGTGATCTCCGGCTCCGACCAGTCGCTGATCGGGCAGAGATTTGCCTATGCCAACGAGTTTGAGAGCGCAAGCGGCAATTTCCGGCGCAACAGCCATTTGTATATCTATCGGAAGATCGGAAAATGGAACTATTACCTGGTGAGCAGAATCCCGCTCATGGATATGTATCGCGACAGCCTTGTCCTGCTTTTGCTCCTGCTTGCCATCGGCGTGGTTGTGACCTATCTGGGCCAGCTCATCTGTAAAAGGATCATCCAAAGAGCCTACAAGCCTCTTGACCATGTGGTCCTGATGATGAACAGCGTGGCCCAGGGCAAGCTGGACATCAGAATCAATCTGGAAAAAGTGGGCATCGACTTCATCAAGCTTGCAGATGGGTTCAACTTCATGCTGGACAAGATCAACACATTGATGGAGCAGGTCAGGCTGGACTCAAAGCTGAATGAACAGCTTCGCCTGAGCGCGCTGCAATCGCAGATACAACCGCACTTCCTGTATAACGCTCTTGATTGCATCCATTGGCAGGCAAGCGCCGATGGCAGCGAGGAGATCTCCGTGTTTGTGAAGGCGCTTGCGCAGTATTACAGGATCTGCCTGAGCAAGGGAGAAGATGTGATTTTCCTGGAGCAGGAGATCGAGCATGTGGAAAACTATCTCATCATACAAAACATCCGTTATGACAACATCGTGTGCAGCACCATTGAGGTGGAGGAAGACTGCAGAAAAATACTGATCCCAAAAATCACGCTGCAGCCTCTGGTGGAAAACTCCATTTACCATGGAATCAAGATCAAGGAAGGCCGCCGCGGAGAGCTGGCCATCCGGGCATTCCGAAGCGGCGAGGATGTGCTCATCCAGGTTTCCGACAACGGCACAGGCATGACGGAGGAACAGATCGACAGGATGAACAACTCCATCTCCGAATACAACAAGGATTTCGGTTATGGGATCCGCAACGTGAACAAACGGATTGAAATCCTGTTTGGCAAAGAGTATGGGCTGAGATATGCCAGAAACGAAGCAAACGGCGTAACTGTGACAATCCGCCTCCCCGGTGGTGTGATCCGGAACATGGAGGAAGTGCTGATATGTACAAAGCCCTGATTGTGGACGATGAAAAGATGATTCGCCTGGGGATGCGCAGGGCAATCCCCTGGGAGACCATTGGGATCGGCAGCGTGTTTGTGGCCAAATCAGGGCTTGAGGCGCTGGAAATCATCCGTGTGCAAAAGCCGGAAGTGCTCATCACCGACATCAGGATGGATGAGATGTCCGGGCTTGATCTGATCGACAACGCCAAGAAGTTTGTGCCGGACATCCGGGTTCTTGTGCTGACCGGTTACGATGATTTTGAATATGCGCGGCGCTGCATCCAGCTGAAGGTGCATGATTTTTTTCTGAAGCCGATTGATGAAAAGGCGCTGATGGAGTCGGTTCGAAACCAGGTGGACTACCTTGAAAAGAACAAGATCGGCAGGCTGTCAGACATCAACGAGCGGCGCGCCCACGCCGTTTCCGAGCAGATGTATATTGAAGGCCTTTTAAAGGATCTGGCCCACAACCGCGCGGCAAACTGCCAGATCGGAGAGTTCTGCCTCAAATACGGATACAACCCGCAGCAGACCGTGCAGGCGGCTGTGCTCCTGCCGGCGCTGCATATGGAAACCGGCAAGGCCGAGGATTACTTCACGGCTCTCACGATCAAAAACATCTGCATCGGCCTGGTGGACGCACAGAACCGGGGCCTTACCTTTATGGACGATTTCGGCCGCATCGTGATCGCTTTCTTCCCTGCCAAGCAGAAGGGCTGCATACTGGAGTGGCTGCACGAGATCAAGGGAATTCTGGCGGATGAATATGACCAGCCCCCCAGGATTGCCATCGGCAACCCGGCTGCCGGCTTGCAGCATCTTGGCATTTCATACAGCGACGCCGTGAACCTTCTGGAATACGAAACCGGTGAATATGACGGCATCATCCAGACCAAATACAACAAGATCAGCGACACCCATGTGCAGACCATCCTCTCAGACCTGAAGAGTGCCATTTGCGCCCATATCGGCGAGCCGGATAAAGCCCTCGGTTTCTATGAGCGCTTCTGCCAGGCAGTGACCTGCTACAACCTGTCTGACTCGGCCATTCGCCGGTGCTGCTATGAGCTGGCTTCATCGGTTTATTATGAGTTCCTCTGCCGCTCCAACAAGTTTGCGGACGATCAGCTCAACGCGCTGATCAACAGCCTGATGAACCTGAAGGGCCCCGGGCAGTTGGAAACGGTAAGGTTGTTTCTGCAGAAGCTGCTTGACGGCGGCGAGGATCAGAAGGTGTATGAAACCGTCAACAAGGCGAAGCGCTACATCAGCGAGCACCTGGCAGACGCCCTTTCGGTGACAGACATCGCCGCATATCTGTATATCACTCCCAACTATCTCTCCCGGCTCTTTAAGAAAACGACCGGCGAAGGCTGCAACGAGTATATTG
>JAEYYW010000101.1 GCA_023428265.1 Bacillota bacterium | reverse complement strand
GTGTATACATCTGCACCATCGGCGTGAGCTTGCCGGTGTCGCCGAAGTCATAGGCAAAGGTGCCACGGGTCAACGTGGGGCAGGCAGTGGGCTCCACGGCGATGAAGCGGGTGTCGCGCTTGCCTTCCAGCTTTTCCTTGAGGAACGGGAAGGAAATGCCGGCAAAGTTGCTGCCGCCGCCGCAGCAGGCGATCACGATGTCGGGATACTCTCCGGCCTTCTCCATCTGCTTGATGGCTTCCTGGCCGATGATTGTCTGGTGCAGGCACACGAAATCCAGCACACTGCCCAGCGAATAGTTGGTGTCAGCGTTGGTGGCTGCCACTTCCACGGCTTCGGAAATGGCGATGCCCAGGCTGCCGGGGCAATCGGGATCTTCGGCCAGTATCTCACGGCCGGTATTGGTGAGGTTGGACGGGCTTTCATACACCTTTGCACCGTAGGTCTCCATAATGAGCTTGCGGTAAGGCTTTTGCCTGGCCGACACCTTCACCATATAGACCTCACAGGGCATGTCCATCATCTTGCAGGCGATGGACAGGGCGGTGCCCCACTGGCCGGCTCCGGTTTCGGTGGTAAGCCTTTTGATGCCGGCCATCTTGTTGTAATACACCTGCGGCAGCGCTGAATTCAGCTTGTGGCTGCCGCTGGGAGAAACACCTTCATACTTGTAGTAAATGTGCGCCGGGGTGCCCAATGCCTTTTCCAGGCGATAAGCGCGGATGAGCGGCGAGGGGCGATAGGTTTTATAGGCCTCAAGCACCTCGTCGGGGATGGGCACATCACGCTCCTGCGTGACCAGCTGCTCGATCAGCCCCATTGGGAAAATGGCCGCGAGATCTTCCACCCCAACGGGCTTCATCGTCGCTGGGTTCAACGGCGGCTGGGGTTTGTTGGGCATGTCTGCCACAATGTTGTAATAATTTCTGGGAAGCTCGTCTTCAGACAAATAAATGACATTGGGAATCTGTTGTTTAGACATGGTCTCGGCTCTCCTCTTCTCATCTCATTTTACCCTGGCAAGCGCCGCCTATGCGGAGCTTCGCCGTCATTGGGTGATTGGTCAGTATTATATCCGAGATTGGTGATGCGCGCAAGGGTGGCGGGGGAGAAATGATGAGAAGATTGTAAAAATCAAAAAGGCCCGGCAGTTGCCGGAGCCTTTTGCATCCAGGATAAATGATTACGCCTTCACGAGTTTTTTGGCAAGCCGCGCCTTTTTGCGGTTGGCAGCGTTCTTGTGAATCACACCCTTGGAGGCGGCCCTGTCCACGGCGCTGGCGGCGTTGGCTAGCAGGTCGCCGGCGTTGGCTTCATTGGCGGCCACGGCGGCATCAAACTTCTTGAGCACCGTTTTAACCCCGGATTTTACGATGCGGTTGCGCAGATTGTTCCTCTCGCCAACGAGCACCCGTTTTTCTGCGGACTTGATGTTCGGCAAGAATCTCACCTCCTTTGGCTTTGATAGCAAGCTGTGATATTTTATCATGTGGGTGCTTTGATTGCAAGTCTTCAATTTGCTCTTTTTCTGATTTACCGCCAAGCTTTTGAGCAGCAATCACAATCAGGAAAATTTTGTCTTGCCGGTCTATTTCAAAAAGAGCCGGAATGTGTATAATAGAGTAAACATACAGGAATCATATTTATTTGATAAAGGGGATAAGCGGAACAATGCAAAACAGACTGACTAGAAAGCTAGTGCTGAGCGGGCTCTTTGCCGCGCTGATCTGTGTGGTGACTTGGTCAATTCGTATTCCTGTGCCTTTGGCGTGGAATGGTGCATACATCAACGCCGGTGACAGCATCATCTATGTGGCTGGTGTGATACTGGGGGGGCCATGGGCTGCACTTTCTGCAGGAATTGGCTCGGCAATTGCCGATCTGCTTTGCGGTGCAGCAAGCTATGCTCCGGGCACCTTGGTCATCAAGGCGCTCATGGGCTTGGTGGTGGGGTTTGCTGCGCACCAGAAGCCTCATTGGTCTCGTTATTTGGTATTTATGGTGTTGTCTTCCCTGGTCATGGTGGTAGGCTATACGCTTTACGAATTCTTTGTGTTTGCCGGAATGAATGTTGCGGTAGTGTCTGCGTCGATTCTCCCCAACCTGCTGCAGGCTGGAGGGGGCGTGTTGATTGGTCTTCCCCTTGCCATAATCGTCCGTCGTGTTGTCCCAGAAAGCTGGCAAGAAACACTCGCGAGGTGATTTCGTTTGCTGAAGCCCGGAACCGGTTTCGGTTTACCGGGCTTTTATATAACAGTCCTACTCCCCTATGAAGCGAAACAGTAGTCAGTAGTCAGTAGTCAGTGGTCAGTAGTCAGAACGATATAACCTGAGTATAGCGTTCAATGTAGGGGCCGGGCTCTGTACCGGCCCCACATAACTCAAAATAGTCAATGTAGTTGCCGGGCTCCATACTAGCCCGCTTCAAAAGGAAGAGGCGGTTTGCAGAAACCGCCTCTTTTGTAACTAAAACATCTTATACAACTCATCACTGCCTGGCGGCTCCATGGGATTCGCCTTGCCATCCTCAACCACCATGCTGGGTCCATCCACAAACCGCCCGATCACCGCAGCCTGGATGCCCTTGGTCTTCAGCGCCTTCACCACCTGCTTGCCGGAAACGGCCGCCATCAGGAGGCACCCGCTGGAAATCAGGCGGTAGGGGTTCAGGCCGCCTGCAGCACACAGCTTTTTTGTCACATCCAGCAAGGGGATCAATGCCGTATCAATCTCCACGCCGCAGTGGGAGGCCTCTGCCATTTCCCACGCTGCGCCCAAAACACCGCCCTCGGTCACATCGTGCATCGCCGTGACGGAGAGCCTGGTGGCAAGCTGCCCCTCGGGCACCACGCTGATTTGGCGGGTGAGGCTCTGGGCGAATGCCATTTCCTCGGCGGAGAGGTGCTTTTTTGCAAACTCCGGCAGGTCTGCGGCGAGGATCGCCGTGCCCTCCATGCCGGCCCATTTGGTCATCACCAGCTCGTCGCCGCTCCGGGCGCCCATCGACGAAAACACACGCCCGCCTTCCGGCGCGATGCCGATGGCGGTGGTGCAGAGCACGACGCGGGTCACAGCGTCGGTGAACTCGGTGTGGCCGCCGATGATTTCCACATTGAGCTGCCCGGCTTCCTCCTGGGCCTGGCGCACCAGCTCGCCCAGCCTGCTTGGGTCGGTGCCGGGGGGAGCCATGATGGTCAGCAGCAGCCCCACCGGCTCGGCGCCGGCGGCGGCAACGTCATTCAGCGACACATGCACGGCCAGGCGGCCGGCGTCCTGGCTGGCCGCTGTGATCGGGTCGGTGGAAAACACACAGATGCGCCCGCCTGCCCGGATCGCGCCGCAGTCCACGCCGATGCCGGGCCGCAGCACGACATCATCGCGGCGGGGTGTAATGCCGGACAGTATGATCTGTTGCAGCTGCTCGTTGGTAAGCTTACCGATGCCCTGCATATCACGCTTCTCCGATCATGGCGAGGAACTCGGCTTCCGAAACACAAGCGATGTTGAGCTGCCTGGCCTTATCATATTTGCTGCCGGCGTCCTCACCCAGCAGCAGGAAGGATGTCTTGGCTGACACACTGCCGCTTGTCTTTCCGCCGTGCTTTTCAATCAGCGCTTCCGCATCCTTGCGGGAAAGGGTTGGCAGCGTGCCTGTCAGCACCACGGTTTTGCCGGCCAGGATTCCCCCTGTGGCTTGCACCTCGGCCTCTCTGGGTTTCACCCCAAGAGTCAGTAGCCTGCCCAGCGTCTCGTTTGTGTGCGGGTCGGAAAAGAAGTCCACGATGTTTTCCGCCACGACCTCGCCCACGTCGCGGATCTCAAGGAGCTCCGGCAGCGCTGCGTGCCGCAGGCGGTCAAAGCTGCCGAACTTGCGGGCCAAATCCTTGGCGGTCTTTTCGCCCACACCGGGGATACCCAGTGCGAAGATGAAGCGATTCAGGTCGATGTCCTTGCTTTTCTCAATGGCAGCCAGCAGGTTATCAGCCTTTTTGTCTCCGAAACCCGGCAGACCCACCAGCTGATCCCGCTGCAGGGCATATAGGCCGGAAACATCCCGCAACCCCAGCTGCTGGAAAAACATCTCCGCTGTTTTGTCGCTGAATGTCTCGATGTCCATGGCGTTGCGGCTGGCAAAGTGCACCAGCCGTGACACGGCCTGCGGCGGGCAGGCGAGACCGTTGGGGCAGAAAAGGTGGGCGCCATTTTCCACGGCGGGGCTGCCGCAGGCAGGGCAATGGGTGGGCTTGACGGGCTCGGTGGTGGTGAGCTCCTCATCCTCCACGCTGCCTATGATCTCGGGGATCACATCGTTGCTGCGGCGGATCCAAACCCGCCCGCCGATCTTCACCTGCTTGCGCTGGATATCGTCCCAATTGTTCAGCGTCGCCCGGCGGATTGTGGCTCCGGCCAGCTCCACCGGCTCCAGATCAGCCACCGGTGTCAGCTTCCCGGTGCGGCCGGCGTCCCACAGGATGTCACGCACAATCGTGGTCATTTCCTCGGCCTCAAACTTCCACGCCACCTGCCAGCGGGGGAACCGGTTGGTGTAGCCCAGCGCCTCGCGGGTGCGGAAATCTGCGATCTTCACGACCATGCCGTCGATCAGAAAGTCAAGCCCGGGCCGGTCCTGCTCGGCTTCATGGATCACCTCCAGCACCTCGTCCACAGTGCTGCACACCTTCAAAAAGGGGCTGGTGGGGATGTGGCAGGAGCGGATGAACTCGATCATATCCACATGCCCGGCCAGCTCGCGGCCCTCGATATGGCCGACGTTATAGAAGAATGCTGACAACT
>JAEYYW010000028.1 GCA_023428265.1 Bacillota bacterium | reverse complement strand
CAGGTGTTGTATGAGAAACTGGCGCAGGCAGCCGGTCAATAAGCGGGCGGGTTGACGAAGCAAACCCTTCAGTAGCGCCTTTCTCTCCTTCGATCAGATACGAAATGAACTCTCCCAACCAGTGGGAGAGTTTTTTTCAATTTTCTCAAAATATTGCTTGACACGCCGATCATACTGTATATAATGTAAATGAACAGTAATAACGACCTGTACGAAGGGGATCCTGATGAATCTGATCATCTCCAACGCGTCTGATGCGCCGATCTATGAGCAGATCGCCGGGCAGATCAAGAACCTGGTCATGCGTGGGGAGCTCACCGAAAACGAGCTGCTTCCCTCCATCCGCAGCCTGGCAAAGGAGCTGCAAATCAGCGTGATCACCACCAAGCGGGCTTATGAGGAGCTGGAGCGCGAGGGCTATATTGTGACGGTGCCGGGTAAGGGCTCCTATGTGGCCGCGCAAAACCTGGAGCTGATGCGCGAGGCCCGCATCAAGATCGTGGAGGAAAAACTCTGCGAGGCTGCCCAGGCGGGCCGCTCCATTGATCTGCCGCTTACAGACATGCAAGATATGCTTAGGCTTTTTTACGAGGAGGATTGACAATGGCTGAAATTTTACGCATTGAGAAACTCAGCAAGGCTTTCAAGGACTTCGCTCTCAAAGAGGTGGACATTTCTCTGGAGCGGGGCTACATCATGGGGTTCATCGGCCCCAACGGCGCCGGCAAAAGCACCACGATCAAGCTCATCATGAACCTTTTGCGGCGTGACAGCGGCGAAATCCAGGTGTTCGGGCTGGACAACCTCAAGCACGAGCGGCAGATTAAGGACCGCATCGGGTTTGTGTATGACGAGAATGTGTTTTACGAGGAGCTGACGGTGCG
Source organism: Bacillota bacterium (assembly GCA_023428265.1). GTDB lineage: Bacteria > Bacillota > Clostridia > Christensenellales > UMGS416 > JAEYRA01. Next base: position 37,446 of record JAEYYW010000028.1, on the reverse strand, counting down.
GCAGATGAAAAGCATCGTCGCGCCGTTCTACTCCCGGTGGGACGATGCGGCATTTCTGAAGCGCATGAAGGACTTTGATCTGCCGCCGGATCGCAAGATCAAGGACCTTTCCAAGGGCATGAAGATGAAATTCTCCCTGGCGGTGGCGTTATCCCACCACGCGGAGCTGCTGATCATGGACGAGCCCACGTCGGGGCTGGACCCCCTGGTGCGCAGCGAACTGCTGGAGATTCTGGGCCATGAGATGCAGGATGAAAGCAAGGCGGTGTTTTTCTCCACCCACATCACCAGCGACCTGGACCGTGTGGCCGATTACGTGACGCTGCTAGACCGGGGTGGGATTGTGTTTTCCCAAGCAAAAGACGACATTGTGGATCGCTACGCCGTGGTGAAGGGCCCGCTGGAGTTGCTGGATGGCGACACCCGCAAGGCATTTGTGGCCGTGAAGGAGAACCGCTTCGGGTTTGAGGCGCTGGCCCGCGACCGGATGGCCGCACACCGGGCTTTCGGCGATCGCGTCGTGATCGAGAAGCCCACGCTGGAAGACGTTATGCTTTATTTCACAAGGAGGAACGCAGATGCTTAATCTGGTTTGGAAGGACTTGATCCTGCAGCGCAAGACGCTTCTGTTTGGCTTTGTCTATATCCTGATCTTTTCCTTTGCCTTCAGCACCGGCGGTAGCGCGATGTTTACTGCCGGAGCATTTGCCGTGACCTATCTGCTCATCCAGACGCCCGCCGCCCACGACGACAAATGCCATGCCGACCGCATGTTCAACAGCCTGCCGGTGAGCCGGGCTGCGATTGTGGCTGCCAAATACCTGTCGGCGCCGCTGTATCTGCTGATCGGCTCGGCGCAATATCTGGCGGTGTATTGGCTTGTCAAGCTGGTAGGAATCCCGTTCACAATGCACCCTGTCACCCTGGAGGCTTTTGCGGGCCTGCTGGTGGTCGCGGCGGTTTACGCCTCGGTGTATTACCCGATCCTGTTTCGGTTTGGATATATGAAGACCCGATATCTGAATGTGGGCTTGTTTGCGCTGTTGTTTGCCACAGGCAGTGCCTTGGTGCTGGCCGTGAAAAACACTGACGGAGGCCGGCTTGCGGATTCCATCAGCGGCTTTTTGGCAAGCCAGCCCGATTGGCTGATTGCCTGCGGGCTGCTTGGCGTGCTGCTGGCACTGCTGCTCGGCTCCTGGCTCCTGTCGGCGCGGATTTATCGCAGAAGAGAGTTTTAACGTGCAAATCCGGTTCTGATCAGGGCTGCTTCGGCAGCCTTTTGTCTTCATACATCAGGTTGTCAATGTGGTGGATGAAGGTTTCGGCGTCCATTTGGCTTGCCGGGTCATAAATGGCCGTGCCGATGCTCAGGCTCAGGCGATAGGGGCGGGAGCCTGAGCAGTTGAAGGTTTCAATGCAGCGGCGGATCCTTGCCACCGATGTGTCAAGCATGGCTTGCTTGTCAATATCCATCAGGATGAGAAACTCATCGCCGCCGTAACGCGCGATGATGTCATTGCGCCGCACACAGTCCTTCAGCAGTCTCACCACATCGGTTAGCGCGCTGTCTCCGGCGCTGTGCCCCAGCGTGTCGTTGATTGCTTTGAAGTTTGCCATGTCAATCAGAATGGCCGCAAAAGGCTGGCTGCCGGCCGATCGGATCCTGTCGTCGAGTGTGCGGTCCAGGATGCCGCGGTTGAAGGCTCCTGTCAGATAATCCGTGTCAAGCCGCCTGTCCTGGATGTTGAAATACAGCAGGAGGACGGATATCGCCGTGGTGGGCCAGATCAGGTTTGTGCCGATCATCAAGGTCTGCAGCACGCCGCCGATGGCCGGCGGCAGCGGGAAGAAGATCAAGGCCCGAAAGTAGCGCCGCTCTATCTTGCCCCGGTTGACCAGAAGGGTCACCGTTGCAAACAGCATCAACACATAATTGGGGATGGTATGCAGAAGCACCAGAGGGCCCCGGTGATATGCATTCTGGCTGTCGATGTAAAACGTCAGGCCTGTGGGTACTGTCACCACGGTCAGAATCGCGTTGGCGGCAATCAGGCAGAGAAGCGGCAGCCGGACTTTCCTGAGACGCTTCTCATCCCGGAAAATCTGATAATCCACATACATCACATAGAGCGATGTGATGACCGGCGAGAGGATGTACAGCGCGATGTTGGACGCCCAACTGAGGATGTGCCAGAGGAAACCCTCGTTGTTTTCCACCGCCCGCGTGGTCGCATCAAGAATCAGGATCAGGGCCACCGAGACTGCCAGGCGCAGGAAAATCCGATGCTGCAGCAGATGATGCTCCGCGCGGTAGCGGGAGTTGATGATGATGAACGCCAGAAACAAGACGCAGAAGATGCTGATATCAATTTCTCTGGCAAACATCATTGCGCCGCACCTTCCCGGCCCAGCCCGGTCACAACCGGCCCATCCGCTTTTTTCTTGTCTTCATACAGCAGGCGATCCAGCAGCCTGAGCAGCCCTTTTGCGTCCAGCCCCATCTCTTTGCGATAGACCGTGCAGCCCACGCTCACCGACAGCCAGTAGGGCTTGTCGCTGGTGTTGTTGAACTCCTGCAGCGCGTGATTGATGCGGCGGACGGTCTCCTGCAGTATTTCTTCACTGCCAATGTCCAGCACCGCCAGAAACTCATCTCCGCCATATCGGGCCACAAAATCATGCTCCCGGATGCAACCCCGCAGCACCGCCACCGTGTCCAGCAGAGCGTTGTCTCCGGCCACATGGCCCTGGGTGTCGTTGATGGCTTTGAAGCCGTCCAGATCAAACAGGATTGCCGAAAACGGAGTGCCACTGGCTGTTTTATCCCTGAGGTACCGATCCATAAGCCGACGGTTGAATACGCCTGTCAGATAGTCGGTGTCCAGCCGCTTGTCCTGAATGTTGAAATGAAGCATCAATGCTGACAGTGTGAGGCCGCCCTGCGCCGCCAGCAGCCCATAAACCATACTTTGGATCAGGCCGCCTATCAAAGGCGGGAGGAAGAACACCAGCATTGTGACAAAGTGCCTTTTCTCCAGTTTGTCACGGTTCCGCACGATGAGAACAAGCGCATACACCATCAGCAGAAGGCACAAAGCCGGATGGATCAGATAGAGCGGGCCTCTGCTGTAGACGTTTTGAAGGCTCACGGTGAAATACCAGCCGGTAAAAACGCTGCCCACTGTGAGGGCTCCGTTCACCGCCAGGCAGGCCCAAAGCACAACGCTGTAGCGCGATAATCTTGTTTCGTCATGAAAAATCTGATAATCGGCGTATAGGATCCATAAGCAGGGAATGGCCGGCACACCGAGATAAAGCAAAATGTTACTGGCCCAGTTTGTGTAATATGCCACTGGCCCAGCCGCGCGATCCGCCGCCCATGCCACGCAGTCAAACAACACCGTGGCAGCCAGGGTCCCAATCAGCATCAGAAAAAGCCTATGCTGTGTGAACGCGTGTTCCGTTCGTTTTGCGGTGTTGAACCAGATTAACACAAAAATCAGCATAGAGATGAGATCGATATCAATTCCATTGATGAGTGCACTCATTTCGATCTCCTGCGAAGTGTCTATGAATTATATCAGAATTGATATGAGATTTCATCTGAAAAATCATCTGTTTTTGCGGAGCAGGCTGTTTTTCAGCAAAAATCCATCAAAACGGAGAGTCTTGCCCGCCGTGGCTGATGAATAATCTTGTGCTTCTCATCCCACCATATAGTGCAGACAGGAGGGAAATAATGTACGTCATTGCGGTGCGGGCGCTGATTTTATTTTTGATCGTTTTTTTTTCTGTGCGGCTCATGGGCAAGCGCGAAGTTGGGCAGTTGCAGCCTTATGAGTTTGTGATTGCCATCATGATCGCCAACCTTGCGTCTGTGCCTATGGCGGAGACGGGCATCCCCCTGCTGCATGGCGTGGTGCCAATCCTCACGCTGCTTCTGGTGCACGCGTTGTTTACGCTGCTCACTCTGAAGAGCAAGACCGCCCAGCGGATCATCTGCGGCACTCCCACGATCATCATTGCCAAGGGGTATATTCTGGAAGACTCCATGCGGACGGCCGGCTATAGCTTTTCCGATCTCATGGAGCAGTTGCGCACCAGCGGATATTTCTCGCTGAACGATGTGGAATACGCGATCCTGGAGACCAGTGGGCAGATCAGCGTGATCCCCAAGGGCAGTGTGAAGCCCGTGGTGGCAAAAGACCTGAACCTGCAGGTGGAACCGGACAAGCTGCCATGGAGCATCATTGTGGATGGCTCGGTGCAATATGACGAGCTTCGGAAATCGGGCCATGACGAGGCATGGCTCGCCCAGCAGATCTCCTCGCTGGGCTTTCAGGAGCCATCGCGGGTGCTTTTTGCCAGCGTGGATGAATCCGGGCAGTTTTTCGCCCAGGGGAAAATGCGCAGAAAGTGGTGGCAATTTTGAAATCGGCTGCAATCATTCTGGGCATTGTCCTGATTATCTTCGCTCTGAATATCTGGGTGGGCCATTTTGTGAACCAACACATCGACGAAATGATGCCCCACATAGACAATGCCGAATCCGCGCTGCGGGCCGGCGATGTGGAGAAGGCAGCGGAAAACATCAAGGCGCTGAAGGAAAAGTGGGACAGCAGCGAAAAAATGTGGGAAGCATTTGTGGATCATCGCGAGTCCGAAAATGTGGAGACGCTGCTCACCAGGCTTCAGGCAATGATTCAAGCCGGCACGCCGGAACTGATGCTCCCGGAGCTGGAGGAGCTTCAATTCTTCTTTGAACACCTGAACGACAAACAGAAGTTTATGCTGGAGAACATCTTTTAGCCCTGTGAAGGCAACAAGCCCCGATCAATGGCTGCCCGCTTGAGATCGAGGTAGGCGATGGTATTCGCCATGGTCATGATAGGCTGGATGATCAACAGACTGAGCACCGGGCTCACAATCGCAATAGTCGCAGTATATGCAGGCAGGTGCCCGGATACCATCAACACAAATCCCAAGATATAGAAGGGGATTGCCGGTGGCAAGCTCACCAGTATCATCAGGCCAAACAGCCGCCCCTTGTATCCCTTTGTGATTTGGACAGACTTTTTCAGAGCCTGCCGCACCGTCATGCCCGGGTAATCCAGAATCAGAAATGGCGCAAGAAGATAAGCATATGTTTTGACCAGGCCTGGAATCAAGAACAGGAAAGACCACAACCAGATGAATAGCGACGACCAGGCAGAAATTCCAAGGTAACGTGCCCAGTGCTGTTTGAGGCGCACCGCTGCTTCCTGAGCGCTTCGCTTTCTGCCTTTGCAGATCCCAAGCATTACGTCATAGGCACCAACGGTGAGTGCATTGCCCGGAATAGAGAAAAGCTCAGAAAAAAGCATGGACAGGATAGTGGTGAAGACAGTGCCGACCAGCGTGAACAGACGCACAACAAGGAGGACATTTATGCCCCATCCTGCAAGCATTTCTTTGATGCTCTCCGGTCCAAACAGCACGTTCAAGCTGCTGTTGTCCAAACCCAGCGCACGAGCCACCAGAAGTCCCAGCTGGCCAACCCCATAAGTGGCCCCATACGCAATCAGGGATACCACGAAGAAGAGAAGCAGATTCCGCTTGTATAGGCCAATGGCCTCCTGAATGATCAAGCCGACTTTTTTCCTGCCGCCCATTCATGCCCTCACAGACCACTCGGGTGGGTTGCCCCACCCGAGATTTTATTGAGTTCCTATTCTGATTACAGCTGCGGGCTGTCTTCCTCCATGCCGGTGAATTCGTTGCCGGATCCGGCCTGCTCTTCAGACACGCCCACCTGAATCGGCTGGGCGGCTTGATGGCTCTCTGCCACGGTGCCCTCCACAGCCTGGTAATCCACGACGGGCGCGGGCTTGACCGGCGGGCAGGAGTCTGTCAGCAGCCCCTTTTCCATGGCAGCCTGCTTGAGATCCAGATAGACAATTGTGGCCATCGCCAGATACAGCGGTATGATCCAAAGGATTTCCGCTGCCATGCTTGCATAGAGGATCCCAAACGAAGCCGCAATGGACGCTGCCCAAGTAAAGCCGGCCAGGATCAGCAGGAGCAAAAACAACTTGCCCTTGTGTCCGTCTGTGATCTCCATGGATTTCTTCAGCGCCTGCCGCACCGTCATTTCCGGGTTTTCAATCACCAGATAGGGGGCCATCGAGTAGCTCAGACCCTTGATCACGCCGGGGACAAAAAACAGAAGCGACCAAAGGAAGGTCCACAGCAGCGACCAGGCTGATATGCCGAGATACCGTTTCCAATTCTTTTTGAAATCTGCCCAGACGGCTTGCCAGGTCAGCTTGTCACCCTTTACCAGCAGAATCGCCGCCTTCTTTGTGCTGACACCCACTGTGGCGGTGGCCACGTTCACGATCAATGCCGCGATGCCAAGCACTACCAGCAGCACCAGCAGCACGATGCCACCCACTACGAGCAGGCCCACCGCCGCCGCTGCCGCTTCGCCGGTGCGGCCATCGGCAAACAGCGGACCCAAAGTTGCCGTTGCCAATGGCATTGAGAAGATAAATACAAAATAGAAGGCTAAGAAAGCCATCATCAGCAATGAGGAAAACACCAGTGATGCGGCGGTATATACTCCGCCAACCCCCACAAACTGGAAGTAGTTGGCCTTCAGCTGCTGCACAGCCTCGTGATAGATCTGGCCTGCCGTTTTTTGTCCACCCTTCATGGCAAACACTCCCTTTCTCATTTTGATACACATTATATATCAATATTACTATCGATCATAGCAACATTACTCACAGAACTATGAGCCTTCGTTTTTCAGCGCCCCTCACAGCTGCGCTCAGCCGGCAGCCAGCCTTTCTCCACGGCTTCCCGTCCGATATCCCGGTATGCCGCGGAGAACAAAAGCAGCGTCATCGGTGTGGCCAGCAGCAACCTCACTGCCATCGATCCCAGCACAGGCACGAGCAAGGATGCCAGCAGCGCCGCCAGCTGGTAGAGCAGCAGGATCAGATCCAGACAAAACAGCCTTGCTTTGTGGCCTTGCGTCACTTCCATGGATTTCCGGAGCGCCTGTTGTACCGTCAGCTCCGGGTGCCGCAACACAAGAAATGGGGCCAGCCGGTAGCTGTAGGACTTCACAATGCCGGGCACCAGAAACAGCAGCGACCACAGAAACTGCCAGAGAGCCGCCCATGCTGTCACGCCGGCAAAGCGCCAGAAGCCGCGCAGGAAGTTGTGGGCAATGGGCCCTGGCGCGACAGGTGCGCCCTCCAGCACGCGAAGCGCGGCGTCGTAGCCGCCGATTGCCGCCGTGGTTTGGAGAATGCCGGTGAGCGCGCCCAGCACTGCCCCGATCAACAGATTGATTCCCATTGCCTGAAGCAGTGGCTGCGCCATTGCCCAAAGCTCCTGAAACGATCCGGCTTGCCCCAGCAGCAGCAATGACTGGAAGTTGATCCCCATGAAGGCCTTGATCACCGCCAGCACGAGGAACTCCGCCAGGCCCAGAGCCACCGCCACGCCGGCCAGCGCCAGCGACACCAGCGACATCGTTGCGAAATGGGTAAGCAGCGCTTTTACCGCTTCCGTGTGGAGCTGCCAGACAGTCCGTTTTCTGCCCACGGTTAACCTTCTCCATCCTGGTGATATTGCTAGACTATCATACTGGGAAAACCATTTCCATTCATTGTGCACACAAACAGCCTTTCGCCGGACAAAACCCTCAAAAACACCGCCAAGCACTTGTCAACAGCCCTTCAGCCGTTATATGATGTTGAAAGCAAACGGTACGGAGGCTTCGCCATGCAGGAAAAATACAAAGACACATCGTTACCCTTTGAGGAGCGGGCTGCTGATCTGGTCAGCCGCATGACGCTGGAGGAAAAGATCAGCCAGACCCTATATATGTCCTCAGCGATTCCAAGACTGGGCATCCCCGAATACAACTGGTGGAATGAATGCCTGCACGGCGTTGCCAGGGCCGGTGTGGCCACAATGTTCCCCCAGGCAATCGGCATGGCGGCCAGTTTTGATGATGAGTTGATGTATGATGTGGCGGTTGCCATTTCCGATGAAGCGCGCGCCAAGCATCATGAGTCCGCCCGCCATCTTGACCGGGAGATTTATAAGGGCCTCACGATGTGGTCGCCCAACATCAATATTTTCCGCGATCCCCGTTGGGGCCGCGGCCATGAGACCTATGGTGAGGACCCTGTGCTCACCGCCCGCATGGGCAAGGCCTTCATCCGGGGCCTGCAGGGTGATGATCCCAAGTATCTGAAGACCGTGGCCACGGTCAAGCATTATGCCGTGCACAGCGGCCCGGAGGCCGATCGCCACCAGTTTGACGCCAAAGCCTCCATCAAGGACATGCGCGAGACCTATCTGCCAGCCTTCAAGGAGTGCGTGAAGGACGCCGGGGCCTATTCGGTGATGGGCGCCTATAACCGCACCAACGGCGAGCCCTGCTGCGCCAGCCCCACGCTGATGAGCGATTTGCTGCGCGGCGAGTGGGGTTTTGATGGCTTCTATGTGAGCGACTGCGGCGCCATTGACGATTTCCACATGCACCACAAGATCACCGCTGACGGCGCAGAGTCGGCCGCGATGGCCATCAAGGAGGGCTGCGACCTCAACTGCGGCTGCACCTTTGAAAAGCTCATTGACGCCGTGCAGCGCGGCCTGCTCTCCGAGGCGGATATCGATGTGTGCGTGAGCCGGCTCATGGTGGCCCGCCTGAAGCTGGGCATGTTTGATCCTGAGCCCATGGTGCCCTATGCCGGCATTCCCTATGAGGTGGTCTGCTGCAACAAGCATCTGGAGCTTTCCCGCGAGATGGCCCGCCGCAGCCTGGTGCTGCTGAAAAACAACGGCATCCTGCCGCTGGACGCCTCCAAGACCAACACGATTGCCGTGATCGGCCCCAACGCCGACAACCGCATTGCGCTGTGGGGTAACTACCACGGCACCGCCGGCGAGCAATACACTGTGCTGGAGGGCGTGCGCATGATCATGCCCGACGCCCGCGTGTGGTATGCCCAGGGCTGCATGCACCGTGGTGAGGCTCCGGAATCCTCCTGGGGCGAGAAGCCCACCTGGGGCATTGCCGAAGCGATGATTGTGGCCGAACGGTCTGACGCCGTGGTTCTGGTGCTGGGTCTGGATGAGCGCTATGAGGGCGAGGAAGGTTCCGGCGGCACCGACGCCGATAAGCACCACATTGCGCTGCCCAAGGCCCAGATCGAGCTGTTTGAGGCGGTGCTGATGACCGGCAAGCCGGTGATCCTTGTGATGCTGGCGGGAAGCCCTGTGGACATGACGCCCTTCAAGGACCGTGCCGCTGCCATCCTGCACGCGTGGTATCCCGGCCAGTTCGGCGGCGTTGCCGTTGCCGAGGCGCTGGTCGGCATCTGCAACCCCTCCGGCCGCCTGCCGGTCACGTTCTATCGTGACGACGCCAGCCTGCCGGATATCCGTGACTACTCGATGGATGGCCGCACCTACCGGTTCCTCAATGTGGAGCCCAACTTCCCCTTCGGCTATGGCCTGTCCTACACGTCGTTTGAGTATGGCAGCCTCAAGCTGCCCAAGGAGCCTTTGAAGGCAGGGGAGAACGTCAAGGTGTCCGTGAAGGTGAAAAACACCGGCAAGCGGGCCGGCGGCGAGGTGGTGCAGCTCTATCTGAAAGACAACGAGGCCAGCACCCGTGTGCCCCACTGGCAGCTCACCGACTTCCGCCGCGTGGAGCTGCAGGCCGGCGAGCAGACAGAGGTTTCCTTTGAAGTGCCCGCCCGCCGCCTGTGCGTGATCACTGACGACGGCCGCACTGTGCTGGAGCCCGGCTCGTTCACCGTGTTTGTGGGCGGCAGCCAGCCGGACGGCATCTCAACGCAGCTGATGGGCCGCACGCCGATCAGCGGCACCTTTGATGTGGCCGGCGAAGCGCTGGAGATGGAGTATTGATCCTGAGATAAGGAGCAACATTGGCAGGGGCGGGCGTCAAAGCCCGCCCCTGCCGGTTTCGTGAAGCCGGAGATGGAATTGGATCGCATGCTTTTGCCCGATGATCTTGCCATGCTCATGGCAGGCCGCGCGGTCACCCGTGATGTGATCGGCTGCTCACAGGCCGGTGTTTTCCGGCTGGATGGCGATGGCGGCCCGCTTTGGCTCAAGGCCGGGCCGGAGGGTGGCGGGCTGGGTCATGAACGGCAAGCGCTGGTTTGGTTGTCCGGCAAGCTGAATGTGCCGCAGGTGCTCCATTGGAGCAGCCGCGGTGGATTTGAGTTTCTGCTGATGAGCGACATGCCCGGCGAAATTGCCTGCGCCAGTGCGGCGCTGGATGCTCCGCTGGCCACAATCCGGCTGCTGGCGGAAGGGCTCAAGCAGCTCTGGGCCGTGGATCTGGCATCCTGCCCGTTGGACAACCGGCTTGGCCGGAAGCTTGAGAAGGCTCAGCGCTGCATCGACCTCGGGCTTGTGGACACCAGCGACTGGGAGCCGGACACGATGCATGGCTCTCCGGAGGCATTGCTTGATTGGCTGATTGCCCATCGCCCCGCCAGTGAGGAGTTGTGTTTCACCCACGGCGACTACTGCCTGCCTAACATCTTCCTAAAAGATGGCGCGGTAAGCGGATTCATCGACATGGGCAATGCGGGCCTGGCAGACCGCTGGCAGGACATCGCGCTCTGTGTGCGGTCATTGCACCACAATTTTCATACCGACGACTATGACGGATACCTTTTTTACTGCCTGGGCATCAAGCCCGACTGGGAGAAGATCCGGTATTATATCCTACTGGACGAGCTATTTTAGCTGTAGCACATCACGGTATCCTTTTTGTAGCGGCCTGTTTGTTGATCTTGCTGATGCCCAAGGCCATCCCAATTACCACGCCGGCCATCAAAGACACCGCCGCGCCCCACAGGATTATCAGCGCCAGTGCAAAGGTTGATTTTCCGGCCAGGTTGTTCAGCAAAGACACACCAATGGGGATCTGCGCCGTCAGCACTGCGGAAAAGGAAGCAAGGATCGTCTTGCTGCGGTGCAGCAGGGAGTCGCGGTCTGTATATATTTCCGGCCTCTCGTCCTGATACTCCTTGCTCCACACATACCACCCGGACCCCCGGTGCTCCATCTTCCATCCGTCGTCGCCAAGCAGGGTCAGGTAATCCTGGCTTTCCTTGGGTTGATAGTCCACACAAAACCGCACTTTTGCCGGTTCTCTTTTTTCAAAGAGGAATTTGGTGCATGTCCAATCGGTTTCCGCCAGCATCCATCCTTGCCGGGCCATGCCCTCCAGGTATGCCTCGATCTTCTCGATCTGCCACGGCCACCACCATTTGCTTGCCTTTTTGCGGTCAGTCATAAAGATCACTCCTCACCTTTTTGCCGTTCTCATACAACTCCCGGATCCTGGCCGCCTCCGCTTTCAGCAGCTCCACACCGGCCGGCGTGATCTGGTAAAGCTTGCGCCGCTCCACTTCCGCCGCCGCGCGGATCAATCCGTCTTTCTCCATCCTGGAAAGCGTGCCGTAGACAGTGCCTGCTCCAAGCCGGATGCGCCGGCCCGTGAGCTCCTCCACATGCTGCATGATGCCATAGCCATGGCGCACCTCGCTCAGGGAGAGGAGCGTGTAGTATGCTGTTTCAGACATCGGCAGATATTCTTTTTTCAGTTTCTCAATATCCATTTGCCTCTCACAAAATCTGTTGTTGCATCGTGGCTCGCTATATCACGCGGCGATTATAACGCGGCATGATATAACGCGTCAAGATGCATTTGGACAATTTCATTGATCCTGTTGAAATGTTGCCTAAGTTACCGATGAATGCAGGGAATAACGGTACAATGCAACCATCAGAAACAGGGAGGGTATGGATATGAAACGCAACATCATCACGATAGACGAAAGCAAATGCAACGGCTGCGGCCTGTGTGCCAGCGCCTGCCACGAAGGGGCAATCCGGATGATCGACGGCAAGGCCAAGCTCATCAGCGAAAGCTATTGCGACGGCCTGGGCGCCTGCCTGCCGGCATGCCCGGTGGACGCCATCCACATCGAGGAGCGTGAGGCGGCGGCATTTGACGCGGCGGCAGTGGAAAAACATCTGGCGGAGCAGAAGAAAGCCGTCCAGCAGGAAGAGGTGAAACCTCTGGCCTGTGGCTGCCCCGGCACCCACGCCCGCACGATCGAGCGCAAGGCGGCTCAACCTGTTGAAACCGTCTCGGTGGCGCCTGCGGGCGAGCAGCCTTCGGAGCTGCGGCAGTGGCCGGTGCAGATCCAGCTGGTTGCGCCCAACGCGCCCTATTTCCAAAACGCCCACCTGCTGGTGGCGGCAGACTGCACCGCTTATGCCAACGCCAATGTGCACAGCAAGTGGATGAAGGGCCGCGTCACGTTGATCGGCTGCCCCAAGCTGGACGACGCCGATTATTCGGAGAAGCTGGAGATGATACTGCGCATGAATGAAATCCAGTCGCTCACGGTGCTCCGGATGTCGGTGCCCTGCTGCGGCGGGATTGTGCAGGCGGCCAAGCAGGCGATGATGCGCGCCGGGGTGATGATCCCCTGGCAGGTGGTCACGATTGACACCAACGGTGAAATTCTTGGCTGAATAAAAAACCGGGCAGGCCCGAATGAGGAGCCTGCCCGGTTTTGCTTTGCATCAGTTGATGACCAGTGGGTCAGTGGGGTCATACGTCGTGCCTTCTACCAGCTCCGGCAGCGGCTCCAGGCAGACGGGCGTGGGCCCGCCGCTCAACACAACCTTGACCACGGTGCCGGCCGGGCAGTTCACATAGACCCACATCGCGTCGCGCACGCTGAGCCGCACGCAGCCGGCGGAGACGGGCTGGCCCAGGTTTTCATAGGAGTCCGGCTCCATCGTGTTGGGGTCCATCTTGGAAAACACTGTGGAGTGAAACCAAATGGGCTTGTTGAAGCACACGGCAAACTGCTCGTAGCTTTGGGGCCTTCCGTTTTTTGGCGGGGAGCTGAGCCACCGGCGCTTGGTGCTGATCTTGAATGTGCCGGGGTATGTCCTTGGCGGCACGCCGGTGGAGCACAGCATCTGCCGCTCGATGATCGTGTATTGCCCGGATTCGTCGCGGCGGAGCACCGTGGTGACCTGCGTCTCCTTGTCCACAATCAGCTGGTAATAGCCGGAATCCACGATGGGGCGGATGTTCATGTTCGGGCTGGCCTTCAAAGGGCTCATATATGTGCTTTCGGCAGACACGGCGGGGCCAGGCGCCGCCAGGAAGAGCAGCGCCGCCGCAAGCAGGAGCGGAAGAATTTTTCGGTGCATGGTTGGCTGACACCTCACAGGGGAGAGTGCCCTTATCTTATCATTGCAGGCGCAGCGATGCAACAATCATCGCGCATCAGGCGTCGCGTTCCGGCAGCAGGTCCAGCAACTGGCCCACGGTGAGCCCGGGGTTTTCCACGCCGGTCAGCATCACGTTTACAAGATCGTCGTGGAAGCCCAGCACCGTGTGCCGCTTCACGACGCTGCGCTGGTATTCGTAGTAGCACCTCAGGCCGCCGGAGCCGTCGTCATCCATCACCGTGAGGTAAAACGGCTGTGAGGAGACGCCGTTGCAATACCACTTGGTGTGCACCGGCACGCCGCCGGAGAGCGCCAGCTGCACCGGCTGGAAGGTCAGGGAAACTGACTGGTAGGAGCCCATCTGCTCGCCGCCGCGATAGGCGTTGTCGCTGATCCGTTTGACCTCCAGCATGTCGATTTCGGCATGGCGATACACCTCCGTCTGCCTCTCCGCCACTTGCCGGGCTGCGGAGAGGAAGCTGTCGGTGGCGGAAATGACGGTGCGGAAGATCACCGGGTGCACCCTGGTGCCGCCGGAGCGCTTCTCGGCCAGGGTGCCGCGCCTGGCCACGGTGGAATAAATGCTGATGTCTTTCTGCCTGCCGTTGCGCTTGGAAAGGCAGGTGCGCACACCCAGCATAAACAGCGCCTGCAGCGGCAGGTTGTGCTCCTCGCAGAATGCCGAAAGCTTTGCCACATCTGCAGCCGGGATCACAAGCACCTCGTGCAGCGCGCGGGTGCGCAGCGTGAAACCCGAAGCTGCCTGCAGCCCGGGGTTCTTCATTTTTCTGCGGTATGCCTCCAGCACCGAAGGGCCGTTGATGTGGGTGTACCACGGCTCCGCCCGCCTGCACTCGGCGCGCCAGAAGTCCAGGTCTTTCTGATATTGCTCGGTGTTTTTATAGTCCAGGTCTTTGGCCAGCAGCGGCTCGTGCAGCGCCGGCGGCTTGGGCGGATCCGTCTCGCCGGCTTCGGCGCGATAGAGATCCGCCACATGCTTCATCAGCATGCAAATGGCCCAGGAGTCCATGATCATGTGGCTCACGCCCAGAAAAATACCGCACATCCCCTCCGGCGAGCGCACCATCCACACACGGCTCAACGGTCTGTTGAGCAGATAAAACGGCCGTGACGCCAGCCGGTAGAGCCTGTGATCCATCTGCGCCTGCGTTTTTCCGGTGAAATCCAGTATCCCGATCAGGGGGTTGCTGTCCGGCAGGAAATATTGCACCACGCGGCCTTTCACCTTTTTCAGGCGGATGTGCAGCGCGTCCACCTGATCATAGGCCATCCGCACGGCTTGCCGCAGCATGCTGAAATCCAGAGGCCGCTCCAGCAGCATCAGTGTGAAGATGTTGTTCACCTGCTTGTGCAGCGTGAACTTCTGGCTGTAGAACAGGATGTTTTGCGCGGCGGTCATGCCGTAAAGAATTGGGGCTTGTTTCATATCGATTACCTCCGTAAAGATCCCCCCTGTCACCTGAAGGTGACATCCCCCCTTTGCCGTCGGTGCTGAGCGCACCGACTTAAGGGAGGGTAGGGGGGAGATAGTACAGACTCAAAGTTAGTCCCTCCCCACCCGCCCTTGTCATTGCGAAGCAATGATTCAAGGGGGGATGTCGCAGCAGCGACAGGGGGGATTTCTTACTCCACCGACTTCAGCGATTCCACCATCGGGATGCGCCGCAGCCGGGGCACCATCACCAGGATCACAATGCCGGTGAAGACCATTGTGAGCAAAAAGGACCAGCAGAAGCTGACCGGCTCGATGGCGTTGCCAAACATGATGCCCGTCTGCTCGATGCTTTCCATGATGTAGCGGTGCAGCAGTACGCCAAGCCCCAGGCCGATGGCCGCTCCCAGCAATGAAAGCAGCACGTTTTCCCGAAACACATAGCCTGACTGCTCCCGGTCAGTGAAACCCAGCACCTTCACCGTGGCAATCTCACGCACGCGCTCGCCGATGTTGATGTTGGTGAGGTTATAGAGCACCACGAAGGCAAGCAGCCCCGCGCAGAGGATGATCACCAGCACGATGGCGTTTAGGCTTTTCACCGTCTGGGCAAAGGAATCTGCCAGCGCCGAGTAAAATGTGACCGAGGCCACACCGCCGCCGCCGATCAGCTTTTGGGCAAGGGCTTCCTCCGCTTTGGCTGAGCTGTCTTCCAGCCGGATCATCAGGCAGTTCATCGAGGGTTCAAGCCGGAACACCTGCCTGTAGAGCGATGGCGTCATATAGATGTAATGGAACAGATACTGCTCCGTGATCGCCACCACGGTCACTTTCTTGCGCCCTCCCAGGCCATTGTCCAGCTCAATTGTGCCGCCCAGGCCCACGCCCAGCTCCTTGGCGAGCTTTTCGGTGAGCACCACGCCGCTTTCACCAAGCGTGATGGGCTGCCGGCCCGTGCGGGTGCGCAGCGCCACATATTGGGCGAATGCCGCCGGGTCCTTCGGCACCACGAGCGTCGCGGCAATGTCGTCACCGCTGCCGCGGGCCTTGGCGTTCAGCTCCGCCGAATCCAGCCAGGACTGGGCGTTGGCATCCCGCCGGAGCGTCTGCGCGGCGGCGTCTCGCTGCTGCTCGCTGGCGCTGGCGGTGAAGCGCAGATTCAGGTCATAGGTGAAGATCTGGTTGAACTGCCGGTCCACCACCTGGCTGATGGAGTCATTCAGGCCAAAGCCCGCCACCAGCAGCGCCGTGCAGCCGGCGATGCCGGCCACAGCCATCCAGAAGCGTTTTTTGTAGCGGAAAAGGTTGCGCATTGTGACCTTCTGCGAAAAACTCAGCCGCCGCCACAAAAAGCCCAGCCGTTCCAGCAAAATGCGCTTGCCCGGTTTCGGCGCCTTCGGCCGCATCAGCGTGGCAGGGGCATCCGCCAGCTCCTTGCGGCAGGCCGCCCAGGCCGTCACTGTGGTCACCAGCACGCCCATCAGCAGGCTGATCGCCATCAGCAGCGGCTGGCTGATGGTCTGCAGCGGCGGCATTTCATATTTCATCAGCCATGAGCGGTAAATCACCTCGGGGAACACATTCATCCCCGCGGCCAGGCCCGCCGCTCCGCCCAGCGCGCTGGCCGCCGCCGCGTAGCACACATACTTGGCCGCGATGGCGCCGTCGGAATAGCCCAGCGCCTTATATATCCCGATGCCGCCGCGCTGCTCATCCACCATGCGGGTCATTGTGGTCAGGCAAACCAGTGCCGCCACCAGGAAGAAGAACACCGGAAACACTGTGGCGATGGCGTCCACCCGCCCGGCCGTCATGCCGAAATCCTCAAAGCTGATGTTGCCGTGGCGGTCCAGCACAAACCACTGTGGCTTGCTGATGCGCTCGATCTCATCCTCGGCCTTCACAATCTTTTCCTGCCCTGCGGCCAGCTCCGCTTCGCCTTTGGCCACGGACTGCTCATACTCCTTCTTGCCGCGCTCATACTCAGCCCAGCCGGCGGTGATGTCGGCCTGTGCCTGCGCAAACTTTGCCGCCGCCGCCTCTTCCTGCTTTTTCAGATCCGCCTCTGACTGGGCAACGCGCTTGTAGCCGTCGTCCAGCTGCTTGCGGGCCTGCCGGAGCTTCCGCTCGCTGCTGGCCAGCTGGCCCTGCGCAAAGCCATTGAGTTCGTTGGCTGAATTCACACCTTGCTCGGTCGCCGCAAGAAACCTGCGATACATCGCGATCATTTCCGTAAGCTGTTGCTTCTCCTCCGGGGAGAGGTTGGGATCGCTCAGCTGCTGGTTCATGCTGGCGATCTCCTGCTGCGCCTGCGTGCGCAGTGTGTTGATGTCTTTCACGGCGCTGTCCATCTGCGCCAGTTCGTCACTGTATTGGGCCTTGGCCCGGTTGTAGTCAGCCAGACCCTGTCTGTATTCCTTCTCTCCCTTTGCCAGGTCTTTTTTTGCCTGCTCAATCTGGTCGCGGGCCATCTTGGTTGTGAGCTCGAAGTTTGCCTTTTCGCTCTCCAGCTTGGATTCGGCCTTTTCCAGATCCACCCGCGCCTGCTCCAGCTTTTCTCTGGCTGCGGCGGTTTGCTGCTCATACTCCTTTTTCTTCTTCTCATACTCTTTTTTCGCTTCATCCAGCTGGGCTGTGGCCTGGCCCTTGATCTCCGCCAGCCTCAGGCCGCTGCGGTCCAGGCCCATGTTTTCCAGCTCCGTCACCGTTTTTTCCACCAGGCGGCTATATGCTTCGCTGTAGCAGTTGAGCTCCGCCGCACCCTTCACGATCAACTGCGCTTCGGTGTATACCGGATAGGCAAAATCCTGCTCCGGCACCATCAGAAAAAAGCTCACCTTGCCGTTTCCAATGTCTGAAGAACCTTTGTCAAAGCACAGATAGAGGGGGCTCACGGCCTTTCCCACAATGGTGAACGTGTCTGTTTTCAGCGTGCCGTCGGTGATGGCGGTTTCCTTGCCGGAGGAAACCCGCAGCGTGTCGCCCACCTTGAGGCCAGGATCCAGATATTTGGATTGCTCCAGAAGGCATTCGCCGGACTTTTCCGGCAGGCGGCCCTCGGTCAGCACCACGCGGTTCAGCGGGGGCTGCCCGCCGGTGGGCATGCTGTGCAGCCGGAACACATATTCCATGGAGCCCACGGTGCTCACTGCGTCGGCAAAGTAGCCGGGCTGCACCCGCTCCACCGTGTCCAGCGCGGCAATGGCACTGATATCGCCCTCCGTCAGCCCGAGCGTGGAGAGCATCCGCACATCCATCATCGCGCAGCGGTCGAAGTAGCCGTCGGCGGTGTGTTTCATATCCGGCGCGGTGGCCTTGATGCCGGCGAAGAAACCCACGCCGATCAGCACGATCAGAAAGATTGAGAGGAAGCGGGCCCAGGATTTGCGGACTTCCCGCAGCAGGTCCAGCGAAATGGCGCTCTTCATGCTACCACTCGATTCTTTCGGCATCCATCGGCCGGCTGTTGGTCTCTATGGCGTCCACCCGGCCGCTTTTGACGCGGATCACCCGGTCACCGAGGGCTGTGAAGGCCAGGTTGTGGGAGATCACGATCACCGTGGTGTGGGTTTCGCGGCAGGTGTCCTGCAGAAGCTTCAGGATCGATTTGCCCGTGGCATAATCCAGCGCTCCGGTGGGCTCGTCACAAAGCAGCAGCTTTGGGTTTTTGGCCAGGGCCCTTGCAATGGCCACCCGCTGCTGCTCGCCGCCGGAGAGCTGCGACGGGAAGTTGCCCATGCGGTCCTGCAGCCCCACATCTGCCATCACCTGGCGGATGTCCAGTGGTTCGCGGCTCACCTGTGCGGCGAGCTCCACGTTTTCCAGCGCGGTCAGGTTGGGCACCAGGTTGTAAAACTGAAACACAAAGCCCACGTCATAGCGCCGGTAGCCCACCAGTTGGCGGGCGTTGTAGCGGCTGATCATCGCCCCATCCACCGAAATGGTGCCGGAGGTGAGGCTGTCCATGCCGCCCAGAATGTTGAGGATCGTGCTCTTGCCCGCGCCGCTGGCCCCGCAGATGATGACAAACTCGCCCCGCCGGATCGTGAAATCCGCGCCGGCCAGCGCTTCAATTTCCACCTCGCCCATGCGGTAAAGCTTGCGCACGCTGCCAAACTCGATAAACTCGCTCATATGCCACCCTCAGTTCACTGCAGCTTCCGCTTCAGGTATTCGGTCAGATCGCCCACGGTCATCAGGCCGCGGATGTCGCCGTCGGGGATCTCCACATCCAGATCCTGCTCCACTTTGCCGACCAGGCTGATCACGTCGTAGGAGTTCAGGTTCAGGTCGGCCACAAAACGTGTCTGCTCGTTGATTGCGCTTTCCTCTGTGTCCACATATTCCAACAGGCTCTTTCTGATATAACTAAGCAATGCTCGCCCTTCCTTCCAACACAGTGCTGCGCTTGATCTTGCGGGTGGTTGTTTTCTCAAACTCGGTCTGGCTGATGAGCACCTCCTGCACGCGTTTGTATGCAGGCAGCTTGCTGTTGAGCCGCTGGATATCCAGTTCCAGCTGCTTCCTGAGTTCTGCCGGGGAGACCCCGCTTGCGTGCTCCGGATCCAGATAGACGTCGGCCACAATGGTCTCCTGACGGCCCTCGGCGGCGCGGGAGTAGACCACGACCTCACGCACATAGCTGATCTGCCCCAGGATTGCCTCCTCCACCTCCTCCGGGCAGACGTTTTTGCCGTTGGAGAGCACAATCAGGTTCTTTTTTCTGCCGGTGAGATACAGGAAACCCCGGTGGTCCAGCCGCCCGAGGTCGCCGGTTTTGAAATAGCCGTCTGCGGTGAAGGATGCCTTTGTGGCTTCTTCGTCCTGATAATAGCCAAGCATCACCGTGTCGCCGCGCACCAGCACCTCGCCGTTGCCGTATTTGTCGGGCTTGTCAATGCGCACGTCGCACACCGGCAGCACAAGCCCCACCGAGCCCGCTCTCCGCCAGGCCGTGCAGTTGGTGGAGATCACCGGGGCGCACTCGGTGATGCCGTAGCCATTCACCACGTCGATGCCCAGATCTTCAAGACCCTGGATCAACTCCTCCCGCAGCGGAGCGCCCCCGCACACGATCTGCCGGAGGTTGCCGCCAAACCTCTCCAGGATGGGCTTGAAGTAGAGCCGCCTTGGGTCAATGCCGATTTTCCGCAGCAGGTTGCTCAGCGCCACGCCATATCTCAGGTGGCCGGACAGGTTGGCCCTTGCCGCTTCCTTCCAGATCTGCCGGTGCATCGTCTCCAGAAACAATGGCACCATCAGGCTCATGCCCGGCTTGAAGAGCCTCATGTTGTCCATCAGGTGTTTCAGGCTGTCGTTGAAGCACAGCGTGATGCCCGAGTATATGCCGCCCAGCACATGGCAGGTGCACTCATAGGAATGGCTGATGGGAAGCACCGAGAGGGAGACGGGCTCTGCCTTGATCAGGTGCATGATGCCAAAAAGCACTGCCATCACGTTGCGCTGGCAAAGCATCACGCCTTTGTTTGCACCGGAGGTGCCGGAGGTGAAGATGATCTCGCACTGGGCGTGGGGGTCGATGGGCTGGGTGGGGTAGGGGCTGCCCGGCCCGTCCAGTATGGCCCGGCCCTCCCGCAGCAGCCCGCTGAAGCTTTGAAACCCCGGCTCTCCGCCTTCTGTGCTGCCGATGACCGCGCAAAAGGCCAAATCGGGGCACTCCGCAAGGATGGACTGCACGGTGGGTGCGTATGCCGCCGTGCAGAGCATCGCGCCGGCCCCGCTTCGGTTGATGAGCCTGGCCAGATCGCCGGGGGGCAGCTCTTTATCAAGCGGCACCGCCACGCCCAGGCCGCCGGTGATTGCCAGATATCCCACCACCCAGCCGTAGCAGTTCTCACCCAGCAGCGCGATGTGCTTCCCCTGCAGGCCGCGATGGAGTAGCGCCGCGCCAAGGCTATCCACATCGCGTGCCAATTGCCGGTATGTGTAATCGATGATCTGTCTGCCCGGGCCAAGCTCCCGGAAGGCAATACGGTCCTTGAACAGCTCCTCCGACCGGCGCAGCAACTCCCGGGTTGTGCGCAGCCGCTGGCTGTGAAAAAGTTTAGGCTTCATTTCCCCGCTCCCCTTGATAAGCCTGCACTGATTGCCATGAAATGCATATGACAGAGCACCACTGAAATATGCGCCGACGGAGACACGCTCTGCACCCTGTGTTGCCTTCCGGCGTGATAACGGGGGGCATCCGTAAGCGGGGGTTGCCATAATTACTATATAAGAAAAAGGTCACTTATAAAGAAAACCCTCCCGTCATCGCTGTGAGGGGAGGGTGAGGTTATCTTGTGAACGCCTGCAGTTTGTCAATCAGGCCCATGTCATAGGCCTTTTGCACCAGCGGAAACTCCTCGCGGCGGATGAAATAGAGCGTGGCGTAGTTCCGTTGGATCTGCGTGCCGTGAAACAGGTAATGCTCCATGGCCTGAAACCCTTCCTCCGTGCGCACAACGCTTAACGCATAGTCCAGGATCTTGGACTCGGCAATCGTCATCTCCATGGTCAGGCGCTCCATCAGGGCATCCACCGCCGCTCTTGTGCCGGTCTCCGCCAGGCGGACACATTGCTCCAGCAAGGACTGGCCCATACCATTCTCTCCCTTCTTCTCTGTTATGTGCCGTTATTCAAATACCGGCTGATTTCTTCGGCCAGCCCGATCAGCACATGACCGGCCTCCGGCAGCACACGGAGATCGGCATGGGGCACGAACCTTGCCAGGCGCTTTGCGGTGTGGCCGGTGTGAAACATTGCGTCTTTTCCCCCGGCATAGGCAAGCACCGGTATCACGAGCCGTTTGAGCTCGTCGCTGTGAAACAGCGGCAGGAGCTCTTTGCGGTAGTTGAAGTGCTCATCGATGAGCCGCTGGTACTGCAGCACCACCTCGGGAAGCTCCTGGGGCCCGTTGACCTTGGGCACCAGCCTGCGCCGCATACCATCCCCCAGCAGGCTAAACAGGGCGCCGGAGAGCAGGAAGGACACCTTCTGCGCCCCGATGCCGGCTGGCGAGAGGAGCGCCAGCTGATCCACCATTTCAGGATATTGCGCGGCAAACTTCACTGCCAGCCACGCACCCAGCGAAATGCCGACAATGCTTGCCTTGCTCAAACACAGCGCGGCAAACACATCGCGCAGCCAGTGAGCATACTCCGCTCCGGCAAAGGGAAGCCGCCTTTCATCGCTCATGCCCGGCTCGCCTGGCAGGTCCACGGCATAAACCCGATGGGTCCGTGCATAAACCGGTGCGTCGCCCATCCACATCAATGAGCTCATCGCGCTGCCGTGCAGCAGCACAACGGCGGGGCCGCCAATGGGGCCGCAGGCGATCACATGGGCGCGGCCGTAACGCGTTTCCACAAAGGTCATTTCCTTTGGCTCCATCCAGCGAGCCAGCAGGCCTTCGGCGAATTGGTGGAGCGCCGCCATACCCTCCGGTGATTTGAATGCTGTGGCAGGTTTTCGCATGCCGATCACTCCTTTTTGCGGGTGAGATTCACTCACTCAACAATAGGTTAACAATAACATAAGTTAAGAGGGACGTCAACTCTTTTTCTGATTGTTAAGAAAACATGAATGTCGTAGCAAAGATATTGACAAACCAGCCCCCCGGTGCTATTTTATCATTGTTAGCACTCAAGACAGGTGAGTGCTAACATAAGGAGTGAAACCCGTGGAGCTGAGCCCCCGCAAAATCAGGCTGTTGCAGGCCATCATAGACGACTATATCGCAACGGCAATGCCGGTGGGTTCCCGCACCATATCCAAAAAATACATGTCAGAGTTTTCGGCGGCCACGATCCGCAACGAGATGTCGGATCTGGAGGAAATGGGTTACCTGGAGCAGCCCCACACCTCCGCCGGGCGCATCCCGTCGGATCTGGCGTATCGGGTTTATGTAGACAGGATGCTGCAGGTGGGCGACCTGACGCCCGATGAAACCAAGCTGGTGCGGCGCTACTTCAACAAGCGCATGGAAGAAATGGAGCAGGTGGTCAAAAGCGCTGCCAAGGTGCTGAGCGACCTCACGGACTACACATCCATGGTGCTTTCTCCTCAGCTGATGCGCACCACGGTCAAGCGCCTGCAACTGGTGCCGGTGACAAGGGGCACAGCCCTTGTCGTGCTGGTGACCGACGCGGCAGTGGTGAAAGACACGATCATCCGCATCCCCGACAGCATGGGCAGTGAAGACCTGCATGGCATTTCCGAGGCGCTCACAAAGCGTTTTGAGGGCCGCAGCATCACCGAGATCAGCCTGCAGGCCGTCAATGAAGTGCTGAGCGACATGGCCGAGCACCGCAGGTTCTTTGAGACGCTGACCGACACGCTGAGCCGCACAGCCACACAGGAATCCAACGATGTGGTGCTGGAAGGTGCCTACAACATCTTTCACCATCCCGAATATCGCAATGACGTGGAAAGAGCGCAATCGTTTCTCATGGCTCTGGAAACGAAGGACAAATTGCAGGAAATGCTGGCCCGATCCACCAAATGGGAGTTTACAATCACAATCGGGCGGGAAAACGAAATCGATGCGCTACGCAACATGAGTGTCGTCACCGCCACCTACAAGCTGGGTGACCGGCCCATGGGCTCTTTGGGTGTGATCGGCCCCACCCGCATGGATTATGGCCGGGTGGTAAAACTGCTGCACCATATCAGCCGGTCGCTGGGCGAGTGCATGTCCGGCATGCTCGGCGAAGGATCAACAGAACAGGAAGGGAAGTAACAATGAGCAGGAAAAAGACCTCTCCGGATGAGGAAATGAAGAACGCCAACGAAACGGCGCAGGAAACGGCCAACGGCTGCGAGAACTGCACCGAGGAAGACAACATCGCCCAGGAGATCAAGCGCCTGACGGAGGAAAGCGAAAAGGCCGCCCGGGAGCGTGACGAGTTTTTGAAGCTGGCCCAGCGCGTGCAGGCTGATTTTGACAACTATCGCCGCCGCAACCAAAACGTTCGGGAAGACGCCTACAACGACGGCGCGCACGAAACGCTGCTGAAGTTCCTGCCGGTGCTGGATAACCTGGAGAGGGCCGCATCCGCACAGGGCGACGAAGGGGCGCTGAGAGAGGGCGTGCTTCTGGTTCTCAAGCAGCTGAACGGCGTCCTGGCTGCTTCCGGCGTGGAGGAAATTCCGGCGCAGGATTGTGTTTTTGACCCCAACGTGCACAATGCCGTGATGCAGGAGGCCGTGGAAGGCTGCGAGGCCGGAAAGGTTGTCGGCGTGCTTCAAAAAGGATATACCCATAAAGGGCGCGTGCTGCGCTACTGCATGGTCAAGGTGTCGGAATAGGGCTCATTCCAGCCTGGGGCTAGGCTGGGTTTCCAATAAAAACAAACAGGCAGCAAGCCAGGAGGTACATAGAAATGGGAAAGATCATAGGCATTGACCTTGGAACTACAAACTCGTGTGTGTCGATTCTGGAGGGCGGCGAGCCGGTCGTCATCCCCAACGCCGAAGGCGGCAGAACGACACCGTCCGTCGTGGCGTTTTCAAAAACCGGCGAACGCATGGTGGGCCAGGTGGCCAAGCGCCAGGCTATCACCAACCCCGACCGCACCATCAGCTCCATCAAGCGCGACATGGGCACCAACCGCAAGGTGAACATCGACGACAAGAGCTATACACCGCAGGAGATTTCAGCGTTCATCCTGATGAAGCTGAAAGCAGACGCTGAGGCATATCTGGGTGAAAAGGTGACCCAGGCCGTCATCACGGTGCCGGCATACTTCTCCGACAGCCAGCGCCAGGCCACCAAGGACGCCGGCCGCATCGCCGGTCTTGAAGTGCTGCGCATCATCAACGAGCCCACCGCCGCTTCGCTGGCCTATGGCCTTGACAAGGAGCACACCCAGAAGATCCTGGTCTACGACCTGGGCGGCGGCACGTTTGACGTATCGATCCTGGAGATCGGCGACGGCGTGTTCGAAGTGCTCTCCACCAACGGCAACACGCGCCTGGGCGGCGACGACTTTGACCAGCGCGTGATGGACTATCTGGCCGATGAGTTCAAAAAGAGCAACGGCATTGACCTCAGGGCTGACAAAATGGCTCTGCAGCGCCTGAAAGAGGCTGCTGAAAAGGCCAAGGTTGAGCTGTCCGGTATGATGCAGACCAACGTGAACCTGCCCTTCATCACGGCGGACGCTTCCGGCCCCAAGCACCTGGACATCACAATCACCCGCTCCAAGTTTGACGAGCTGACCCATGACCTGGTGGAAAAGACCATCGGCCCGGTGCAGCAGGCCATGAAGGACGCCGGCGTGACCAACGACAGCATCCACCGCGTGATCCTGGTGGGTGGCTCCACCCGCATCCCCGCCGTGCAGGAAGCCGTGAAGCGCCTGACCGGCAAGGAACCCTATAAGGGCGTCAACCCCGACGAGTGCGTGGCCGTGGGCGCAGCCATCCAGGCAGGCGTTCTGGGCGGCGAAGTGAAAGACGTGCTGCTGCTGGATGTCACCCCGCTGTCGCTGGGCATTGAGACGCTGGGCGGCGTGTTCACCAAGCTCATTGACCGCAACACCACGATCCCCAGCAAGAAGAGCCAGGTGTTCTCCACCGCTGCCGACGGGCAGACCAGCGTGGAAATCCATGTGCTGCAGGGCGAGCGCGAGATGGCCAGCGGCAACAAGACGCTGGGCAAGTTCCAGCTCACCGGGATACCTCCGGCCCCCCGCGGCATCCCGCAGATCGAGGTTACCTTTGACATCGACGCCAACGGCATCGTGCATGTGTCCGCCAAGGATCTGGGCACCGGCAACGAGCAGAAGGTGGTCATTACCGCCAGCACCAACATGAGCAAGGATGACATTGACAAGGCCGTGAAGGAAGCCGAGCGCTTTGCCGCCGATGACAAGAAGCAGAAGGACCTGATCGAGGCAAAGAACCACGCCGACCAGCTGATCTTTACCAGCGAAAAGGCGATCAAGGATCTGGGCGACAAGGTGAGCGCCGACGACAAGGCGAAGATCGAGGCCGAGATCGAAAACGTGAAGAAGGTGAAGGACGGCGACGATGCCGAGGCGATCCGCCAGGCCACCGAAAAGCTTGCCCAGGCCTCTTACAAGCTTTCCGAGGAGCTCTATAAGCACACGCAGGCCCAGCAGGGCGGCGCGGAGCAGGCCAACGCCAACTACAACACCAACCCCGGCGGCGACGACAACACCGTGAACGCCGATTATGAGGTGAAGGAAGACAAGTAAGGTCCCTGCCGTGAAATACCCTCATCCCCAACCCCTTCCCCCAGAGCATTGGGGGAAGGGGTGAGGTTTGAAATGGGGAGTGTTTACTCCCTCCGGCAGCTTCGCTGCCACCTCCATCATTGACCCCCACCGCCTTTGGCGGTGCCACCCCTAAAAGGGGTGGTATAGAGGGAGGCAAGTTCGTCAACGAACACAATGTGAGGAATGTACTTGTCCCCCTCTTGAGGGGGATGTCATCTTTATCGCAGCGTAGCGCTGCGATGTGAAGATGACAGGGGGAGTCCATCACAAATCAGCAAGGACAACATTATGACCAACTACGCTCTCCTGATCCAACCCGGTTTCGGCCGCGCCGATGTGGAAGCCGCAAGGCAGCTCTGCCTGATGGAGTTTGCCGCGCTGTCGCGCCTTTGCAGCCAACCATCGTCAGAAACAGAATACAGCGCCATCGGCGGCGTGCCTGCTGTGCTGTTTGGCACTGCCGGGCCGTTGTCAGATGCGGACGGGGTGCTCCTGCGGCGGCTGTCCTTTTTCTATGGGCTGTTTGAGGTGGCAGAACTTGCGGGCCGGAAGGCATTACTGCCGGTGGAACTGCCGGACAGCCGCTATTTCCCCGATCATCTGGGCAGCATGCTCAAATATGCCGGCAAGACCAACGAGCGCTTCACGCGCATGATGATCAACCTGGCAGTTTCTGCCTGCCAAACAGGCAACCAAGGCGTGATCCGCCTGCTGGACCCGATGTGCGGCAAGGGCACCACGCTGTTTGAGGCGCTTGTTGACGGCATGGATGTGTCCGGCGTGGAGATTACCCGATCCTACTAGCAGGAGGCACACACCTATCTGGTGAAGTTTCTGGAGAAGGGCCGTTACAAGCACAAAGCCGCCTCCGAAACCGTGCCGGACAGCAAGGGTCGCAAGCTGGGCGATGTGTTTTTGCTCACAATGGCCAACAACAAGGCCGATTATGATGCCGGCAATGTGCGCGCGCTGCGCCTTGTGCATGGTGACAGCCGGCAGGCGGCGCTGTTTTTCAAGCGGGCCAGCCATGACATCCTGGTGTGCGACCTGCCTTACAACGTGCAGCATGAGGGAAAGGGAGCCGGGGCCGGCCGTGAAGACCTGGCCAGGCTGCTGGATCAATGCCTGCCCGGCTGGCGATCCGCGCTGAAGCCTGGTGCCAGCGCGGTTCTCTCGTTTAACGAGCACACGCTCAAGCGCGCCGCCGTGGAAGAGGCACTGGAGCGCCACGGCTTTCAGGTGCTGCGGGAAGAGCCCTTTGGCGGCTGCCCCCACCGTGTGGATCAGGGCATCAAGCGGGATTTTGTGGTGGCGGTCCGGCCACTGTAATTCATAGTTTATATTGGAAATATCAGGATTGGTTCCTTCAGGCGCAAACAACGTTTGAACCGGAGGGCTTTTTCCTGTAGAATACGATGGTATTATATACAGATTTCCCGGGAAGAGGATTGAATCGGATTCATGGCAGAAAAACGCGATTACTATGAAGTATTGGGTGTGAACCGCGACGCCAGCATCGACGACATCAAACGGTCGTTCCGCAAGCTGGCCAAGCAGTACCACCCCGACATGAACGACGGCGACAAATCCGCCGAGGCAAAGTTCAAGGAAGTGAACGAGGCCTATGAGGTGCTGTCCGATCCGGACAAGCGGGCCCGTTATGACCAGTTCGGCCACGCCGCTGACCAACCCGGTTTCGGGGGCGGCGGCTTCAGCGGGGATTTCGGCGACATCGGCGATATCTTTGACATGTTCACCGGCGGCATTTTCGGCGGCGGCGGGCGTGGCAGGCCGAAGGGCCCCCAGCAGGGCAACCACTTGCGTTATGACCTTACGATCAGCTTTGAGGAAGCGGCCTTCGGTGTGGAAAAGGAGATTACCTTCACCCGCGAAGACAACTGCTCCGCCTGTGGTGGCACCGGTGCCCGCGCCGGCACCAGCCGCAAGACCTGCCCCACCTGCCACGGCAGGGGCCAGGTGTCCAGCTCCATCCGCACGCCGCTGGGCATGATGAGCACCAGCCGCCCCTGCACCGACTGCGGCGGCGAGGGCACCAAGGTGGAAAGCCCCTGCCCGGAGTGCTCCGGCCGGGGCCATATGCGCAAGCGCAGAACGCTGAGCGTGAAGATCCCCGCAGGCATTGACAATGGCCAGCGCATTGCCGTGCGCGGTGAGGGCGAGCCGGGCACCAAGGGCGGCCCCAGCGGCGATCTGTATGTGCACATCACTGTGCGGGCCCACAAGCTGTTTCGCCGGGATGGGTATGACATCTCCTATGAGCTGCCGATCACCTTTTCACAGGCAGCGCTGGGTGACAAGATCGATGTGCCCACGTTGGAGGGGCCGGCGCCGCTCACGATCCCCGAGGGCACCCAGCCGGACACCACCTTCCGCCTGGAAGGCAAGGGCATCACGCGGCTGCAGGGTGCCCGCGGCAAGGGCGACCTTTTCATTAAGGTGAAGCTCGAAGTGCCGCAGAAGCTGGACAACAAGCAAAAAGACCTGCTCCGCGAGTTTGAGGCCAGCCTGGCCGGAAAACAATACAAGGAGAAAAAAGGGTTCATGGACAGGCTGAAGGAGATGTTTTAACTCCCCCTGTCGCATTCTGCGACATCCCCCTCAAGAGGGGGACAAGCACACCTCATTCAATGATCTACTTGCCTCCCTCTATACCATCCCTTTTAGGGGTGGCACCGCCAAAGGCGGTGGGGGTCAATGAGGGAGGTGGCAGCGAAGCTGCCGGAGGGAGTCTTTCAGCCGGGCTCCGTACCGGCCCGATAGAACCACCCGCGCCATTGGCTGTACTGGCTGAACGATCTTTTCGTTTGGCATCATGGGTTAATGGTTATTATCGTATTGATCAAAGGAGCAAAGCCTTGGACTGGAAACAAGTCACCGTTGCAACCACCACCGCCGGGGCCGAAATCGTTTCGGAAATCCTCATTGAGGCCGGCGCCGCCGGCACTGCCATCGAAGACCGGGCCGAAGTGGAAGCACAGCAGCGCCTGCCCGGAGACTGGGACTATATTGATGAAAACATCCTGAAAAATATGGCGCTGGAAGTGCAGGTGATGGCCTGGTATCCGGTGGACAGCAGGCTTGCCGACACGCTGGTGCATATTCGCCAGCGCCTCAATGACGTGCTGGTGATGGAGCTGGGCTTTGACGCCGGGACGCTTGCCCTCACATCCGGCGACGTGAAGGATGAAGATTGGGAAAACAACTGGAAGCAATATTACAAGCCGTTTGAGGTGGGCAGCCACCTGCTGGTGAAACCCATCTGGGAGCAGGCCGACAGCACTGGCCGCATCGTCATTGAGATGGAGCCCGGCATGGCCTTCGGCACAGGCACCCATGAAACCACTTTTATGTGCCTGGAAATGCTCGACGGGGTTGTGCGGCCCGGCGTGGACGTGTGGGACATCGGCTGCGGCACCGGCATCCTTTCCGTGGCGGCGGTGCTGCTGGGCGCAAGGGGAGCCGTGGCTGTGGACCGCGACCCGGTGGCTGTGTCCGCCGCAAAGATCAACTGCCAGCTCAACCATGTGGAAGGCCTTGTGGATGTGCGGCTGGGAGACCTGATGAAGGGTCTGGCCGGTCAGCCCGACCTCATCGTGGCCAACATCATCGCCGAGGTGATCATCTCAATGGCCGCCGATGCCTTTGCCGCGGTGAAGCCCGGCGGGCTGTTCCTCTGCTCCGGCATCATTCTGGCCCGTGAGGAAGCGGTGCGGGATGCTCTGGCGGCTGCAGGGTTCGATATCCTTGAGGTCAAGCACATGGGTGAGTGGGTCGCCGTGCTGGCAAAGAAGGCATAAATCCATCGAGGATTCGAATTTGGCCAGTCATTCTGCTCGTTATTGCCGTGCTGGATTGAAATGGGCGGGTACAGAGCCCCGCCTATAGAGGGAAGTTTAACTTAACTCGCTGCCACCAGATCGGTTACTGCAGGAGCCGGGCTCCGTCCCGGCCCGGTTTTTATGGAGAGTTGTCTGGTATGAACACAACCCGCCGCGCCGCCCTCATCACTCTTGGCTGCAAAGTGAACTGGTATGACTCGCAGGCCATGGCCGAAAGCCTGAAGGCTGCGGGCTTTGTTTTGGCTGCCGAAGGTGAGCCTGCCGATGTCTATATTGTGAACACCTGCGCCGTCACATCAGAGGCGGAGCGCAAGTCTCGCCAGGCGGTCAGGAAGCTGCTGCGGCTGCACCCCGGCGCCGCCGTGGTGGCCGTGGGCTGCTCTGCGCAAAAAGACCCTCTGGGATATGCCGGCATGGAGGGCCTTGCCGCCGTGAGCGGCATGGAGCGCGGGGCAGTGGCTGATCTGGCGGTGCGGGCCGCCGGCGGCGAGCGCGGCATCGTGGAGCAGACCGTCCACGCGCAGGTGTTTGAGGATCTGCCCGCCGACGCCCAGCAGGGCCACACGCGGGCTGTGTTGAAAATTGAGGACGGATGCGACGCGCATTGCGCCTATTGCATTATCCCGGATCTGAGGGGCGAGCCAAGAAGCCGCTCCCTGTCCTCCATCCGCCGCGAGGCGGAGGCGCTGGCCGGCAGGGGGTTTCGCGAGATCGTGCTGGTGGGCATCAACCTGGGCCGGTTTGGCGCGTGCCTCACAGGGCCGGTCACCCTGGCCGATGCCGTGAAGGCCGCGGCGGTGCCCGGCATCGCCCGGCTGCGCCTTGGGTCGCTGGAGCCCGATGCGGTGGACGTCGCTTTGCTCGATAAGCTTGCGGCGATGCTGCCATTTTGCCCCCATTTCCATCTGTCGCTGCAAAGCGGATCAGCGGAGACGCTCAAACGGATGGGCCGGCGCTACAATCCGAAGCAGTTTATGGACAAGCTCCGGATGATCCGCGACCGCTGGCCCGATGTGGGTATCACCACCGATGTGATCGTCGGCTTTCCCGGTGAGACGGAGGAAGAGTTTGCCGAGTCCTGCGCCTTTGTGGCGGCGGCCGGCTTTTTGAAGGTGCATGTGTTTCCCTACTCCCGCCGCGAGGGCACCGCAGCCGCAGAGCTGCCGGGCCAGTTGCCGAAGGCGGTGAAAGATGCCCGCGCCGCGGCGATGCAGGCCGCGGCAGCTCCTGGTGCGCTGGCGTTTCTCGGCAGGATGGTCGGCAAGACTGTGCCGGTGCTTTTTGAGGAACCGGCACAAGGGCGATCCGGCTGGCTCCGGGGCTACTCGGCCAACTATGTGGATGTGCTCGCTCCCGCCGATGGAATCAAAGCCGGAGAGATCGCACCTGTGCGCTTGAGAGAGGTTGAGGGAGACACGATCATTGGGACTGTCAGCCAACCCTGCAGATAAGGAGGATTTCACCAATGTCTGATTGCATTTTCTGTAAAATCGCAAACGGCTCCATTCCATCCGCAAAGGTTTATGAGGATGACCGGTATTACGCGTTTCGCGACATCAGCCCCGCCGCGCCGGTGCATGTGCTGGTGATCCCCAAGCAGCATGTGGCCAACGTGCTGGAGGGTGCGGCCGAGCCGGGCCTGATGGAGGGCCTGATGGCTGCCGCCGCCGCGATTGCCCGGCAGGAGGGGCTGGAGGAAAACGGGTTCCGCCTGGTGGTCAACACCGGTGAGGACGGTGGCCAGTCCGTGCTCCACCTGCATGTGCACGTTCTGGGTGGCAGAAAGCTTGCCTGGCCTCCGGGCTGATTGACAGGCCGCCGGTAATCGGTTATCTTGATAGGGCAATATACCAATCAACCGTAAAGAGGTGATTTCATCCGGACGGCGCAGGCGCGCCTGCTGGAACAGAGGGGACATCGAAACTGCACAGTTTGCGAATCGGCCATCAGGCCTGTTTCGTGGTGCGTTTGATGATCCGCTCTGTGGGTTGCCGGCTTGATCAGCCGCAGAGCGGAAGCTCTGCGGCTTTTTGGTATGTTGCAAAGAATGAAAGGATGAAAATCAGATGTATTTTGATTCTTCCAAATGGAAAAGGCCGGAGCCCTACGAACCCGGCGAATCGCAGTTTTGGACCGATCCCTATATTTCAACCCAGATGCTCCAGGCCCACCTGGATCCGAACACCGATGCGGCCAGCTTCAGGCCCGAACGGATTGACGCTGCTTGCGCCTTCCTGAGGGGCAGACTGGGGCTTGGCCCCGGCCGCGCTGTGGTGGACTTGGGCTGCGGGCCGGGGCTTTACAGCCGCAGGCTGGCCGAATCCGGCTGCGCTGTGACGGGCATTGATTTTTCAAAGAACTCCATCAAGTATGCAACCAAACAGTCAGCAGGCGTGGTGAACGGACCGCAATACCGGGTTGCCGACTATCTGGAGTGGTCTGAGCGGCAGCAATATGACGCAGCATTGCTGATCTATGAGGACTTCGGGGTGCCCTCGCCGTCGCAGCGGAAGAAGCTTCTCGGCAATATCCACCAGGCATTGCGCCCCGGCGGCCTGCTGGCGCTTGATGTGGCTTCGGTGGCGGCCTACCGGGCACTCGAGCGCAAGCCGCCAAAAAGATGGAGCCTGCAGGAGTCTGGGTTCTGGCGGCCCCATCGCCACCTGGAGCTGTATGAGTGCTTTCTGTATCCGGACATCCCCGCTGTGTGCAACCAATATGCCGTCATCGATGATCGCACAACGATCTATCGGATTTTTCTGACCTATTATACGCCGGAGACCATCGGCGCAGAGCTTCTGAGCGGCGGATTTGTTGTAGAGGATATCTATTCCTCGCTTGCAGGCGATGTCTGGCGGCCGGATTCGCCGCAGTTGGGCGTGATCTGCCGCAAGATATAACTGTTTTTGCGGCCATTGGTGCAACCCGGCGGCAACTCCGCCGGGTTGCACATCCTATGGGATGCCGTTTCGATTACGGAAATGCAGTAAAATTCTAGTTGACAAGAGCTTTGCTATGATTGTAAAATGGTATCCGGCTTCTCCGCTGCCGGAACTGCGGCGTTTTGGAGTTGCCATGCGGGTATTTGCGGGTGTAACTCAATGGTAGAGTTCTAGCTTCCCAAGCTAGCTACGTGGGTTCGATTCCCATCACCCGCTCCAAATACTATTTTAGCACTCGGCTGAGTTCCGGAGTAGCAAAAGGAGGAAATTTACAAATGGCAAAGGCGAAGTTTGACCGCAACAAGCCCCACGTCAACATCGGCACCATTGGTCACGTTGACCATGGCAAGACCACTCTGACGGCTGCCATCACGATGGTTCTGGCCAAGTTCGGCCGCGCTGAAATCATGCGTTATGACCAAATTGACAAGGCGCCCGAAGAGAAGGCCCGTGGCATCACGATAAACACCGCCCACGTTGAGTATCAGACCGAAAACCGGCACTATGCCCACGTGGACTGCCCCGGACACGCCGACTATGTCAAGAACATGATCACCGGTGCCGCTCAGATGGACGGCGCAATCCTGGTGGTGTCCGCCGCTGACGGCCCGATGCCCCAGACCCGCGAGCACATCCTGCTGGCCGACCGCGTCGGCGTGCGCTACATCGTCGTGTTCATGAACAAGGTGGACATGGTTGATGACGAAGAGCTGCTTGAGCTGGTCGAGATGGAAGTCCGCGATCTGCTGAGCCACTACAAGTTCCCTGGCGACGATATTCCGATCATCAAAGGTTCCGCCCTCAAGGCGATGAACGCCGCGATGGAAGCCAATGTGGATGTCGCCACGCACCCCGACTGCAAGTGCATCTTCGATCTGATGGCAGCGGTTGACAGCTACATCCCCACGCCTGAGCGCGATGTGGACAAGCCCTTCCTGATGCCTGTTGAAGACGTGTTCTCCATCACCGGCCGCGGCACGGTTGCCACGGGCAGGGTGGAGCGCGGCAAGGTCAAGGTGCAGGACACCGTTGAAATCGTCGGCATGATGGAAAAGCCCCGCGCCGTCGTCGTGACCGGCGTCGAAATGTTCCGCAAGCTGTTGGACGAAGCTCTCGCCGGCGACAACATCGGCGTGTTGCTCCGCGGCGTGCAGCGTGATGACATCGAGCGCGGCCAGGTTCTGGCCAAGCCCGGCTCCATCACCCCCCACACCCACTTCAAGGGCCAGGTGTACGTGCTGAAGCAGGAAGAGGGCGGCCGCCACACTCCGTTCTTCAACGGCTATCGCCCGCAGTTCTACTTCCGCACCACCGACGTGACCGGCTCCCTGAACCTGCCTGACAAGGTGGAGATGGTGATGCCCGGTGACAACATCGAGATGGAGATCAAGCTGATCACCCCCATCGCCATGGACGAAGGCCTCCGCTTTGCTATTCGCGAGGGCGGCCGCACCGTGGGTTCCGGCGTCGTCACCAAGATCGAAGGCTAATCTGCGGCTTTAAAACGCAAACATTGAAAGCAGGAGTGCAATACTCCCGCTTTCTTTGTTTGCATATGGTCAATATTCTATTGACATCGATGGATTTACGTGGTAAATTAATCAGTGCGTCTGTTTTCAAGGCAGCGCTACATGACAGGGGGTGCAATCAATGAGAGTGCGGATCACGCTGGCCTGCGGTGACTGCAAGCAGCGCAATTATGATACGATGAAAAACAGGAAGAACGATCCTGACCGGCTGGAGATGAAGAAGTACTGCCGCTTCTGCAAGAAGCATACGGCTCACAGGGAAACCAGATAACCACCGGGATCCGGGGGAAGTTTGCGAGGGATTCAAATGGCGACAGAAAAGAAGGACGTCCATCCTGTGACCAAAAAGGATGTCAAGAAAAAGGATAAGGCGAAGGCGCCCACTTCCAGGAAAGCAAGGAAGTTTGAACCAAAGAAGACGGCCATAGCCATCGGCCACTTTTTCCGTGATGTCTTCTTTGAACTGAAGAAAGTCACCTGGCCTACGCGCAAGGAGTTCGTTTCGTATTCCATTGCGGTTGTTGTGTTTGTGGTGATTTTCGGCGCGATCATCTACGCGATGGATCAGCTGCTCTTGCTGGGCCTGAGGTTCATCGCCTGACGACCGAGGCTCAAGTGAGGAGGTTGGGGCTAGCCTGCACGGCAGTCCCCTTCGAAATGGCGGATTTGGAAAATGCCAAGTGGTATGTCATCCACACTTATTCCGGATACGAGAATAAGGTGAAGGACAACCTGGAAAAAACAGTTGAAAATAACCCGGGCCTGCAGGAATACATCGCTGAGGTCAAAGTTCCCATGCAGGAGACCTTGAAGGTGGATAAACGCACCAACAAGCATGTCACCAAGATGGAGAAGCTCTTTCCCGGCTATGTGATGGTCAAAATGATCATGAACGACAAGATATGGTCCGTTGTGCGCAACACGCGCGGCGTCACCGGGTTTGTGGGCCCGTCATCATCCAAGCCTGTGCCGCTGACCGATGAGGAAGTGGTGGCAATGGGCGTGGAGCGCATCCCGCTGAAGCTCGACATTGAGGCGGGTGAGCAGGTCAAGATCATTTCCGGCGCGCTGGAAAACTTTGTCGGCGTTGTGGAAGATGTCTATCCTGACCGGCAGAAGGTGCGCGTAAAGGTTTCGATGTTCGGCCGCGACACGCCGGTCGAGCTGGACTTCGTGGAAGTCCGCAAGCATTAATTTGGCAAACGCCCCGTCAGGGGCTCGTCACTGCAGTGGGAGGGCACGCCGCAGCCGTAAGAAACGATGACGGCGACCCACTAATACCACAATCGCTCAGGAGGTAAAACCATGGCCAAGAAGGTAACCGCAGTTGTCAAGCTGCAAGTCAACGCCGGCAAAGCCACTCCGGCGCCGCCAATCGGCCCGGCGCTCGGCCAGCACGGTGTGAATATCATGGGCTTCTGCAAGGAGTTCAACGCCCGCACCGCAGAACAGGTGGGCCTGATCATCCCCATTGTGCTCACCGTCTATTCCGACAGATCATTCACGTTCATCACCAAGACGCCCCCGGCGCCGGTTCTGATCAAGAAGGCAATCGGTATCGAAAGCGGCTCTGCCCGGCCCAACACCGAGAAGGTTGCAAAGATCACGAAGTCGCAGGTGCGCAAGATCGCTGAGACCAAGATGCCCGACCTCAATGCCGCCAGCGTGGAAGCCGCGATGAGCATGATCGCAGGCACCGCTCGCAGCATGGGCGTCACCGTCGTTGACGACTGATCACATTGGTTGATTTCCCAAATAAGTGGGAGGAACTGAGTTCCGCTAACACCACAAGGAGGTTGCAACATGCAAAGAGGCAAGAAGTATCAGGACAGCGCCAAGCTGATTGACCGCTCCAAGCAGTATTCCGCCGCTGAAGCGATGGCGTTGGCAGTCAATACGGCCAAGGCCAAGTTTGATGAAACCGTGGAGCTTTCCATCCGTCTGGGTGTGGATCCCCGCCATGCTGACCAGCAGGTGCGCGGCACCGTCGTGTTGCCCAACGGCACCGGCAAGACTCAGCGCGTGCTGGTGTTCGCAAAGGGCGACGCCGCCCGTGCCGCAGAAGAAGCCGGTGCGGACTATGTGGGCGCTGAAGAGTTCGTTGAGAAGATCACGAGCGAAAACTGGTTTGAGTTTGACGTCTGCGTGGCCACGCCCGACATGATGAGGATTCTGGGCAAGCTGGGCCGCGTGCTCGGCCCCAAGGGTTTGATGCCGAACCCCAAGAGCGGCACCGTGACCAACGATGTGGGCCGCGCCGTGCAGGAGATCAAGTCTGGTAAGGTGGAATACCGCATCGACAAGACCAGCATCTGCCATGTGCCGATCGGCAAGGCTTCCTTCGGGCCGGAGAAGTTGCTCGAAAACTATCAGACGCTGATGGACGCCGTTGTGCGTGCCAAGCCGGCGGCTGCCAAGGGCACCTACTTGAAGAGCGTCGTCGTGCATGCCACGATGGGCCCTGGAATCAAGATCATGACTGCCGGCGGCTGATCTGCCGAGGGCTTTCAGGGTAGGAGTGTAGAGGCACTGTGAATGGCGGGACAGGAGGATGTCCCGCCATTACTTTTTTTGAACCAACTCCCCATTTTGATCACCTAATACCTGCATGCATGCAATTCACTGGTAACCAACGCCTGATGCCCATAACGGTCGTTGAAGCGGAAGGCACCCTGGATCAGGCGGAGTTCGTCCGGGTAATCCAGGAGTGCAACGCCCTGCTGTATAATGTGGCCCGCACAATGCTCCGATCTAGCTCTGATTGCTGGGATGGGATACAGGATGCATATAACATCGGTGAACATTATCACAGAAGTTGGTTCGTACGTTGGTTATTGTCAATATAGATCGACGGGTTGCAATCATTTTCACTGGCAGTATGAGAGTGAATGCTGCTGTGTGTTCTGTGAATGCAGCTTGATTGAAAGGGTTGAAGATATATGATAACCATGATTATACTTTGGGTCCTGTTTGGAGCCCTTGTTGGCTGGGTTGCCAGTATTATCACAAGAAACAACGCCCGCATGGGTGCTGGAGCAAACATTCTGGTAGGCTTGATCGGCTCGCTGATCGGCGGCTTCCTTGCTCCTATATTGGGTGTCGGCTCATATTCAC
>JAEYYW010000187.1 GCA_023428265.1 Bacillota bacterium | reverse complement strand
GCGTATCGGAGTTCATGGGATATCTGAAGGGGAAGAGCTCGCTTATGATCTTCGATCGGTTTGCACAAATGAAATACCGGTATGGAAACCGGCAGTTCTGGTGCAGAGGTTACTATGTAGATACGGTTGGTCGGAACAAGAAGGTAATTGAGGAGTACATCCGGAGCCAGCTTGAGGAGGATCGGCAGTATGAGCAGTTAACGATGAAAGAGCTGGTGGACCCGTTCACGGGTGAGCCGGTGAAAAAGGGCAGGTAAAAAGGCCCCTTAAGGGGCTTGCCCGTGAAAATGACGCGGTTGGCAGACTTTCAGAGCGCCTTAAGGCGCAGGCTAGTAACATGCCCTTATAGGGCTGATGCAAGCCACCGGCTTAGCCGGTGGTCATGACTGCGATCATGCATCAGGGGATCTTGAATGCGATATAGTCTGAAAGGAACATGTTTGACTGATAGACCAGCACCAACGCGCTGTCGCCCTTGGGTTGCTCAAACACCATCGTGCCTGTGACGGAGCCGCCGGCGGCCAGCTCGCCGCTTTCCAGCGCCGTGTCCTGATCCAGCAGGGAGATTGTCATATCGGTCATCTGGCCTTTGCTGTTGCGCATCTTAAAGTTGAACGGGTTATAGGAAAGATTTTCCGTGCCCGTGTTTTTGATCGTGACCTCAACGATGATAAACTCATTGCCCTCCTTGGGCTTGGAGAAATCGCTCCCGGCTGAGCGCGTCACCTTGGTCAATGTGATTGTCGCCCCGTCCAGTGAGTTTTCTTCTCCGGCGTTGACAATCTTCTCATCGCCGACCTTGATCTCATCCTGCTCCAGAGGTTTGATCCCCTCCGCCGTTTTGCTCAGGTCAACTGTGAGCTGCTTGTCGCTGAACCACGAAACATCTTCATAGATGAAAGAGAGCGCGGGGTCGTCCTTGGGCTGCTCGAATGGAACCGAGCCGGACACCAGACCGCCTGGCAGCAACTCACCGGCATTCAACGCGCTGTCGCTTGCCACAAGGGTAAAGTCGGCATCGGTGATCTGGCCGTTGCTATTTTTCATTTTGAAATAAAAGGGGTTGTAGGAGATGACCGAATCCCCAACGTTTTTGATGAGGATGTGAACAATCACATACTCCTTGCCGTCTTTTGGCTTGTCATACGTTGTGCCCTGCGATTTCTCCACTTTGGTCACCTGAAGCGCCATCCCCTTGAGGGTAGCCACCTCGCCGATGACCACATCTGTTTTTTCCGGTTCCGGTGCTGGGGTGGGCGCTACTGTATCAACGGCATCCGAGGCTGCCGGTGTGCCTGTTTCCTGCAATGCGGGCGTCGGGGTAGCGTTTTGTGGAGCCTTTCCGCCTGACGACCCGGAAGAGCAGCAGCCTGACAGCAGCGACAAAGCCAATGCTACTACGATTGCCAACGCAATAA
The DNA here is from genome assembly GCA_023428265.1 of Bacillota bacterium. Taxonomy (GTDB): domain Bacteria; phylum Bacillota; class Clostridia; order Christensenellales; family UMGS416; genus JAEYRA01. Next base: position 1,185 of record JAEYYW010000187.1, on the reverse strand, counting down.
CTGTTCGTTTCATTCCATTCCCTCCGAGTTGTATATAATACAATATATCATACAATATCTACATAAAAAGACAATATTGTTTATCGAAATAATAATCTCCAGAAATGGCTATTTATAGAACTAAGGTTTGGATAACTGGCGAGAGGCAGGCCGCACAGGGTGAAACAGCAGCAGGATACCCCCGGTAAAAGCAAACAGGCAAGCCCATTGCGTGGCTGATAAGATCGACCCCGAGATCGGCAGACGGTCGCCGCGTAAAAAATCCAGAAGGAAGCGCTGCGTTGGATACAGCAGTAAAAACATTGAAAGAAGCCTGCCCGCCCGCGGTCGGTTTTTTCCAGCCACGCAGAGTATGGCGCACATAGAAAACGATAGCAGGGAATCAATGCATTGCAACGGTAGACGGGAGACACCATCCCGATTGTCAAGAAGCATGGACAGAGCGGACTCCGCCGCCGGATGCACCTCTATGCCATAACAACACCCATGGATGGCGCATCCAGTCCGTGCAATGGCATACATCAGGAGTGCCGGAACGATACAGGCATCAGCGAGCTTGAGAGCAGAGCGCTTCTGAATGACGCAATAGAGCCAACCATAAAGACCTGCTCCGATGAGCCCGCCGATGCTAGAATAACCGTAAAGCAGAAACACCGACAGGGGCTTGTCTGGCCCGGGGAGCTCCGCCGAAACTGCTTGGAATGGATTGACGGCTGCCAGCATCAGGTTGGCCAGATGGCCAACCTTGGCAAATGGCAGCCCAAATAACCACGCGGGGATCAAAAGCAGAATGATTTGCTTGTTCGTATAAGAAAGGTTCCTAATATTTCGGGCGGCTAAGGCCGTCCCAACCAGCGATGCTGCCAGAAGAACCGGACCATTAAGGTCTATAAGGATATCTTGCGGTGTAATAATCTGCATGCTACAGCTCCAGCAACCTTCTGGCATTCTCCCCCAGCACCATGGCCAGCTCCCGGCCGGAGCAAGCATTTCGCACCGCTCCAAGCGCTGTTTTGTGGAACCCCCAGGGCCAGTCGGAGGCGAAGAGCACCCGGCCTGGGCCGAAGGCGGCGATCAGCGCCCGGATGCCGGCAGGGGAGACAAAGGATGTGTCCGCATAGATGTTGGGCAGCGGCGCCAGCAGCGCCAGCACGTCGCGAAACTCCCCAAGGCCGCCGTGGGCGG
>JAEYYW010000186.1 GCA_023428265.1 Bacillota bacterium | reverse complement strand
GCCCCGATGTAAACGTCGGCCGCCCATTGGTGCCGCTCCTCAGCGCTGCCGGCCATCTCCTCCGCGGCGTTGGTGCCGATGCCCTTGAGGTCCGGATAGGTCATCGCCAGCGTCTGGATGCATTCCTTGAAGTAATCCTTTACCACATCCAGCTGCTGGCGGGTGCGGTCGTAATGCTCACCCACGATGCGGTCGGTGTGCTCGAAGTCGCTTGGGATGTCATTCTCACCGGTCTTGTAACCGTTGCCAAGCTCCGCCGGCAACCCCAGGCCCCTGGCCACAGGGGGAGGGAGCCGGATGTTCCAGGTGATCAGGTAAACATCAATGCCCCTGGACTTTGCATGGCCGAAGATGAACTTGTAAAGCTGCTTGTAGATGGTCAATTCCTCTTCGGAGTATGGGCATGTGCCCGGGTATTTCTCCAACCGGAACATCATGTGGAACGGGTGCTCCGACCACAAGCTCAGGCAGTTGTAGCGATTCATCGCAAGGAAGTCGATGAAGCTGCGCCAGAAGTTCATATCTTTGCAGGTCTGGATGTTCTTTTCAAACGGATCTCCGTTGGTATAGGGCTGAAAGGGAAGGTTGAACTTCACGCCCCGCATCTTCATTGTGGGGTTTTCCAACTTGCCGCAGACGGCTTCCGGGCCGAACAGATCAATGGTCTCGGCCAGGTCCATCAGGCCGTACATCAGGCCGTTGGCATCACCGCCAATCACATGGGTTGTGTTGCCGTCGATGCGGATCTCAAAGCCACCGGGTTCCAGCCGCGCCGGCTGCCCTTGCTTTGGGGCGGCAGCGACGGATGCGACGACGGACTGCTCCGTTGCCTTGCCTGTGTATCGCCGCAACGCCCGCTCCACAAAGAAGATCGACTTTTTCTCCAGGGCCTTTTTCAGCGCCTCTGCTCCAAAGCGCACCGGTTCGATGGAACTGTCAACATAAAGCACCATGTTCATTTACCTCGCTTGTTGGCATTCATGGGGGCTGTCAGTCGTTCACGGAGTCGTCAAACTCCAGCTTGATCACCAGCACCTCGCCGGTGATCTCGTTGGTGGGCAGGTTTCGGATTCTGAGGTATGGCCGTTCGCGGTGGTGAGAGGGCAGCAGGTCCACCCGGGCCTCCAGCTCCTGGCCGTTGTTCAATAGAGTTGCACGCTTCGGCAGGATGTCCAGCGGCTTCAAAATCACCGCCGTGGTCTGGATGTCCTTATACAGATGCACATAGAGGTTGTTGCCTTTGCGGGTCAGCAGCACCTCGTCCTTCATGTTTTCCGTGGCCTGTGTGATGATCGAGGTTGCTGGCACCGTGCCGTTAAAGGCTTCTTTTACCCGCTGGTACCAATTGCCGATTGTTTTGAGGGCTTGCAGGTCTTTGCTGCTGAAGGTTCCGTCTGCCTTGGGCCCCACGTTCAGCTGATAGTTGCCGCCCATTGCCAGCGTCTTGTCGATGCTCTGCATCAGGTATTTATGGTTGTAATAATCTTCGTCGGCCTTGTAACCCCAGCTCTCCCTGCCCATGGACTGCACTGCCTCGGTGAGCTGCTTGAACTCCATCTCCGGCGGCACCATCCGCTCCGGAGTCTGGAAGTCGCTGTTTTCCGGCCCGCGGTTGTTGATCACCATGCTGGGCTGGAGCTTGCGGATGCGGTCGTTGAACGCCTTGTTGTTGTATTGCAGCACGTTGATATCCCAGAAGAACTGGCCAACCTCGCCGTAATTGGTGCACAGCTCTTCCACCTGGTGCTCCATATAGGCCACATACTTGTCATAATCGGGCTCGTCTCCCCGGCGGGGGCCGAACATCTCGTGGTGCCGCCCCTGGTTGGGGTAATTGGGGTGGTGCCAATCGGGGATCGAGTAATAGATGCCGAATATGATCCCCCGGCGGTGGCAGGCCTCGGCCAGCAGGGCGAGCACATCCTTGCCGTAGGGGGAATTCATCACATTGTAATCGGTATATTTGGTATCCCACATGCAAAAGCCGTCGTGGTGCTTGGCAGTGAAGCACAGATACTCCATGCCGGCATCCTGCATCACATCGATCCATTCTTCGGGGTTAAAGTTTGATGGGTTGAATTGGTGGATGAGGGGTTCATAATCCTTTCGCGGCATCCTGCCGCGCCACAGCACCTGCTCTTGCCATTCGGGGATCGCATAAAGCCCCCAGTGGAGGAACAGGCCGAACCGTTTTTGCAGGAACCAGTCCCTTGCGTCGTGAAACCGGAATCTGTCAATCATGTGCCGCGTCCTTCCCAGTGCTTTGCCGGACAGCGCCAGCAGTGTTCATTCTGCCACATCGGGCAGAATTTAGCAACGCACGGCCGATGGCCTCGGGCGGTGAAACATCCATGATAACAATAGCGCCTTGATCTGCTTGATCCATAGTCTATAATAGTGTTTCAAGGAAAATGAATTCTTGCAGCAGGAGGAAGTCTATGAACGAATTCATGTATAAATATATGAAGGTGGGCCTGATCCACTTCATGGCATATCCTGAGGTGATGAAGGGTGAGGGCCCAATCCTTGAGACGCTCCGCAAAATCGCGCTGGACGACTACTTCAACGCCATTGAGATTTCGTGGATCAAGGACCCTGCCGTGCGCAAAAAAGCCAAGGCCCTGCTGGACACCGCCCATATGACCGTGGCCTACGGCGGCCAGCCACGCTTGCTCACCACCGGTCTTAACATCAATGACACCGATGAGGCGGGCAGGCAAAAGGCCGTGGCGATCCTTCAGGAGGGCATAGACGAGGCCTATGAAATGGGCTGCGCGGGGTTCGCGTTTTTGAGCGGAAAATACGAGGAAGCGCACAAGGAGCAGGCATATGAGGCGCTGGTGAAGTCCACCGGCGAGTTGTGCGCCTATGCGAAGGGCAAGGGCGAGCTGAAGGTCATCCTGGAAGTGTTCGACTATGACATCGATAAGAAGAGCCTGATTGGCCCGGCTGCGCTGGCGAAGCGGTATGCTGAGGAGATCCGCAAAGACCATGACAACTTCGGCCTCATGGTGGATCTGAGCCACCTGCCCTTGATCCGTGAGACTGCGGAGCAATCCATCCTGCCCATCCGCGACTACATTGTGCATGCCCACCTGGGCAACTGCGTGGTCCGCGACCCTGCATTGCCCGCCTATGGCGACGCGCACCCGAGGTTCGGCTTCCCCAACGGAGAAAACGACGTGCACGAAGTGGTGGAGTTCCTGAGGATGCTGTTGGGCATCGGCTTTTTGAACGTGCAGAACCCGCCGATTGTGAGCTTTGAGGTCAAGCCCTTTGGCGAGGAAGATCCAGACCTTGTGATTGCCAACGCAAAGCGTGTTCTAAATGAGGCGTGGGCGAGACTATGATCGCTGAATGCCCCTGTTCGCCACCGGCGGGCAGGGGTTTTTGCCTGCGGCTGTAAAAAACTGAGAATATAGGTATTCCCCAAACCATATACATCAATATCCAAATCAAAAGAAATTCGGAGTTGATACGGTGTGGAAAAGGGAAGCCATGAAAACAACCAGGTCATTCTCAAAGGCAAGGTCGTGGAAGAGCCGGCCTACTCCCACAGCCTTTATGGTGAAAAATTCTATAACCTGATGCTGGAAGTGCCCAGGCTGTCGGGCGTGGCCGACGTGCTGCCCGTTATGGCGTCAGACCGGCTGCTGCACCTGATGAATGTGGTGGCTGGCGATGAGATTGCCGTGATCGGGCAGCTGCGCAGCTACAACCGCCTGCAGGAAGGCCGCAACCGGCTGATCCTCACGGTGTTCGCGCGCCACATCGCACCGCCGGAGGATGTGCCGGATAATCCCAACCAGGTGCTGCTGGAGGGGTATGTGTGCCGCCCGCCGGTTTATCGCACCACACCGTTTGGCCGCGAGATTACCGACCTGCTGATCGCGGTGAACCGGCCATACAACAAGTCCGACTATATTCCGGTGATCTCCTGGGGCAGAAACGCCCGCTACGCTGAGACGCTGGAAGTGGGGCAGAAGGTGTTTATCCATGGCAGGATGCAGTCCAGGCAGTATCAGAAGAGACTGCCGGACGGCGCCGTGGAGGACAGGACTGCATTTGAGGTCTCCGTTTCGTTCATTGAGATGCCCGAGGTGCTGCCTTACTGAGCTTTGGTGCCGCTGGTCACCCCCGGCTTTCAAAGCCTGGAGGCGACCGGCGGCATGCCATTTTGCATGCAGATTCTCATTCATGCCGCGATGATTGCCGGCCCCCGGCCTGTGTGATATAATTATTCGAATTTATTGCCATTTTTTTACAAATGAGGCATCCTGCACAGGGGGTTGTCATGAAGGCTTTCTTGTTGCGATCACTCACCATAGTCCTCGCGTTCCTGCTGGTGCTTTGCTCAACCCCCGGGTTGCCGGTCTTGGCGCTGGATGATCAGGGCAACGGCACTGTCACGTTCACTGAGACCGCCGTGCCAGGCAAAGACGCGCCGGATCTCTCCGATGTGAGCGCAAAGAAGGAGAAAGCCCCCCGATCCAAGGCGCAAAAGAAGCTTGCCACGCAGCTGCTGCAGTTGGTTGATTCCGAAATGCTCCCGAAAGGCACATCGAAAGACAACGCGCTGCGGCAGATGGCAAAACGGAAGCAAGTGACCTTCGGCAAAACCAAGTCAGCCGGTTCTGCCAGCGCCCAGGTTTATATCAAGTTGCAAAAGGATGCGGATATCGGCGCCATTTCCGCATTGGCGAAGATCAAGGGTCAGGATTTGAAAAACAACCTTGTGGTTGCCAGTGTTCCGGTTGATCAACTGGAAGCGCTCGCCGAGCTGGACTCTGTGGCCGCGGTGCAATCCGTGCTTCCTCCGGTGGTCTATCGAAACACCTCCGAGGGCAAGATCATGCACAATGTGGATGATGCGATCAATGCCGGCACAAACAATGGCGCCGGTGTGAAGGTGGGCGTGATCTCCGACGGCGTAGACAGCATTGCCAAGGCGCAAGCCACCGGTGACCTGCCCAAAGTTACGGTGCTGCGCAATGAGGTGGGCGGTGATGAAGGCACCGCGATGCTTGAGGTTATTTATGATCTTGCGCCGGGAGCGGACCTCTATTTCCATGACTGCGGTGATGACTGGATTGCGTTCAACAACGCCATAGACGCCCTGGTGGCTGCCGGCTGCACTGTGATTGTAGACGATATCGGCTGGATCACGCAGCCCTTCTATGAGGATGGCATCATTGCCAAGCATGTGAAGAGCCTGGTTGACTCCGGCCAGATCATCTATGTGTCTTCCGCCGGAAACGCGGCTGGTGAGCATTATCAGGGCAATTTCTATGACGACGGCAACAAATATCATGATTTTAGCGGCGGCAAGGATTCGGCCAATAAGCAAATCTATCTCACGCTTGATCCGGGCGAGGATGTGATCGCCGTGCTGCAATGGAACGACGTCTTTGGGAAGTCCGGCAACGATTACGATCTGTATATGATAGACCGGGCAACGATGCGGGAGGTTGCACACAGCAACATGCTGCAGGACGGAGCCGGCAGCGATCCGATGGAAATCCTCTATTATCTCAACACAACCACATCAACCATCAACCTTGCTGTCTATGTAAAGCTGTATAACGGAGCGGCAAAAAATCTGGAGCTTTATTTGTATCCAGGCTATGGCACGGCGGTGTCTTCGAAGAATATCGTGTCAGCCAACTCCATTTTCGGCCATGCCGCTGTGCCGGGTGTGATCACATGCGGCGCCATTGATCACGCGCTGCCCACCCAGATAGAGAGCTTCTCCTCGCGGGGCCCCGTGACGATGGTGGATGGCTCCAGCCGCCAGAAACCCGATGTGTGCGGCGCCGACGGCGTTTCCGTGACCGGCGTGGGCGGCTTCCCCAGCCATTTTTATGGCACAAGCGCTGCGGCTCCCCATGTGGCGGCGATCGCCGCCCTGGTGTGGTCGCAGCACCCCCAGCTCTCGGCTCCGCAGATCCGTAACAGAATTCTGGGCAACACAAAGGATCTGGGTGCTGCCGGTTACGACAACACCTATGGCTATGGTCTGGCAGACGCATACAGCTCCGTGCAATACACGATCGATTTCAACGCCAACGGCGGGTCCGCCGTGGCCAGCATGAAGGCGCCGCCCCGCAAGACCATCGCCGAGCCTGCAGTCACGCGCAGCGGATGCACGTTTCTTGGCTGGTATGTGAAACCGGAATTTCTCACGCAGACCGATCCCGGCAAGAAATGGGACTTTGCCACCGATGTGGTAACCCGTGACATGACCCTCGTGGCAAAATGGCAAACATCGGAATGCACTGTGACGTTTGACTCCCGCGGAGGATCCTTGATTGACCCGATGCATGTGCAGAGCGGCTCAAGAGTGCCGCTGCCCGCCGCACCAACCCGCGCCGGCTGCACGTTTGCCGGATGGTTCCGGGATGCGGCTTGCACCACGCTGTGGAAAGGCAACAGCGTGGTCACGGGAAACATGGTGCTTTATGCAAAGTGGAGTGTAGCGGCGCCGCTCAGCCCGGCGGCTGCTTCAGCATCCTATAACAGCGTTCGGGTGTCGTGGCGCGCATCGCCTGCCGCGCCAAACATCAGCGGCTATGAGATCTGGCGATCCACGTCGCCTTCCAGTGGGTTTGTGCTTGCCGGCACGGTGAGCAATGCTGCGCTATCCTTCACAAGCACGGGGCTTGCCACCAACACCGCCTACTATTTCAAGATGCGCGCCTTTGACCTGGCTGGCAGCACGAGAATCTGCGGCCCGTATTCCGCTGTCACGGCAGCGGCCCGCCCGTTGCCGTCGGCCCCGGCAACCTGCACGGCAAGCTCATCAGCCTACAACAGCATTAAAATCGCCTGGAGCGCGGTGGCCGGGGCGTCTGGCTATTCGGTATATCGCGCATCTTCCAGCACGGGCACCTATGCCTTGGTCACCTCAACCACAGCCACCAGCTATCTGAACACCGGGCTGAGCACAGGGGCATCCTATTATTATAAGGTCAGGGCCTATCGAAGCGTGGGAGGCGTAAAGGTGTATGGCGCATACTCCGCTGCTGCCCAAGCGAAACCGGCATTGGCCATACCGGCATCCGTGCGGGCGGTGAGGGCCTCATCCTCAAGCATTAAAGTGACCTGGGGCAAGGTTGCAGGAGCGTCCGGATATGAGCTTTGGCGCTCCGCCAGCTCCACCGGCACATATGCCCTGGTGAGAACTACCTCAAGCCTTTATTTTACCAACACAAGCCTGAGTGCCGGCAAGTGGTATTATTACAAGGCAAGGGCCTACCGCGTCTTCAGCGGCAAAAAAGTCTACGGCCCATTTTCAGGCATTACCTCAGCCAAGCCATAACATGCTGTAAAGTCTTGCGCTCGCAAAGGTTTCTGGATCGCCGCCTGGCCGTTTGGCCGGGCGGCTTGATTTCATTCAGGCATGTCGAATTTGTAGTAAAGGTGGCGGTTGTTTAGCGTTTTTATGGTAATCATGGCGAATATATGTTATTGTGTGTTTCGTATTCATCTTATGGAGGTTGCCCAATGCGCAAATGGATAGCGGCCCTGTTGGCGGCCGCGCTGGCGTTTTCCTGGTCTTCCGCTGCACGGGCGGAGGGGGATCTCCCCGTGAAGGTGGACTTGAAAGCCAAAGCATACACGGAGTTGAAAACTGCAGCCGGCGGGCAGCTCAATTTCTTTGAGAAGGACGGCCAGTTTTTCCTGTCCGGCAAGCTCTCCGCCGCCCAGAAACCGGGTGTGAGTGCCGCGGAGAAATTCCTTGATACCTATAAGGCATTGTTCGGCATCAAATCCGTTGCTTTGGAGCTGAAGGCGTCCGCGCCGGAAAAAGACGCCACAGGCGATACCTTTGTGCGCTTCACGCAGCTGATCAGTGGCGTAGAGGTGTACGGCTCGCTGGTAAACGTGCATTTTGATAAAGACGGCACGATTGTCAGCGTGAACGGCCGCGTGCTGCAAGACAAGCGCATCGCCAACCTGGGCAGCTTGCGGGTGACACAGTCTTCTGCGGTGGGCATCGCCAAGAAGCAGTTCACCTATGAGAAGCTGAGAGATGACTTGCAGCCCACCGAGAAAGTGATCATCACCAAGGATGGGAAGAACTACATCGTTTATCGGGTGAACATCGCTTTCGAGCAGCCCACGATTGGCAACTACAATGTTAATGTGGAATCGACATCCGGCAAGATTGTTTCAACGGAAAACAAGATCCGTTATGACAATGCCGCCACCGGCACCGGCATCGGTGTGGGGGGTGCGGTGAAGGATCTTGCGCTGACGTATTCAGACAACATTGATGGAAACGGAAACGCGGGATACGGCATGCTGGACGAAACGAATCCAGCCACTGAGGCGATCATCACCTATGAGTACCTTTTCTATAATCCCCCGGGCGTGGAAGAAAGCGTGTTGGAGGATGATGATACTGCCGACGAAGATGAGGATTTCATGGCCTATCTTGTGACCGATGCCTCAAACCACTTCACCTCTGAGCAGGACAAGGCTTCCGTCAGCGCCCATTATTTTGCCGATGTGGTGCTTGATTTCTACAAAAACATGTTTAACCGGAAAAGCCTCGATGATGAGGGCATGCCGATCATTTCGGCAACCCATTACGGCATGAACTACAACAATGCCTTCTGGTCCGGTTATGTCATGTTTTACGGTGATGGCAACGGCACCGATTACACCTACTTCAGCGGTGATCTTGATTTAGTCGGCCATGAGATGACCCATGGCGTTATTGATTATACCGCACAGTTGATCTATGCCGATGAGCCTGGCGCCCTGAACGAATCCTTCGCCGATGTGTTCGGTGTGATGATTGAGACCTATGACAAATATGGCGTGGCAAATGGCGGTGAATGGAAGTTTGATCCGGCTGATTGGGTGTTCGGCGATGATATCTATACGCCCGATATCGTTGGAGACGCGATGAGAAGCCTGGCTGACCCGCACAACGGCAAAGCCGACGGAGACTATCTGAATGACTGGCAGCCTGAGCATATGAGCGAGTATGTGTATACCGATCTCGATTACGGCGGCGTGCATACCAACTCCGGCATCCCCAACAAGGCAGCGTTCCGAGTCGCAGAAGCACTGGGCATGGAGAAAACGGCACGGATTTATTACCGCGCACTGTCTCAGTATATGTATGAATACACAACGTTTGCCGAGGCCATGGAGTGCCTGATGATATCGGCGGAGGACCTTTATGGCTGGTATTCCGATGAGGCGATCGCCGTGCGCAACGCATACATGTCCGTTGGCGTTGAGCTGCCGATCTACGATCCGTATGAGCCGAACAACTATCCGGAATGCGCCGGGCTGCTCTGGCCGTTTGAAAATACGAGCTCCTATATCACTTCTTTGAACGACGATGATTATTATGTGCTTTATGCGGATCATCGGGGCAAATACACCGTCAACCTGACCGGCATCCCGGCTAACTGTAATTATAACCTGTATTTGCTCAATGATAGGGAAATGGAGCTGGCGAGTTCCGGGCAGGCCGGCAACCGACCGGAGAGCATCAGCATAACGCTGGATGAAGGCATCTACTTCATTGGGGTCATCCCGGTCAGAGAAGGGGATGGCTTCAGCAAAAAGCAGCCCTACACACTGCGGCTCAATCAGGATTCGCTGGCGGCGCCCGCCGCCTCAGCACGCACGGCTTCATACAACAGTGTCAAGATTGCCTGGGGTTGGGTGCTGGGTGCCACCAACTTCGAGATTTACCGCGCGACCGCCAGCGGCGGGCCCTACACCAAGATCGCGACGCTGCCAGAGTCCAGCGGCAGCTATACCAACACAGGCCTGGCGACCAACACCGTGTATTATTATAAGGTCAGGGCGATCCGCACATCGCCGGCACTTGGCGCTTATTCCCCCGTTGTGTCTGCAAGGCCCATGCCCGCAGCACCTGCCACATTCGGCGCGGCGTCGGCGTCTTACAACAGCATCAGGGTGTCGTGGAGCGCTGTAGCCGGCGCGTCGGGATACGAGCTTTACCGCGCCACATCCAGCAGCGGTGCATACACGAGAATTTTCAGCGGCACCGCTCTTTCCTATACCAACGCCTCGCTCAGCACCGGCGGAGCTTACTACTACAAAGTGAGGGCGTACCGCACCGTGGGCAGCACAAAGGCATATGGACCGTTCACCGCGGTCAAGTATGCCAGCCCCACGCTTGGTGTTCCGGCTTCCGTCAAAGCGGCAAGGGCGTCATCCACTAGTATCAAAGCGACCTGGGGAAAGGTTTCCGGGGCTTCCGGTTATGAGTTGTGGCGCAGCACCGCCTCCAATGGCACCTATTCCCTTGTGAAGGCGACCACAAGCCTTTATTACACCAACACTCGCCTGGCAACCGGGAGGTATTATTTCTATAAGGTGCGCGCATATCGCGTTGTCGGGTCTAAAAAGGTATACAGCGCGTTTTCCGGTGCTGTCAGCGCAAAGCCATGATTGAAACTGCACGCAAGCTCCCGGAGGTATCGCCTTCGGGAGCTTTTTTATTGCGTCAAAATAATCAGTAAAAGCGCGCCGTCGATTCTGCGAAATAGAGTTGATATTGCCGCTTGCCTGTGTTATGATGTGCAAAACGTGGGACGATGGAGAAGAGTAACCCAGTATCGCCGCCATTCAGAGAGATCGCGCCATTGGCTGAGAGCGGGATCGGGCAGGAGACCGGGTGAAGACCACCTCCAGACTGCGCCGGGTCAGCCCGTTATCGCTGGCTTAAGTAAAATTAAGGGTGGAACCGCGAGACAAAGCTCGCCCCTTTTCATGGGGCGGGCTTTTTGTATTATTTGATCCGGGTTTGCGCCGGCCCGCCCAGTCCCCCAGCGGCAGGGGAGAACACAGCGCAATATCACAACGGCATATCGGCATTCATGAAAGGGTGATGATTATGAACGTGACACTCAAAGACGGCTCTGTCAGACAATTTGAGCAAGGCGTCAAGGCAATTGACGTGATCAAGGGCATCAGCGAGGGGTTGGCCCGCGCAACCCTTGCCGTGGGCATCAACGGTGAAGTGTGCGACGCAAACACCGTGCTGGATCAAGACTGCTCGCTTGCGGCCTACACCTTTGCCGATGAAGAGGGGCGCCACGCCTACCGCCACACATCCTCCCATGTGCTGGCCCAGGCGGTGAAGCGGCTTTACCCCCATGTGAAGCTGGCAATCGGCCCGGCCATCGAGAAGGGGTTCTATTACGATTTTGATACGGACACGCCGTTTTCCACTGATGATTTTGCCAAAATCGAAGCGGAGATGCAAAAGATCATAGCCGCAAATTACCCCCTGGAGCGCTTCGAGCTGCCCCGTGCAGAGGCAATTGCCTTCGTGGAAAACCAGGGAGAGCCCTACAAGGCGGAGTTGATCCGCGACTTGCCGGAGGATGCGGTGATTTCCTTCTACAAACAGGGCGAATTCACCGATCTGTGCGCTGGCCCCCATCTGGGCTCCACCGGCCAGATCAAGGCCATCAAGCTGATGAGCCTTGCCGGAGCCTATTGGCGTGGCAGCGAGAAAAACAAGATGCTGCAGCGCATCTATGGCACAAGCTTTGACAAGAAAAAGGATCTGGAAGACTATGTGGCCGCCATCGAGCAGGCCAAGGAACGCGATCACCGCAAGCTGGGGCGGGAGCTGGATCTTTTCAGTGTGGACGATTATGTGGGCCCCGGCCTGGTGCTTTGGCACCCCAAGCTCTCCGTTGTGCGAGAGGAGATCGAGCTCTACTGGCGCAAGCAGCACCGCAAACATGGTTATGAGTATATCTATACGCCACAGATTGGCAAAGGCCAGCTCTGGGAGACCTCCGGTCACCTTACCACCTTCAAGGAGGGGATGTATCCCCCCATGTCCATGGGCCTGAAGGATGAGGCAGAGGCCTATGATTATTATGTCAGGCCGATGAACTGCCCGTTCCACATCCGGGTTTATAAAAGCCGGCCTCGCAGCTACCGCGACTTGCCGATACGCTATTGCGAGCTGGGGAATGTGTATCGTTTTGAAAAATCCGGCACGCTGCACGGCATGATGCGTGTGCGCGGCTTCACGCAGGATGATGCCCATATCATCTGCCGTGACGACCAGTTTGTGGATGAAGTGAACCGTATCATTGATTTCGCGCTGGAACTCAACGGCACGATGGGCTTCCGCAATCTGAAGTATTACCTCTCCGTGCGCGATGACCAGGATCGCTCCAAGTATATCGGCCGCGACGAAATCTGGGATCTGGCGGAGGGCACGCTGAAGGACATCCTTGACAAACGCGGTGTCAAGTATGAGGTGGATGTGGGCGGCGCCAAGTTCTATGGCCCGTCGGTGGACCTGAAAGCGGTGGATGCCATGGGCCGGGAGTGGCAGGGCACGACAATCCAGCTGGACATGAACCTGCCAAAGCGCCTCGGCATGACGTATGTGGGTGAAGACGGGCTGGAGCATGAGCCCATCATGCTGCATCGCACGCTTCTGGGCTCCATGGAGCGCTTCGTCGGCACGCTGATTGAGCACTACGGCGGCGCGTTCCCGGTGTGGCTGTCGCCCACGCAGGTGAGCATCCTCACAATTACCAACCGCGTGGATGAGTATGCCGAAAAGCTTGCTGAGCGCTTGCGCGGCAGCGATGTGCGCGTGGATCTGGACCGCCGCAACGAAAAGATCGGGTTCAAAATCCGCGAGGCTCAGGTGGAGAAGGTGCCTTATATGCTGGTGGTTGGCGACAAAGAGGCCGAAGCGGGCAAGGTGGCGGTCCGCCAGCGCGGCAAAGGCGACATCGGCGTGATGAGCCTTGAGGAGTTTGAGGCGATGGTGCTGAAAGACATCAGGGAAAGAGCCATCTGGTGAACCGGTTATCTGGCTTTGTGTGAAGCGGGAGGCCTGGGGTTATCCCCGGGCCTTCCGACTTGTCTGTGAACCTTCCAAGCGGGATAAGATGCCCAAAAGCGAGAAGCTTCCACCCCTAAACGATGTAGTGACTTCAATAGAGGCTCATCATCTGGTATAATTCGTATCTGGAATGGCAAGGATGATGTGCTGTTATACTGGTTACTTGAATGAGGATGGGTGAAAATGAAGAAATTGCGCTCGTTGTTTGTTTTGACACTCTGTGCCATGCTTCTGGCCGGCTGCGGGCTATTGGCTCAGCAACCGTCGCCCACAATTGCGCCCACTGTGCCCGTGCAGACACCGGAGCCCACTCAGGAGGCCACTCCCGAGCCCACTGCCACGCCCACGGAGGAGCCGACCCCCACGCCGACTCCCGAGCCAACACCCACACCGGAGCCGGTGGAAATCAACCTCATGGCTGTGGGAGATATCATGTTCCACAAGAACCAGGTAATTCATGCCTATGATTCCAAAACAAAGAGTTACAGCTTCGATTACAGTTTTCAATATATCAGCGAGATATTGAGCAGCGCCGATTTGGCGGTGGGCAATTTCGAATGCACTTTTGGCGGGCCCAAAAAAGAATACTCACAGTCCATGAGCTTCAGCGCGCCGGATACCGGTGCCGATGCACTCAAGGGCGCCGGTTTTGATATTCTTTCCACCGCCAACAACCACTCCAATGACAGGGGCAGAGACGGCCTGATCCGCACAGTTACCGTCATGCGTGAGAAGGGCTTGGTGCCTGTCGGTTCCCGCAAGGATACCAGCGAAAAACCCTACTACATTGCCGATGTAAAAGGGGTAAAAATTGGCGTAAACGCATATACATTCGGCTCCAGAAACAGTGACTTGCTCAACGTTTATTCCTCGAATGTGGAGAAAGAACTTGAGAAGATGAGCAAAGTCGCCGATGAGATGCGAGAAGAAGGTGCCGAGGTTTTGGTATTCATCATCCATTGGGGGAATGAGTATCAGCGGGCTCCCGCATCCATCCAGAAAAAATTGGCGCAGGGTCTGGCCGATATTGGGGTTGACGTCATAATCGGCAGCCATCCCCATGTCTTGCAGACCGTTGAGATCCTGCAGTCCAAGAAATCCGGGAAACAGACGCTCGTAGCCTATTCGTTGGGGAACTTTATCTCCAACCAGATCACAAGATGGAATCCGACCAAGTTCAAATACACCGAGGATGCCATGATCCTCAACGTTCGCCTCGTGAAGCAGCCGGACGGCAGCGGGGTGTCTGTGGAGTCCATGGAGTACATTCCGACAAAAACGCTGTTTCAGTCTGTATCTGGCAAGTATCGGTATTATGTGTTACCGATTGAAAAGGCCCTACAGTCGCCGGAACTATACAATCTGTCAGCGGCTGATATAAAGAAGGCCCAGAAGTCGCTGGACGACACCAACGATTTGCTTGCCGACGCTGTGGCAAAAGGGTATGTATCACAGATGAAGCTGGATTGATCACTGATTCCTCCAGATATTGCCACGCATAAACTGCCATCGGTTCCGTCGCGGGCCGTATCATATGCTGATTTCTGGAAACAGTATATGTATACATGTTGCCGATGGAGATGAAAACGCATGGGTAAATCAAGGCAATGCGTGCTTTGCGGGCTGCGAAGCGGCTGCGGGATGATGATCATGGGCCAGTATGTGTGCCTGGATTGCCAGACACTGCTCGATGATCCGAAACGCAAGGTGTTTGGCTGCAGTGCGAACCGGCGCTTTTCCAGAATGGAGCCGGCAGAAAAACTGAAGCTGGCCAAAGCCAGGGACTAATGTGACACCGAGACGCCTTGCCGGTTGCATCCGGCGGCAGACGGGTTGGGGGAGAACCGGATGCGGAAGGGTCGGCACGGGCCAGTCTATCGAATGCTTGCGGGTGCCGCCGGGCGGAAGGCGCTGCGCTTTCATACACCCGGCCACAAAGGCCGGATCCGGTTGCCCTTCGCGGCCTTTGACCTCACCGAGCTTCCTGGCACAGACGCGCTGCACGAGCCATCCGGAGCCTTATTGGAGGCCGCAGCCGAAGCCGCTTCGTGCTGGCGCGCGGGCCAGAGCTTTCTTCTGGTGAACGGCTCCACGGCGGGCATTCAGGCAATGACGCTTTGGGCGGCGATGGAACGCCGCAAAATCGTGTTGCCAAGAGACTGCCATGTCTCTGCGATCTATGCCTGCGCCATCGCCGGCATGCAACCCGTCTGGCTGGACCCCGTTTGGAGCGGTGCCGATCAGCTCAGCCGGTTTTCATTGGATTGCCTCGACCGTTTGCCCGATAGCAAGTTTGCGCTTTTTCTGACATATCCGGATTATTATGGCCGGTGCATCGGGCTCGATGCGGTCAAAACACGCCTTGCCGGTCACGATGGGGTCATTCTCGCAGATTCTGCCCATGGGGCCCATTTTGCATTCTCTGATTTGCTTCCGCCGGACGCCGGTTCGGTTGCCGACGCCTGGGTGACCGGTGCTCACAAAACGCTGCCCGCGCCCACGCAGACAGCCCTCCTCCATGTGAAGGATCCCGGCAACGGCCCGGCGATTGCCCGCTTTTTACGGAGTGTCACAACAACCAGCCCGTCTTTTCCGCTGCTGGCCGGGCTGGATGACAGCCGCCTGCTGATGCAGCGGAGCGGAAGCGCCCTAGACAGCCTTGTAGAAAGCTGCGACAATCTGGCCGCGCGCCTGAACCGCCTGCCGGGCTTGCGTTGCTGGCGGGAAGAGGACGCCCTTTCGATGGGGTATGGTGGGTTTGACCCCACCCGGCTGGTGGTGGACGTGCGGGGCCTTGGCCTCAATGGCTGGCAAGCCGGTGAAAGGCTGCGGGCACTCGGTGTGGAGCCGGAGCTTTGCGACATTTACCGTGTGGTGTTGATTGCTACCGTGATGGACGATGAACCCATGCTTAATCAGCTGGTTTGGGCGTTTGAACAGCTTGCCGCCGAGCGGCAGGATCATCCCTTTTTCGGAGGGATTGCCGGTGTGCCCGCGCGCGGCGAGGCTGTCATGACGATCCGTGAGGCGTGGTTTTCCAAGGCTGTGCAGGTTCCTGTTGAGCAGGCTGCCGGCCGGATCGCCGCCGAACCATTCGGTGCCTATCCGCCGGGGATAGCCCTTTGCGCTCCCGGTGAGGTGATTACCGCCGACGCCATTGCGCTTGCCCGCCAGGCCCAGGCGCTGGGCGGCGGGTTGTTCGGCGTGCGGCAGGGGGCTCTTGCTGTTGTGGCTCAATCGTAAGAGGGACGCGTGGAGGTTTCTATGAAATACAACTCAGTTCTGTTTGATCTGGACGGCACGCTGGTGGACAACCGCGAGGGCATCCTGAATGGCTTCCGTTATGCGCTGGAGAAACTGGGCAAGCCCCAAGAGATCGTGCTCGCTGACACAGTCATCGGGCCGCCGCTGCGGCAGACATTCCGCGATGTGTATGGTATGAGCGGGGAACAAACGGAAGAAGCGGTGCGTATCTATCGCGAGTTCTACAAGCCTGTCGGCGCCTACCAGTGCGTGGCTTACCCCCATGTGGAGGAGATGCTTGCCCGCCTGAAAGCCGCCGGCTGCAGCGTATATCTGGCCACCTCCAAGGCAAGGGTGTTTGCCGAGGCCATAACGGAGCACCTTGGGCTGGCAAAATACTTTGACGGGTTGGCGGGCAGCGAGCTGGACGGCAGGCTGGACAGCAAAACAGAGCTCCTCCGCCACATGCTGGACACGATGATTCCAGCCGATCGCCTGCCGGCCGTGATGGTGGGAGACCGCTATATGGACGCGCAGGGAGCGCTGGACTGCGGCATGGACGCTTTGGCGGCGCTTTGGGGGTTTGGAGGCAGCGTGGAATTTCTTCCGTTTGACAATGTGAAGGCAATGTTTGAAAACGCTGCGCAGCTTTGCGACTGGCTGCTGGAGGGCTAACAGATGGCAAGAGGCATGTTCATTTCCTTTGAGGGATCCGACGGGTCCGGCAAGAGCACCCACATACGGCTGCTTTCCGATAAGCTCAGGCAGCATGGCTATGCTGTCACCGTGACCAGAGAGCCCGGCGGCTGCCCGATAGCGGAAAAAATCCGCGCAATTGTGCTGGATCGTGAACACGGCGAGATGACGCCTGTGGCTGAGGCACTGCTTTACGCAGCGGCGCGGGCACAGCATGTGTCAGAGGTGATTTTGCCGGCGCTGGAGCGCGGCGAGATCGTGATCACCGACCGGTTTTTGGATTCCAGCATAGCATATCAGGGCGTCGGGAGGGGCCTTGGCGTAGATCTCATCCGGCAGGTCAACGGGCCCGCCACCGGCGGTCTGATGCCGGATGTGACTTTTTTCATGTCAGTGGACACCGGCGAGTCCGCCCGCCGCATCTCCGACCGTGACCAGGACCGTCTGGAGCTTGCCGGCAAAGGCTTTCACGACAGGGTTTATGCCGGCTTCACGCAGCTTGCCCGGGAGAACCCCGGCCGGATCGTCACCATTGACGCCACGAAGCCCAAGCCGGAGGTGCACGCCGCTGTGCTGGCAGCCGTGGAAGCAAAACTCTTTGCCGCGAAAAATGGGGAAATCAAAAAATAATCATAACAATATTCATCATATTTTAGAAAATGTTCGGAAAAACTGTTGATTTTTCCGGAAAGGCGCATTACAATATTCACGTATCCGGCCGATGGAGGTTTGCCTGTGCAGAGTCTGAAGGAGCGCATCAAAAGCGAGGGAATGGCTTTGCCAGGCGGCATCATCAGGGTCGGCTCTTTTCTGAATCATATGATCGACACCTCCCTGGCCCAGCAGATCGGGCGGGAGTTTGCCCGGAGATTTCAGGGCGAAGGCATAACCAAGATCCTCACAATTGAATCCTCCGGCATTGCGTTCGCAGTGCTGGCTGGGGTGGAGCTTAACGTGCCGGTGGTCTTCGCGAAAAAGGCGATGGGCAGCAACACCACAGGCGAGGCGTGGACGGCGTTTGTCCGTTCCTATACCAAGGGCACCGAGACGAGTATTTTCGTGAGCAAACCGCTGATGGGCCCGGCGGACAAGGTTCTGATCATCGACGATTTCCTGGCATATGGCGAAGCGGTGTCGGGTCTGGCGCAGATGGTGCGGCAGAGCGGGGCCAAGCTTGTGGGCGTGGGCATCGTCATTGAAAAGGCCTATGAACCCGGTGGGGAGAAACTCCGCAAATCGGGCGTCTGCGTGGAATCATTGGCGCGCATTTCCGCAATCGAAAATGGCGTCATTCAATTTTGTGATTAACAAAGAGGAGGAGCACACATGAAGAAGACCCTGGCAATTCTACTCACCGTCGTCATGCTGGCCAGCATGATCGTCATGGGCGCCGGCTGCGCCAAGAGCAACGACCCCAAAAACATGACCGTTGGTTTCGTCTACATCGGGCCCATCGGCGACGGCGGGTTCACTTATGCCCAGGATCAGGGCAGGCTCTATCTCAAGGAGAAGCTGGGTGTCCAGACCAAGTATATTGAGAACGTGAAAGAGAACACTGCTGAATGCAAGTCCGCGATCGAAAACCTGATCAAGCAGGGCTGCAAAGTGATCTTCTCCACCAGCTACGGCTATCAGGATGCGACCGCCGAACTGGCTGAGAAATATCCTAACGTGGTGTTTGAGCACTGCTCCGGCTCCAAGAAGAACGACAAGAACTTTGGTAACTACTTCGGCCGCATGTATCAGGTGCGTTACCTGTCCGGCATCGCCGCCGGCAAAGCCACCAAGACCAACAAGATCGGCTATGTGGCTGCGTTCCCGATCCCCGAAGTGATCCGCATGATCGACGCCTTTACGCTGGGTGTGCGCTCGGTGAACCCGGAAGCCACCGTCAACGTGGTGTGGACCAGCACCTGGTATGATCCGGCGATTGAAAAGCAGTCCGCTGAGAGCCTGTTGGCCGCCGGCTGCGACGTGATGGCCCAGCACCAGGACACTCCCTCCGCCGTGGCGGCAGCCGCCGACGCCGGTGCCTATTCCATCGGTTACAACAGCTCCATGGCAGCCGCCGGCAAAGATGGCTACCTGACCTCTCCCGTCTGGAACTGGGGCCCCTTCTTTGTGAAGGTTGTGCAGTCCGTGCTGGATGGCAACTATAAGCCCGAAGCCTATTGGGGCGGCGTGAGCGAAGGCGTTGTGACGCTGGATGCGTTTGGCCCTTCCGTCACCCAGGAGACCAAGGATCTGATCAACAGCAAGCTTGAACTGATGAAGAAGGGTGAATGGGATGTGTTCACCGGCCCGATCAAGCTGCAGGACGGCAGCGATCTGGTTGCTGACGGTCAGAAGCTTTCCGATGAGGAAATCTGGAATCTGGGCAAGTTTGTGGAAGGCGTTGTGGGCGAGATCAAGTAATCTCCAAACAGCATGATATTGCCCCCTCTCCCACCGGGAGAGGGGGCAATTATGTTTGACTTGCCTGGCACTGTTACCAATACGACATTAACCAATCAGTTCATAAAAAAACCGAACAAAAACTACACGTTGTGTTATAATAATCAGGTATTCCAATAGAACCACAAGAAGAGGGATCAAATGCCGGAAGCTGTCGTAGAGATGAGGGGCATCTCAAAGTCCTTCCCGGGTGTGATAGCCAATTCCGATGTGAATGTCACAATCAACCGGGGCGAGATCCACGCGCTGCTTGGTGAAAACGGCGCGGGTAAATCCACTCTGATGAACATTCTGGCCGGGCTTTACCGTCCAGACAGCGGTGAGCTGCTGATTGACGGCAAAAGTGTGGAGTTGCATTCCCCCGCGGATGCCATCCGCCACGGCATCGGTATGATTCACCAGCACTTCAAGCTGGTGGAGGCTTTCACCGTGGCTGAAAACGTGGCGTTGGGCGATGGCAGGACGCCGATGTTGCTCAACCGCCGGCAGATGAACAACCGCGTGCAGGCTGTCGCAGCCGAATATGGCATGGATATCGACCCGGCCGCCAGCATCTGGCAGCTCTCGGTGGGCGAGCAGCAGCGTGTGGAGATTCTGAAAGCGCTTTATCGCAACGCGCGCATCCTGATTCTGGATGAGCCCACCGCGGTGCTCACGCCGCAGGAAAGCGCCGGGCTGTTTGAGGCGCTCAAGGAGATGGCCCAGAAGGGCTGCGCCGTCGTGATCATCACCCACAAGCTGGCAGAGGTGTGCGACGTGGCCAGCCGCGTCACCGTGCTTCGGAGAGGCCGCGTGGCGGGTCGGGCCGCCGGGGAGGATATCAACTATGCAATGCTCTCCTCCATGATGGTGGGGGAGGATGTGAAGCTGGACGGCAGCATTGCGGCCGGAACCACCGGCCCTGTCGTGCTTGCGGCAAAGAGCCTTTGCGTGAAAGGCGAAAAGGGCCTGCGCGCTGTGGATGAGATCAGCTTTGAGCTTCGGTCCGGCGAGATCCTTGGTGTGGCGGGCGTGGCCGGCAACGGCCAGCGGGAGCTGGCGGAGGCGCTGGCAGGCATCCGCCCCGTCGAAAGCGGCACGGTGGAGCTGGACGGCAAAGACACCGGCCCCATGGGGACCCGCGGCGTGATCAACAACGGCCTTTCCTTTGTGCCCGAAGACCGCCTGGGCACCGGCCTGGTGGGCGGCATGAGCATGGCGGACAACATCATTTTGAGAAGCTACTGGCAGGAAACGGCGGGGAAGGGTGCTTTCATTGATTATGGGGCAGTCAAGCCGTTGGTTGCCGAGGCCGTGAAGCAATATGACATTGCCGTGGCCGATGTGGACGCGCCGGTGCGCCTGATGTCCGGCGGCAATCTGCAGAAGCTGCTGCTGGCCCGTGAGATCGCGCTGAAGCCCAAGGCCATCATTGCGGCCTATCCGGTCCGGGGTCTGGACATCGGGGCCACGGAAATGATCTACAACCTGCTGGTGCAGGAGAGAAACAGGGGCGCCGGGGTGCTGTTCATCTCTGAAGACCTGGATGCGCTGCTGAAATACAGTGACCGGATCATCGTGCTCTACCGGGGCCGCGTGATGGGCATCCTGCCGCGCGGTGAGGCCAAGCTGGGCCGCATTGGTATGATGATGATGGGCACAACTCCCGAGGAGGTGATGCGTGTTGAAGCGCTTTCTCACTTTTGAAAAGCGGATGGCGGGCACCACCGGAAATGTGGTTCTGATCCGTGTGCTGTCGGTGGCGATCGCCGTGCTGATCGCCGTGGTCTTTTTGTTCAGCGTGGGCAAGTCGCCGGAGGATGTGGGCAACATCCTGAACTCCATGTTCATCCAGACATTCTTTTCCGGCTACGGCTTAATTGACATCCTGGTCAAGTCCATTCCGCTGATGATTACCTCGATCGGCATCTCCATTGCGTTCCGCATGAAGCTGTGGAACATCGGCGGTGAGGGCCAGATCGCCATGGGTGCGTTTGCCGCGGCCGGAGTGGCGATGCTGTTTCCCAACTTGCCGGGCATCGTGCTGATACCGCTGATGGCCATCGCGGCCATGGCGATGGGCGCCATTTGGGCCGGTGTGGCCGGCGCTCCGAAGGCCTATTTGGGCGTCAACGAAACGATCACGACGCTGATGCTCAACTATGTGGGTCTGAAGTGGCTGCAGTATCTGATCACGGGGCCCTGGAGCGACCCGGTTACCCGTTTCCCGATGCCCACGCCGATCCCGAGGCAGGCGTGGCTGCCCTTCGTGCCGGGCACTGACCTGCACCTGGGGTTGCTGATTGCCGTTACCGTTGTGGTGCTCTATTTCTTTGTGATGAGCCGCAGCCGCTGGGGGTATGAGATCCGCGTGATCGGCGAAAGCTCCCGCGCCGCGGAGTATGCCGGCATGAATGTGCGCCGCACCATGCTCACAGTGATGATGCTTTCCGGCGCGGTGGCCGGCCTTGCCGGCATGAGCGAGCTTGCCGGCATGTCGCACCGCATTGAGATGGACATTTCCGGCAACTATGGTTACACGGCGATCATTGTGGCATGGCTGGCAAGGTTGAACCCATGGGGCATTATGGCGATGTCGGTGTTTATGTCTGCGCTTCTGGTTGGCGGCAAATACGCGCAAACGGCGGGCATATCCGATGCGATTTCCGTGATGATACAAGGCATGATCCTGTTTTGTGTTTTGGGCTTTGACATTCTCACGCAGTATAAGATCCGCTTCCATTTCGGAAAGGAGGCAAAGCAATGAACGTTGATCTGATGCAGTTTGCCATCAGCTCCTTGAACGCTACCGTGGCTGCAGGCACCGTTCTGCTGCTTGCGTCTCTGGGCGAAGCCATTTCTGAAAAAGGCGGCATTCTGAACCTGGGTGTGGAGGGCATGATCCTGGTGGGGGCAATCTCCGGCTTTATTGCCGCGCAAGCCTCCGGCAGCCTGGTGGTGGCGGTGCTTGCGGGGATGGCCGCCGGCGGGCTGCTGGCGCTGATCCACGCGTTTTTGACCGTATCGCTGCGGGCCAACCAGGTTGTGAGCGGCCTGGCCCTCACCATCTTCGGCACGGGCACGGCTTCCTTTCTTGGCAAGTCGTTTGTGGGCATTCAATCGGTGGTTCGGTTTGAAGACATCCCGATTCCCGGTTTGAGTTCGATTCCTTTCATCGGCCCGATCTTTTTTGACCAGGATATCCTTGTGTATGCCAGCATCCTGCTGGTGCCGGTGGTGTGGTTTGTGTTGAACAAGACCCATCTGGGCCTCAAGATCCGCAGTGCCGGTGAAAACCCTGCCGCCACCGATGCCGCCGGCATCAACGTGTTTGCCGTGCGGTATGGATGCACGATTGCGGGCGGTATGTTTTCCGGGTTGGCCGGGGTGTTTCTGGCCCTGGCCTACAACAGCCAGTGGATGGAGAATATCTCTGCCGGCCGTGGCTGGATTGCGGTGGCGCTGGTCATCTTTGCAATGTGGAATCCCTGGAAGGCATTGGTTGGGTCCTACCTGTTTGGCCTGGTCGGCATCCTGGGATTGAGGTTGCAGGCGATAGGCGTCCGGGTGCCGGACGCGTTCTTCTCGATGCTTCCCTATATCCTCACGATCGTGGTGCTGATCTTTGTGACGGGCCGGCTGAAGGGCCGGGGTGATGGAGCGCCGGCGGCGCTATCGGTAGCTTATGACCGGGAAGCAAGATGAATATCAGGTAGATATCAATAAGGACTACATTAATTATAAAACAGGCCGGAAACGGCCTGTTCTTTCTATTCACCCATCAGGTTACGCACCCTTTGGTATGCCAGCGTCAGGAATCCTTCAGCCGAAAGTTCCTTGTAGATCTGGCTTTTCTCGTGCTTCGTGTTAAAATCAACTTCCAAAGTGAGAAAATCCAGCTTTCGGCATTTGGCTAACTTTGTTTTTACACTTGCCCAATCCACTGTGCCGTCAAACGGCAGCAGGTGGGTATCATGATCGCCGAAGTTGTCATCCAAATGCACGGCAAACAGTCTGTCACCGTATTTGCTCAGGCAGTCAATGCCCTCGCGGGAGAAGTTCTCATGGCCACTGTCATAACAAAAACCCAGATACTCTGATTTGATGTGATTGAAGACATAGTCAAGGTGTCTCAGGTGGATCCAGTTCTCAAATGCGAGGCGCACCTTTGTTTTCTCGGCAAGCTCGACAAGTCTGTTGATCCTCTTGATACCGGTGTCGGTGATCTCCGCATCGTCCTTGGCACCGTTTATATGTATCACCACTGTAGGGATCTTGTGCTGGTGACAATCTTCCACACAGGATAGCAGTGCCTTCAAATACTCGTCTCCAACGGGATGATCAAGCCACAAATCATTGGTAAGGGGGAACGGTGCGTGGACATTGTCAATCTCCAGACCAATCCTTCTGGCGGCATCGGGCTGTTGGTGCTTATCCGCATCTCCCCACCAGAGCGAGACAGCATCAAAGCCGGTTGCCTTGATCAGGCGGAGCCGTTCCTCAATAGGCATCGGATAACTGAACCAGGAAAAGATACCGGTCTTCATCATTTCCCCCTGAAATTTTCCCATTAGTATATCTGAGCTTATCGTTATTGGCAAGGCGGATCCTCATTCCATGACCAGTTTTTTGAAAATCCCCACCATTCTATCATTATTTTGAAACAGCCTTTCCGGATGAAACTGCACCGCCCAGAGCTTCCTGCCGTCGGTGGCCTCCATCGCTTCGATGATGCCATCCGGCGACATGGCGGACACCATAAACCTGGGCGGCAGAGCGCGCACGGCCTGGTGGTGGGTGCTGTTCACCTCCACGCGCTCCGGCAAGACAGGGGAGAGGAAGGACCCCTCACGCACCAGGATGTCATGGCGCTCCCCGAAGCGGTGCGCGATGCCGGTCTGCGTCTCAATGTCCTGCCACAGCGTGCCGCCGAGCGCCGCAGCCATCACCTGGATGCCGCGGCAGATGCCCAAGACCGGCTTGCCCGCGCCGATGAACGCGGTCAGGCAGGCTGCCTCCAGACTGTCGCGGGCTGGATCCACACCCTTTGAATGCAAATTCTCCTCGCCAAACATTGCCGCGTCCACATCGTCGCCGCCGGAGAGCAGCAGCCCGTCCAGCCTTTTTGACAGGAGCTCCGCTTCCTCTGCGCCGTCAAAGAGCATGACCGGCACGGCGCCGGCGGCCCGCACGGCCTCCATATAAAAACTGTAGAGCCGGCCCAGCCGGTCGCCGTCTCTGGTGTCGGGGTTCATCGTGATGCCGATCAAAGGTTTCATTGCTTCACCCGATTTTCACATTCTGCTTTTATGATATGACAGCGGAGCGGGAAGGACAACATGAAAAACGGGGGCGCACAGGCCCCCGCTTCACTCATTTTATTGGTGCCGGATCATTTCCCCACATAGGCGATCATCTCAATCTCCACCAGCGCGTCTTTGGGCAGCCTCGCCACCTGCACGGTGGAGCGGGCGGGGAAGTCGCCTGCAAACCGCGAAGCGTACACCTCGTTGACCGCGGCGAAGTCATCCATGTCCTTCAAAAACACGGTTGCCTTTACCACGGCTTCCATGCCCACGCCGGCAGCCTGAAGCACCGCTTCCAGATTCTGAAAAACGCGGGCGGCCTGCTCCCTCACACCGCCTTCCACCAGCAACCCGGTGGCCGGGTCCAGCGGCGTTTGGCCAGACAGAAACAGGAAGTCGCCGGCACGCACGGCCTGGCTATAGGGGCCGATGGCCTTGGGGGCTTCGTCGGTGTGCACGATGATTTTATTCATGAGATCACTCCTATTTATGGGATGGGAGAGAGGGGCCATATAGCCGGGCCGGGACAGAGCCCGGCCCCTACTGAAATTGGATAGAGCAACTTCCTTACCCGCCCTTGTTTTTGCCATAGGCAAAAACTCAAGGGGGGATGTCGCCCTCAGGCGACAGGGGGGATTTGTTGATCACGCCTCCATCCCAAGCGCCGCCACGACGAGCTCCACACATGCCTCAAGATCTTCCTTGTCAATGGTTTCCTGCTGAGAGTGGGCATAGCGGGTGGGGAGTGACAGCACGCCGGAGGGCACGCCTTCCCGGCTGGATTGTATGGTGCTGGCGTCGGTGCCGCCCAGGGTGAGCACTTCCAGCTGGTAGGGGATGGAGCGGGCTTTCGCAGCGTCCTCCAGCCACCGGCGCACGCGGGGGTGGCAAATCACCGAGGTGTCGCGCACCTTGATGGCCGGGCCATGGCCCATATCCACGGAGCAGATGCGCTTGGCATGGGGCGTGTCGGGGCAAGGTGTGATGTCAAAAGCCAGGCCCATCTCCGGCGCAATGGCGTAAGCCGCCGTGCGGGCGCCGCGGCAACCCACTTCCTCCTGGGCGGTGAACACGGCATAGATGTCATAGGGGGAATTTTTCACACGCTTCAGCGCCTCCACAACGATGGCGCAGCCTGCGCGGTCATCCAGCGCGCCGCAGCTCAGGTGCCGTTTGTTTTCGTTCAGCACGGAGGAAAACACCGCCATGTCGCCGATCTGCACAAGGGCCTCCGCTTCCTCGCGGCTGCGGGCTCCGATGTCCAGGAACAGGTGCTCGTGCTTCAGCTTGTCATAGCTCTCGGTTTTGGTTTCAAACCCCACCACGCCGGTGGTGCCGTTTTCAAACCGCACCGGGATCATCAGCACCCAGGCGGGCATCACGCCGCCCACCGGCGACACGCGCAGAAAGCCGTTTTTGTCGATGTGCGTGACCATGAAGCCGATCTGATCCATATGGGCTGCCAGCATCACCTTGCGGCCGCCACCGCGCTTCAGCGCAATCAGGTTGCCCATTGCGTCGCGGCTGATCTCATCCACATAGGGCCTGATCATCTTCTCTATGGCGTCTGCCACTGCCTGCTCGCGGCCTGACGGGCCAAATATGGGCAGCAGTTCCTTCAATGTTTCGATCGTCTGGCTCATTGCCGTACCTCCTCGATGTGGTGCTGTATCACGCCCAGGAATGCCTTGAGCAGCTTCAGGGCGTTGTCATAGTCGTCAAGGCTCATCACACTCACCGGCGAGTGGATGTAGCGGCAGGGCACGTTGATGTTCACCACCGGCACACCGGCTCTTGCCGGCTGGATGCGGCCCGCGTCGGTGCCGCCGAACGCACCTGCCCTGTGCTGCCACGGGATGCCGAGGCCCCTGGCCGTGTCCAACAGGCGCTCCCGCAGGCGGCGGTCGGAGATTGCCGACCGGTCCATAATCGTGATCGCCGGGCCCTTGCCCACCACGGTCACACGCAAGTGATCCGGCACGCCGTGCATGTCGGCGCAGGTGGTGCCTTCCAGCACGATGGCTGCGTCAGGGTTCAATGCGTAGGTTGCCGCCGCCGCCCCCATGCCGCCGATCTCTTCCATCACCGAAAACACCGCCGTCACCGTGGCGTCATACTGGCCGCTCAACGCCTCCAGCAGCAGCGAGCATCCGGCCCGGTCGTCAAGCGCCTTGGACTTGACAAACCGCTCGCCAAACTCCACATAGGCGCTGTCAAACACGGCCCAGTCGCCTGGCTGCGTGAGCTTCAGCGCCTCTTCCTTGCTTGCAGCGCCGATGTCGATGGTCATTTCTTCCAGCTTCACAGCCTTCTTGATGTCTTCGGGCTCCAGCAGATGGATCGGCTTGCTGCCAATCACGCCGGGCACTGCGTTTCTGCCGATCCTCACCCGCTGTGACAGCAGAATCCGTGGGTCCATGCCGCCGGTCAGGGCAAATCGCAGCAGCCCGCCGTCTTCCACCTTGGTGATCAGGAAGCCCACCTCGTCCATGTGGGCGCACACCATCACATGATAGGGGTGTTCGGCTTTGCCGCGCTTCACGGCGATCACATTGCCGAGCTTGTCCACCCGGGTCTCGGCGCCTGCTTTTTTCGCGGCCTCCAGGATGTATTCCCGCACGCGGTCCTCCACGCCGGAGGGCCCTGGCAGGGCAGTCAACGCTTTCAGATGCATGGCCATTCCTCCCAATTGTCCGTCACTTCCATGAGGAAAGACGCCAGCAGCTTGCCGGATTTTTCGATCAGGTCTGTGCGCAGGGTCTCCACCGTGGTGTGCATGTATCGCAGTGGCAGCTGCAACAGCGCCACAGGCACGCCGGAGCGGCTCACCTGCACCTCGTCCGCGTCGGTGGAGGTGCCCTCGTTCATGATGTCATAGGCGATTTCGATGCCGAGCTTGGCCGCGGTTTGCTCCAGCTTCAGCCGTAGCCTGCGGTCCAGCACCGGGCCGAGGCCCAGGTTCACGCGATCGAAAGGCACCATCCTTGGGTCGTCGCTGGAGTTGATCACCGCATGGCACACATCGATGGCCACAGCCAGATCGGGCTTGACGGCAAACGCGCCGGTCATCGCGCCGTAGCTGCCCACTTCCTCCCGCGTGGTGGCTGTAAACACCACGTCGGCCTGCAGGTTCTTCTTCTTCAGATTCTTCATCGCCTCCAGCATCATCGCGACGCCGGCGCGATCATCCAGCGCCCGCCCGGCCACAACGCCGCCGGCCAGCTCGAGCAGCGGTGCCCGCAGCGAGATGATGTCGCCCACGGAAATGAGGCGGGCGGCCTTTTCCTTCGGCATGCCTACGTCGATGAAGAGCTCATCCGTTTTCAGCACTTTCTTCCGGTCTTCCTCACTGAGCACGTGAGGGGGCTTTGCGCCGATCACACCGAAATAATCGCCTTCGCGGCCATGCACAGTCACTTCCAGCCCCGGCAGCACCCTTGGGTCAAAGCCGCCCAGGGTTGCAAAACCGATAAAGCCGTCTTCTTCCACGGACCGCACCATGAGGCCAAGGCCGTCGCTGTGGGCCGCTACCAGCACTTTGGGGCCGCCTCCGCCCATGCGGGCGTAGGTGTTGTAAAAAGGATCTTGCCATACGTCCCCGGTGTATTTGCCGAACCATTGCGCCACCAGATCGGCGATCGGCTTTTCAAATCCGGGCAATCCGGGGATTGCTGTGGACTCCTTCAGAAAATTGATGATTTGGTCGGGCATTCCGCGCCTCCGTTGCAATTGTTGTTATCAGCTTGGAAATTATACCATTCCTGCCTCGATATTTCCATTAGTATGAGAAGTAAAGGCTGCTTCCATCCGGCATATTTGCTGCCGTGTTTGCCTGCGCCCTATCGTTTTGGCATACCGCGTGCGGGGCATCTACTTGGTAGATCGCCGGAAGCCGGCACGATAAGGATACAGTCTATGGAAAGCATGATGCTTCGAATCAACCAGTTGGGATCCATTGAGCAAGTCATCTGGAGGAATCCGGACCGGCCCGATGCCGGAACTGCCCGCACGGTGTTTCAGCTG
The DNA here is from genome assembly GCA_023428265.1 of Bacillota bacterium. Lineage (GTDB taxonomy): Bacteria > Bacillota > Clostridia > Christensenellales > UMGS416 > JAEYRA01. The sequence continues at coordinate 15,053 of JAEYYW010000186.1, read as the reverse complement.
TTTTCCGCTGAAGCCAAATCCCCATTGCTGAAGGTCATGAAGAGAAGCGCCCAGCGGGATGACGCTTCCTTTTGCGATGAGCCCCTGCCCCTGACGGATCGCACCGCAACCCTTTCCGCTTGCATGGTATCGATGGGTAAGTGGCTGCTGTTCTTTGCCTATGATCATGCGCTCAATGAATCAGGCGGCCATGGCGACGGGATCCGCGCAATCATACTGATGTTTATGAACATGCTGAAAAATTGCGTGAGCAACACGGAAGCCTTCTCAAGGCCGGCGCCGGGCAGCGAGCAGATTGAGATGATTCAAACGCTGATGAGCGAGCTGCGCGAGCGCAAGCGCCTGCTTGAAGACGCCAACACACAGCTAAACGCGATGAATTTGGAGCTCAACAACCGCCTGGTCAAGGATTCGCTCACGGGGCTGGTCAGCCGCTACCAATACCGGGCAGAGATGGAATACCTGATCGGCAAGCAGCCGGACAAGTTGGGTGTGTTCGTATTCATCGACATTGACGACTTTAAATCCATCAACGACAAATACGGCCATGCCACCGGCGACAAATATCTGGTTGAATTTGCCGCAAGGCTCAAACGCCTGCCGATCAAAGACATTGTGTGCATGCGAATCTCCGGAGACGAGTTTGGTCTGTTCCTCCACGGTGTGGAGGGAAACAGCCAGCAGGCGATGGAAGAAATCTGGAAACAGCTGAAGCACCATGTGCTGAGCGGCCCCATTGTGGTGGATGGACGCAGCCTGCCGCTGGCCATCAGTGCCGGCATGGCGGTATATGGGGTGGATACCATGGAGATTTATGATCTGATCGAGTGTGCCGATCAGGCGATGTATAATGCCAAGCGGATGGGCAAAAACCGCTACAGCGTTTATTCCGGGCATTGAATTGCTCTTCCGGGTATATACCGGGTATAATATCAGGACATGTTTGCGGGCATCCGCGGCGATCAACAGGAGTATTATGACAAACGCTGTGATCTTTGATATGGATGGCTTGCTGCTGGACACCGAGCGAATCGCGGTGGATTCATGGTTGGAGGCGGCTGCCGCATTCGGTCTTCAACTGACGGAGTCCATTGTCCACAGCACGATTGGCATCAACTGGGAGGGGACAAAGCGGATCATTGAGGATGCGTTGGGGCCGGATGTGCCGTATGAGCGGTTCTTTGACCAGGTGAACACAGCGTATCATGCCCGCCTCAGCCGGGGGATGCCTTTGAAGCCCGGCGCGCCGGAGCTGCTCAAAGCGCTGCACGGGGCCGCGGTCCCGGTGGGGCTGGCAACCTCCACGGCGCGGAAGCAGGCTGGGTGGAAGCTGGAGTCTGCCGGTTTGCTGCAATACTTCACCGGCATGGCCTGCGGTGATGAGGTGGAGCGCGGCAAGCCCAACCCCGACATCTTTCTGCTTTCCGCATGTCGGATTGGCGCTGAGCCCTGCTGCTGCGTCGTTCTTGAAGACTCACCGGCAGGCATCCTGGGCGCCAAGGCGGCCGGCATGACCACCATCATGGTGCCGGATCTGCTGGAGCCATCCCGCGAAACGATGGGGCATGCCGACCATGTAGTAAAGGATCTGTTTGAGGCCGGGGCGCTGCTGCGGGAGCTCATGACCTGGCCAGGCACCCAGCCTGGGCAAAAAACAGCGAGATAATGTCAATTTCCGGATCAGGTATTCGCGAAAACTTATATGGAATATGCTGGAAGGTGGGTATATATTATTAAACAATCAATGATAATCCAGGGAGCGGTTTATGATAGCTGAGGCAAGAGCATTTGTGGCCAAGATCAAACAGATGCTCATACACAACGGCGCTGCGCACAAAACAGTGGCCGATGATATTGCGGCGCTCAACCTGAAGAGGCTCATAGCGATCGCGATCTTTGCAGTGCCTTTCAGCGCGATTCACATGATCCTGTTTCACCAGGGGCTCGCGCAGATCGCCGGTGTGGAGCGGATATGGCGCCTGTGGGTCATTGCCAGCCATTTTGCCCTCCTGATCAGCCTTGGCACGATCGGGTTGGCTGCGTTTCGCTTTCGCAACCGTGTTGTTGCCACTGTGCCGATGCGCGCACTACAATATGCTGCCGCCGGTGTGATTCTGACTTTCGGCATCGTGATTTCATCGGTGGATCAGCTGGTCACCCCCAACATCACGCCCTTCCTGGTGGCGTGCACAGTTGTGAGCGCCTCGCTGGTCATCAAACCAGCCTATATGCTGCCGATTTTTGCCACATGCCTGTTTGTTTTCATCTCCGCCCAGGGCGTCACGCAGCAGAACCACGCGGTGCTGCTCAGCAACCGCGTGAATGGCATCACCACCATCGGGCTTGCCATCTGCCTATCCTATACTCTCTGGAACGGCACCGTCGCCAACATCCTCCAGAAGCGGAAGATTGAAAGCCAGCGGAAGGAGCTTGAGGAGAAAAACATTGAGCTGCAGTTCCTGGCCTACCATGACCCGATGACCAATCTGCTCACCCGCCGCCGGTTTGAGGAGCTTCTGACCAACGAAATGGCAATGGTGCGGCGGTATGGGCATAAGTCCAGCCTGGTCATGGTGGATGTGGATGGCTTTAAATCCATCAATGATGGGTATGGCCATCTCGCCGGTGACTGCGTGGTTCGGCATATCGCGTCAATCCTGAAGGCCCATGTGCGTGAGACCGATGCAGTGGCCCGGTGGGGTGGCGATGAGTTCATCCTCCTGCTGCCCTGCACCGAGGCGATGGAGGGCAAGGCTGCCGCTGAAAAGCTTGGCGCCGTGATCCGGCGCACACCTATGGTCTATGAGGGTGTCACAATGAACGTGACGGCAAGCTTTGGCGTCACGGCAATCAACTGCACGTCGGAAAACTCACTGGAGCAAACATACAAGGACGCGGATCTGGCCCTTTACATGGCCAAAGGTCGGGGCCGTGACTGTGTCGCAGTGATTTGATCGCAAAGGGAGAAAGCCGCTTGCGGAGCAACCGCAGGCGGCTTTTTGATCACTTCAGCAGTTCGGCCGCTTTTTGCAGCAGCGGGAGCGCCTGCCTGTCATATTGCTTCAGCTTGCGGATGCGCTCCACCAGCTTTTGCCTGGTCTCTTCATTGCCCATTGCAAGGGCTTGCTTTTCGCCCATGCCCAGACCGCCCACCAGATCCCACATCTCCCACACCGTCGCGTTGGCCTGTTCAAACAGCTTGGCTGCCTTTTCCATCGGCTCAGCCGCCTCCGGCAACTGCCGCGCCATGTGCTCCAGCCAGCCCTTGGCATAGCTGCGGCCTTCTGCCACCATGGTGTTGGCATCCTGCTGGCACATCAACCGCTCAAAGAGCAGTGGGATCGGGGCGTTTTCCGGGAACTCTGCCTTGTTCAGCAGCGCCGCCTCCCATGCGTCAAAGGCGTCCAGACCGCCGGCCAGCGTGCCCACGCGCCTGGGGCTCATCACACGCACTGCGTTTTCCAGCGCGTCACGCACGGTTTGCCTGAGGGGGGCGATGCCTGTGCATTCTCCGATGGCCAATATGCCGATGGTCTCCCGGTCCTCAAACCAACCCCGCCGCAGGAAATATCCTTCCTCGGTTTTCTCCACCGGGCCCACCATGTCGGGCATGTCCTGAAAGAAGTTCCAGCCGGTCAGCACCTCGCCGTTTTCCCGGTAGCCGGTCACAACGCAAGCCTCCGGCGGGCCCATCACACCGAACGCCACCACCGGAACGCCCCGGTCAATCTGCTCCCTGATCAGTGCGATGAACTCTTCCTTGCCGCCATACTCCACGTCATTGCCGGGCTTTAAACGCCCTTGAAAGTGCGTTTCGTTCACAGTGGGCTTGAAGAGGAGCCGGCAATCCCTGCCGGCGGCGCGTACAGCCCGCAGGAGCGGCGCCACGGGGTTTTCCTCCATCACGAGGATGTCGATGTTGCCACCGTCCCAGCAGGCGGTGTTCCACATCAGTCGGAAAGCGGAGCCTGCCACGCAGTGATAATGGGCATAGGGGGTGTCGGTCACGCCGATGAATTGCAGCGCCGTTTTCACGCTGGCGATAAAGGGAGTGAGCTCCGGCGGGTCGCCGAAATAGCTCACCTTGGGCACACCGTGCAGCATAACGCCGTCATTGAAACGCTCAATTCCTGTTTGCATTTGGTTCATAGGTTCCTCCTTGTAGTGCAGTGTCGGCCCATAAATGCCGGGCGAAACCATTGGGATGAGAAAGCTTTTGTTGGCCTGTCGGAAGGCGGTGGGCGTCTGGCCGAACTGCCGCGCGAATGCCCGTGTGAAGGTTTCGTGGCTGTCAAAGCCATAGCGGAAGGCCACGTCGGCCACGCGGCTTTCGGTCTCTGTGATGTCCTTCGCGGCGTGCATGAGCCTTCGCGCGCGGATGTAGGCCGCGGGCGGCATGCCGATTGCTGCGCGAAACACCGTGTGGAAGTGGGAGGGCGAAAAGCCCGCCATGCCCGCGACGGCTTCTGCGTCCAGTTCGGAGCACAGGTTGGCCTCGATGAAGGACAGCGCGGCCTTCAGGGTGAGGAAGTAATTCATGGGTGACCTCCGGAGGATGAGTGTAGTTTAGCGCAAAATGGGGAGGGGTTCTTGATGTTTTTTATGAAGGTATACTTTGCTGATAATGAATGGAAAAACGAGAATACTTACCCTTATCATTCACTCTTTGCAAAAGAATGTCTATGGCGTGGGTGATGTGTGCATAATCCCTCTGTTGTTTCGCGAATGTCGCCATTGTCAAATATTGCGGATTGTCACGCAAATAGAGCGCGTTAATGATACAGAGCATTGCCGTTTCATTGCATTTCTCTTCACATTGAATGATTCGGGAGAGCCTTTCGTTGGACAGGTTGCCAGCCAGCCGGAGGCAGAAATCCGTAAAGCTGTCGGGATAGCTTTTTATTGTCTCAAGCAATGAATCGGGCCAGCGATATGTACTGAAAGAAGGATGCGTAACTTGCTGTTTTGATTCGATTTGAACTGGTGACGCATCTTCTTCATACGCATTCCAGCCTAACATGAGTTTCTCATGGCTAATCTTTTGATTTGCAACATCGATCCCCTGATAAATCAATTCTCTCTCTTCATTTAGTTGACCATAATAATTTGATGGCAGTATAACTAATGACTTCAATAGCCTGCCATCCATTGCGGCTGCCACTGCTTTATGATGACCATCCAGCAAAGCGCAAAGGAAGCTATAATGATCAAGATATAATGAAATTGCCCTATAATCCGGTTTGAAGCGGTAGAATTCTGCTCTGTTAGGATTGAAACGTGATGGAACCTGCGTGGGCAGCAGGTATCGTGGATAACACTTTGTGCCGTGAATGCCGGTTGTCGCATCGTTTTGCTGGGGTATATTGTTAACACTCCAGAAGAACTTTCCGTTTCCATCGGTAGGGAGGAGGTCCAGATCGGCAATTGCATAATAACCTGACGGCAAGAGTTTCAGAAGCGGTTCAATCATTGTCAATGATTTTTGGAGAGACTTAAAAGGTTTATTGATCTCATCTTCCATTGAAGCCAGAGGATTGTGATCTATATTATCCAGCCCATATCCGGCTGTTACAAGCTTTGTGCAGGTTGGGCAAAAAAACTCACGGTCCAGACCAAGATTGATCAGCGGCTTATCCCCGAGCATCAAGCTTGCAAACGATCTCCCACTTTCGGCTCCCCGTCCCCATTGGAGCTTACCCAATCCATTATTCACATAAAAAAGCAAGCACCGTCCACCCCAATGCTGTTCTATGTCAATATGAAATAATGGCACAATTCGGGTTTCTTTCACAAAGCTACTCCCGCGATGACTCTCTATGATGATAGCATACTTTTTCTTCCAGTTCATCCTATATGGCAGGCAAGCTGCCCGAGCCAACGCTTTATCAGTGCATCAGAATAATGATATGAAGTGGAACGGTGATTCCATTTCAATATTTCATTGATTTCTGCTGTTTCATTCTGTTATAATATAGAAAATTGCAAGAGTGTTTTTGCTTCCTTTCATTCTGTCAGGAGGATTATGGCATGTATAAAGCCGAAGACCTGATCACACTTTCCGAAGAGCAAGGTGTGAAATTCATCAACCTGCAGTTCACCGATGTGCTGGGCACACCTAAAAACGTGGCCATCACCGTGAACCAGCTGCCTCGTGCGCTGGAGCGCGGCTGTATGTTTGACGGATCCTCCATCGAGGGGTTTGTGCGCATTGAGGAGTCCGATATGGTGCTCCGGCCCGACCCCGACACCTACACGGTGCTGCCGTGGCGGCAGCAGGGCGGTCGCACCGCCCGCATCATCTGCGACGTTTGCAAGACCGATGGCACACCCTTTGAAGGTGACCCGCGCCACGTGCTGAAGCGGGCATTGAAGCAGGCAGCCGATATGGGTTTTTCGTTCAACGTGGGCCCCGAGTGCGAGTTTTTCCTCTTTCAGGTAGACAGCAACGGCAACCCGACCACCATCACCCATGACGAGGCCGGTTATTTCGATTTGGCGCCGATTGACATGGGGGAGGAGGCCCGCCGCGACATCAGCCTTACGCTGGAAGAAATGGGCTTTGAGATTGAGGCCAGCCACCATGAGTGCGCCAACGGCCAGCATGAGATTGACTTCAAATATACCGACGCCCTCAAGGCGGCAGACAATATCATCACCTTCAAGGCCGTGGTCAAATCGATCGCCAAGCGGCATGGCCTTTATGCCACGTTCTTGCCCAAGCCCATCTATGGCATTGCGGGCTCCGGCATGCACGTGAACCAGTCGCTGTTCTGTGATGGGCAAAACGCATTTTATGACGCGAAGGATCCGCTGGGCCTGAGCCATATGGCCCGAAACTACATCGCCGGCCTGCTTGCCCACGTCCGGGGCTTTGCCGCCATCACAAACCCGCTGGTGAATTCCTACAAGCGCCTGGTGACGGGCTTTGAGGCGCCGGTGTATGTGGCATGGGCCACGAAAAACCGCAGCCCGCTGATCCGCATTCCGGCTGCCCGCGGCGAGGGCATGCGCATTGAGCTCAGAAACCCCGATCCATCCTGCAACCCATATCTGGCGCTGGCCTGCATGCTGACCGCCGGGTTGGACGGTATCAAGCACGACATGGCCCCGCCGGCCAATGTGGAGCGAAACATCTATGCCATGGCGGCGCAGGAGCGCTCGGCTCTGGGCATCAAGGCGCTGCCCGAAAGCCTGAAAGAGGCGCTGGATGCCATGATGGCCGACGGCCTTGTGGTGAGCGCGCTGGGCGACCATGTGGTGACCAAGTTCCTGCATGCCAAGCAGAAGGAATGGGAAGCCTATACCACCCATGTGCACCAGTGGGAGCTGGACCAATATCTCAAGGTATACTGATATGAGATTCACCAAAATGCACGGCGCCGGCAACGACTATGTTTATGTCAATGCCTTTGAGGAAAAGCTTCCGGAGCAAGACCTGCCCCGCATCGCGATGATTGTGGCCGACCGGCACACCGGCATCGGCGGCGACGGCTTGATCCTGATCTGCCCATCGGTGAAAGGTGACTTCCGTATGCGGATGTTCAATGCCGACGGCAGTGAGGCGGAGATGTGCGGCAACGGCATCCGCTGTGTGGGCAAATATGTGTATGACCATGGCCTGACGGGCAGCCTTGACATCACGGTGGAAACGCTGGGCGGCATGAAGCGCCTGAAGCTGAACCCCGGCCCCGACGGGAAAATCGCCACCGTGCGCGTGGACATGGGCGAGCCCCGGCTGAGGCCGGAGCAAATCCCGGTGGATGTGCGGGGAGAGGATGCCTTTGGCGTCACAGCCGAGACGGCTGACGGTGTCTGGACGCTCAACTGCCTTTCGATGGGCAACCCCCACGCCGTCACCTTTGTGGAGGACACGGCCCATCTGGACTTACCACGCATCGGCCCGCCGCTTGAAAACCACAGGCTTTTCCCCAAACGGTGCAACATTGAGTTTGCCCATGTGATCGACCGGAAGAACATCCGCATGCGCGTGTGGGAGCGGGGCAGCGGCGAGACGATGGCCTGCGGCACCGGCGCGTGCGCCACGGCCGTGGCAGCCATACGCCTAGGCCTGGCAGACAGCCCGGTGGATCTGCACCTGTTGGGAGGCAAACTCACAATCGAGTGGCCCGGTGCGGGCAGCGTGTTTATGACCGGGCCGGCCACCGAGGTGTTCACCGGCGAAATGGATTTCTGACCTAACTGGGCGGCTCACGAGTCGCCCGTGTTTCGTAACGTGGTTCAAGACAGCCATCGGCTTGTCAGTAATGTATGTGGAGGAAAATGACATGATCTGGGCCAACGGCAATTTTCACCTGATGCAGGACAACTACCTGTTTTCTACGATCGCCCGCAAGGTGAAGGAATACAGGGCCGCAAACCCTGACGCCGACATCGTGCCGCTGGGCATCGGAGACGTGACGCTGCCATTGCCCGACGCTGTGATCAAGGCGATGCATTCCGCCGTGGACGAAATGAGCCACGCGGCCACATTCAAGGGCTACAGCCCCGACGCCGGTTATGAGTTTCTGCGCCAGGCCATTTCGGACAATGATTACAAGCCACTTGGTGTGGAGATCGGCATTGACGAGATCTTTATTTCCGACGGCGCCAAAAACGACACGGCCAATTTCACCGATGTGCTGGACAACGGCAATGTGATCGCCATTACCGACCCTGTGTATCCGGTCTATCTGGACAGCAACATCATCGCCGGCAACGGCGGCAAGCTCCAGCCGGACGGCAAGTTTACCCGGATCAAGTTTTTGCCCTGCACGCCGGACGCCGGTTTCATGCCGGAGCTGCCCCGCCACAAAGTGGATGTGATCTATCTTTGCTCGCCGAACAACCCGACCGGCACCGTGATGGGCCGCGCGGAGCTGAAAAAATGGGTGGACTACGCCCGCCGCCACGGCAGCCTGATCCTGTTTGACTCGGCATATGAAGCCTATATCCAGGATGCGGATCTGCCCCACAGCATCTATGAGATTGAGGGCGCCCGCGAGTGCGCGGTGGAGTTCCGCAGTTATTCCAAGACCGCCGGCTTCACCGGTGTGCGGTGCAGCTACACGGTGATCCCCAAAGACATCAAGGCCCGCTTGAAAGAGGGCGGCACGGCGTCGCTGAACAAGTTGTGGGCCCGCCGCCAGGCCACGATGTTCAACGGCGTGTCCTACATCATCCAGAAAGCCGCGGAAGCTATCTATACGCCCCAGGGGCAGAACCAGATCCGCAGCAATGTGGGCTACTACATGCAAAACGCGAAGAACATCCGCCAGTGCTTCGAGGGCTTGGGTTATCAGGTGTTCGGCGGCAAAAACGCCCCCTACATCTGGCTGAAGATTCCGGCGGGCTATACGTCCTGGCAATACTTCGACTTGCTGCTGGAGAATTACAACATCGTGGGCACACCCGGTTCCGGTTTCGGCACATGCGGCGAGGGGTTCTTCCGCCTGACCGGCTTCGGCAGCCAGGAAAACACGCAGAAGGCGATCGAGAGGCTGAAAAAGGGCGGTATTTAAGGTTTACACTCAGTTATTGTTATGGGGGTGGGCTTCAAGCCTGCCCCCATTTTTTGTCTGCCGATTGGGACTTGCATTGCGAGGATTTCCTTCGTGCGGCGATTGCGTGCTTTCAGGTTGACGGCATATGGAGATTCGTATTCAAATTCATATTAGAGTGGTAGAAATTTTTCTGCTTGTTCCCCTTGTCAAGGCAGGGATTATCTGTTAGTATATTGATTGCGCCGTCAGGCGACACAGGAAAGGAGGTCCGGAAATGCGCAATCGTATCTTTTTGGTTGGTATGAAGGCTTTTGGGCACAACTATGCCATTTTCCGGCCCCGGTGCATGCGTTAATGCGATAACGCAACCGCGGGCAACGAAACCCGCGAGCATTCTAGGAGATCTGGCCGCGGGATAACCGCGGCTTTTTTATTTGCCGCGGCATCACTGGAGGGATTGGTTTTATGAACAAGATCAGGCTTGAGAGGCTTTGGGAGTTTTCCAAAGGATTCCGGATCCGTTACCTGGCCTCTCTGATCGGCGTGGTCGCCGACGTGCTGCTGAACTACCTGTGGCCGCTCATCCTCGGCTGGGTCGTGGACGGTGTGATTCTTAAAAAGACGATGAACGCGCCGCCGTTTGTGCTCAACTGGGTGGAATCGGTGGGCGGTGTGGACTATCTGTCCAAAAACCTTTGGATCTGCGCCATCATCATCGTTGCCATCATGATATGCCGCGGCGTCTTCATGTTTCTGAAGGCGAAATTCGGCAGCCGGGCCTCCGAGGGCATCGCTCTCAACATCCGCAACAAGCTCTACAATCACTTGCAGAGCCTGCCTTATGATTATCATGTGAAGGCGGAAACCGGTGACCTGATCCAGCGCTGCACCACCGACGTGGACACCACCAGGATGTTCATCAACAACCAGCTGCCGGAAATCTTCCGCGCCGTGGTGGTGCTATCCACCACGCTGCCGGTGCTGCTGAGCCTCAACTGGCAGCTCACGTTGTTTTCCATGGCGATGATACCGTTCATTGTCGGATTCTCGGTGATCTACTTCCGCAAGATCCAGGGGCAGTTCACCATCGTGGAGACGGCCGACGGGGCCATGTCCACGGCGCTGCAGGAGAATCTCTCCGGCGTGCGCGTGGTGCGGGCTTTCGGAAGGGAGCGCTATGAGCGCGACAAGTATTCCGAGCGCATCGTCACGCTTCGCGATCGCGTGAAGCATCTGATTTCGATGTTTGCCGTGTTCTGGAGCTCGCTGGATTTCATGACGATCCTGCAGCAGGTGATGGTGCTGTATATCGGCGCCTTATACACGATCAACGGTGAGATTTCCGTGGGCACCTTCATCGTGTTCACCAGTTATGTGGGCATGTTCCTGTGGCCCTTCCGCAATCTTGGCCGGCAGCTTTCCGATGCCGGCAGGATGCTGATCGCCGTGGGCCGCCTGAACGACATCCTGATCCAGAAGCCGGAGGATTCCGGTGAAAACCCCGTCAAGCCCAGCCTCAAGGGAGACATTGTGTTTCGCGATGTGATCTTTGGCTATGAGGAATCCAAGCCTGTGCTGAAGGGCCTCAACTTTACGGCAAAGGCCGGCGAGACTGTGGCTCTGCTGGGTGCCACCGGCAGCGGCAAATCGTCGCTGGTGTACCTGTTGCAGCGGCTCTATGATTACCAGGGCGGCTCGATCACCATCGGCGGCGTGGAGCTGAAGACCATTGAGAAGGATCATCTGCGCACCCATGTGGGCATCGTGCTGCAGGAGCCGTTCCTCTACGGCAAGACTGTGAAGGAAAACATCGGCATCATCCACGAGCACCCCGAAGAAGCATTGGTGCACGAAGCTGCCAGAGTGGCCGCCGTGCATGATGTGATCGAGAGCTTTGACAAGAAGTATGACACGGTGGTCGGTGAGCGCGGCGTCACGCTCTCCGGCGGCCAGAAGCAAAGGGTCGCCATTGCCCGCACGCTGATGAAGGACAATGACATCCTCATCTTTGACGACTCCCTGAGCGCTGTGGACACCGAGACCGATGCGGCAATCCGCAAGGCTCTGAAGAAACGCCGGCAGGGCATCACCACGTTCATCATTTCGCACCGGGTGTCCACGCTGTCCGAGGCGGATCGCATCCTGGTGCTGGAGGATGGGCGCATCACACAAAACGGCACACACGAAGAACTGCTCGAGCAGGAAGGCCTCTATAAGCGCATCTGGATGATCCAGAACGCGCTGGAGGAAGAAATGCAGGGCAGCGAGGAGCCCGCCTTCGTTTCAATGCCGCAGGAAAAGGAGTTGGTTTAGTTGAGCGCACTGCTGGAAGAAGAATATCAAGATAAAAAGGTAGACCTGAAAATGTGGGCAAAGCTCTTGCGCTTTGCCAAGCCCTATAGCAAGATCATCGGTATTGTCATTGCCTGCATGATCACCAACGGCATCATGGACGTCGCGTTCTCCTTCATCCAGAAGGAGGTCATTGACAACTACGTGACCAAGGGCATCTGGAATGGCGTGGGCAAGTTCATTGCCATCAGCGCGGTGATGCTGGTGGTGCAGTGCACGCTGATCTATACATTCATTCGCCTGGCCGGGCAGGTGGAAGCAGGCCTGACTCACGACATCCGCCGTGACGGCTTCAAAAAGCTGCAGGAGCTGAGCTTCTCCTATTATGACAAAACACCGGTGGGCTACATCATGGCCCGCATGACCAATGACGCCAGCCGTCTGGGTGACACCATCGCCTGGACGCTGGTGGACCAGACCTGGGGTTTCACCTTCATGCTGGTTGCATTGATCACAATGTTCCTTGTGAAGTGGCAGCTGGCGCTGATCGTGCTGGCTTCGGTGCCGTTCATTGTGCTGGTGAGCCTGTGGTTCCAACGGCGCATTCTGAAAGCCCATCGCGAGGCCCGCAAGACCAACTCCCGCATCACCAGCGCCTTTAACGAGGGCATCACCGGCGCCCGCACCACCAAGACATTGGTGCGCGAGCAGCTCAACTTCAAGGAGTTTTCCGCACTCACCGGCACGATGCGCCGCGCTTCCATCCGCGCGATCATGATGTCTGCGGTGTTTACACCGATCGTGATGACGATCAGCGCCATTTCCACAGGCCTTGTGGTGTGGTCCGGCGGCTGGCAGGTTGTGATCGGCGGCATGACGCTGGGCGACCTGATGTTCTACCTCACGCTGACCACCTGGTTCTTTGAGCCGATCCGTCAGGCCACCAACGTGTTTGCCGAGCTGCAAAACTCACAGACCGCCGTGGAGCGCGTGCTCACGCTGCTTAACAGCGAGCCGGAGATCAAAGACCGGCCGGAGGTGATTGAGAAGTTCGGTGACGCGTTTGACGCCAAGCGGGAGAATTGGCCGGGCATCGTGGGCCGTGTGGAGTTCAGAGATGTTTCCTTCACCTATAAGGGTGGCCAGACGGTGCTTGAGCGCTTCAACCTCACGGTGAAAGCCGGAGAGAAGATCGCTCTGGTGGGCGAGACCGGCAGCGGCAAGAGCACGATCGTGAACCTGATCTGCCGTTTTTATGAGCCCACGGAGGGCACGATCCTGATTGACGACGAGGACTACCGCGAGCGCAGCCAGCTGTGGCTGCATTCCAATCTGGGCTATGTGCTGCAGTCGCCGCACCTGTTTTCCGGCACGATCCGCGAAAACATCCGTTACGGCAAGCTGGACGCCACCGATGAGGAAATTGAGGAAGCCGCCAGGCAGGTGGGCGCCCATGACTTCATCGTCAGGCTCGAGAAGGGGTATGACACCGAGGTGGGCGAGGGCGGAGGCCGTCTTTCCACCGGTGAAAAGCAGCTGATCAGCTTCGCCCGCGCCATTATCGCCAAGCCCGCGCTGTTCGTGCTCGATGAGGCTACCAGCTCCATCGACACCGAGACGGAGGGCAAGATACAGTATGCCATTGACAAGCTGCTGCATGGCCGCACCAGCTTCATCATCGCCCACCGCCTGAGCACGATCCGCAATTCTGATCGGATCATGGTGATCCAGAAGGGTCGCGTGGCGGAGGAGGGCACCCACAGGCAGTTGATGGCCCTGCGCGGCCACTACTATGACCTCTACACCAACCAGTTCAGGGAGGAAGAGGAAAACAAGCTGCTGGGGATTGAGAAGAAGGAAGAGGAAGAGGCAGCGGTATAAGACTCTCTTGATACAGAGCCGGGTGGGTTATCGCAAACCCACCCGGCTTTTGTTTTGTCGATTCTCAGGCTTTGCCTACACCTGCCCTAAAAACGTCAGCATCAACAGCACCACATTCAATCCAATGATCACCGATGTAATCACCCATCCGATCACCTTGGTCGCGGGCTTGTTTACCAGCTCGCCCATATACTTTTTCTTCCCGGTCAGGATCAGCAGCGGAATGACTGCCAGCGGCAGCGCGAAGGACAGTGTCACCTGGCTCAGCACCAGTGCCTTCATCGGGTTCACGCCCAATACAAGCAGGAGCAGCGCCGGTGCCATTGTGATCAGCCGCGCCACATTATCCGGGATGCTCAGGCCCACAAAGCCTTTGATTGTCGTCTGCCCGGCCATGGTGCCCACCGCCGAGGAGGAAAGGCCGGAGGCCAGCAGCGCGATGCCGAACGCCCCGCTTGAGAGGCTGCCCATTAGCGGCTCCAGCGACCGGTGCGCCTGCTCAATGGTGTCCACCGCAACACCGCTGCGGAAAAACACCGCCGCCGATACCACCACCATCGCCGCGTTCACGATGAAGGCGATGTTCATCGCCAGCACCACATCAATCTTTTCCAGTTTGAGGTGCCTTTTTTTCTCCTCAATCGTGTGCGCGCCGTTTCTGCACTGCACCAGTTGGGAGTGCAGATAGATCACATGGGGCATCACCGTGGCCCCCAGCATGCCCACAGCAATCAGCAGTGCCTGGCCGTTTGGCAAGGATGGCACCAGTGTGTGCAGCGCAACCTGCCCCCAATCGGGCTTGGCCAGCACGAGCTCAAAGGCGTAGGCCCCGCAGATCACCGCCACCAGCACTGTGATCACAATCTCCACAACCCGCTGCCCATACTTTTCCAGCCATACGATCAGAAAGCTGATCACAGCCGTCAGAAGGCCCGCGTAAATCATGGGGATGTGAAACAGCAGGTAAAACCCCAGGGTCGCGCCGATAAACTCTGCGATGTTGGTTGCCATCGCGGCCAGCTCCGCACCGGCCCAGAGCACCCAGTTCACCGGGCGGCTGAACGCCGCGCCGCACAGCTCCGGCAGGTTCTTTCCTGTTGCGATGCCCAGTTTGGCAGACATTGTCTGCAAAAAGATCGCCATCAGGTTGCTCCACAGGATCACCCACACCAGGTTGTAGTTGAAGGCCGATCCTCCTGCAATGTTTGTCGCGAAATTGCCGGGGTCAATATAGGCCACGCTCACCACAAACGCCGGGCCCACAAAGCCCAGCAGTTGCCTCAGCTTCCCAGCCAGGCTTCTGGGCCGGTGCAGTTTGATTGCTGGCGCCGCGCTGCGCGATAACGGGCGGTCCATCACTTTCTCTGCGGTATGTAATGT
>JAEYYW010000075.1 GCA_023428265.1 Bacillota bacterium | reverse complement strand
TATCTGGCCGCCCTCTCCTCGGTGGATGTGCAGCTGTATGACGCGGCAGTCATCGACGGATGCAACAGGTTCCAGCGGGTGCTGCACGTCACGCTGCCGGGCATCATGAGCACCATTGTGATCATGTTTATCCTGCGCGTCGGCAGCATGATGAACGTCGGGTTTGAAAAGGTCATCCTGCTCTACACGGGCACCACATATGAAACGGCAGACGTCATTTCAAGCTTTGTATACCGCTATGGCCTGCTGCAGAACAACTTCAGCTACAGCACCGCGGTTGGTCTGTTCAACTCGGTCATAAACGTGATTTTGTTGACCTGCATGAACGCGTTCAGCAGGAAAATGACCGACGTTTCGCTCTGGTAAACGAGGAGGGTAATAACATGTGGCAATATGGCAAGAAAAGTATCGGCAGCAGAATATTTGATACTGCCAACGCGATTTTCCTGGTGGGGCTCAGCATCATCACACTCTATCCGTTTATCTATGTGCTGTTCGCTTCCTTTAGTGATCCGGACAGGCTGATGGCCCATCGCGGTCTGCTTCTGGCGCCCCTTGGATTCACATTCAACGGATACGCGCTGGCATTCAAGACCGATGACATCATCAATGGCTACAAGGTCACCGCGTTCGTCGTGGTCGTGGGCACTGCCCTGAACCTTCTGATGACGACGATGTTTGCCTACGTGCTCTCGCGGCGCGGGATGCTGTGGAACCGTTTCCTGTCCATCATGGTGATCATCACCATGTACTTCAGCGGCGGCATGATCCCTGCCTTCCTCGTGGTAAAGGGCCTGGGGCTGTATGACAGCATCTGGTCGTTGATTCTCCCGGGTTTGATCAGCACATACAACCTGATCATCATGCGCACGGCAATCAACGGGGTGCCACCGGATCTTGAAGAATCCGCCAGGCTGGACGGAGCCGGAGAGTTCAGGGTCCTGTATCAGATCGTGTTGCCAATGGTCATCCCCACGATCGCGGCATTGGGCTTATTCTACGCCGTCGGTCACTGGAACGCATGGTCAAATGCGTTGATTTATCTCAAGACCAAGGAGAAGTTCCCGCTGCAGCTGGTGCTTCGTACGATTCTGATCAACAACCAGGCCGGCGCTCAAATGTCCGGCGGTGCCTACGAAGGCTCTCAGAGCGAAGCATACAAGCGGCTGATGAAGTATTCCACAGTGATGATTTCCGTCATCCCGATCATGCTGATCTACCCGTTCATCCAGAAGTACTTCACGCAAGGCGTCATGATCGGCGCGTTGAAGGGTTAATGAGCGAACAATACCGGGTTCCCGGTGTTGAATAAAAGGAGGTTAGACCATGAAAAAGTTCCGGTCTCTGTCCTTGCTGATAGCGATTATGATGCTTATCGCTATGGCAGGATGCACGACAACCACCCCCGCCCCCTCGAAGGATGCGGCTACGGATGCACCTGCAGCCAGCGCCTCTCCGACCGAGCCGGCAGCGAAGGGTGACCCCACCAAGATCACCTATTACAGAGCAGCTCCCAACAACACGAAGGTGATCTCCAACTTTTCAGAAGCACTTTGGGTGCAGACCCTGGAAGAGAAGATGAACGTCAAGATCGATTTCCAGGGCCCCGCCGCAGGCGAAGATTACAACCAGGCCGCCAACATCATGCTGGCCAGCGGCACGCTGACAGACATGTTCTACCACAACTTCAACAACTATGACGGCGGTCTGTCCGCTGCCATCGAAGACGGCATCGTCATTGACTTCAGCAAGAACGAGAAGTACAAGGCCCTGGTGCCCAACTGGTTCGCTCTGCTGGATTCCAACGATGCGATCCGTAGGTCCGTGACGCTGGACGACGGCACTTCCGCTCTGTTCTGCCACGTTGACACGAACCTTGCCCGCGGCGCCTATTGGGGCATGGGCATCCGTTCCGACTGGCTGAAGAAGGTCAACAAGGATTTCCCGACCTCCATTGACGAGCTGTATGACGTGATGGTTGCCTTCCGCGACCAGGATCCGAACGGCAATGGCCAGGCCGACGAGATTCCGATCACCGACTACAATGTCGGCGGCGGCACTTTCTTCTTCACACTGTCCAACATCATCTCCGCTTACGGCATGCTGTGGCAGGAGCCCCAGCTGGATCCCACCACCGGCAAGGTCAACTTCTGGGTGAACGTCAATGACGGCAAAAACTTCCAGGAGCTGGTGACCACGCTGAACAAGTGGTACACAGAAAAGCTGCTCGATCCCGAGTGGTCCGTCCAGGACGGCACCGCCCAGGACGCCAAGGTCACTGGTGACCGCGCCGGCATCCTGCACGTGTGGCCCTCCAACTTCAACAACTATCAGGTCGCTCTGCGCAAGACCAACCCCGACGCCACCTTTGAAGGCCTCGCTCCTCTGAAGGGGCCCGACGGCAAGCCCTACAGCCCCAACAGCGCTCTGGTGCGCCCCGCTGCTTCCACCGAAGGCACAGTCGTCACTCCTCAGGCTGAGAAGGACGGCGTGGCTGAAGCTTGCTTCAAGCTGATCGACTTCATGTACACCCAGGAAGGCAGCGACATCATCAACTGGGGTAAGGAAGGCGTCTCCTACACCATCGGCGCTGACGGCAAGAAAGCCTGGACCGATGAAGTGGCCAAGGATCCTGAGTTCACCATCAACGACAAGGTGAACAAGTATGCCATCCCGACGTTCGGTTCGTTCCCGAAGATGATGAGCTACGAAGCTTGGGCCTCCATCGAGCTGAACACCACCCAGTCCACCGAAGCGCACAAGAAGTGGGCCACCGGCGACACGAGCCTGTGCTTGCCGAACCTGACCCTCAGCGCCCAGGAGTCCAAGGACTATGCCAAGATCATGAACGACGTGAAGACCGCCGTTCTTGAGAACTTCATCAAGTTCGTGGTCGGCCAGCGCCCCATCTCCGAGGTTCCGCAGCTTGTGCAGCAGTGCAAAGATATGGGCCTTGAAGACGCGATGAAGCTGTATCAGGGTGCCTACGACCGCTACATGGCCAAGTAAGTAACCAAACTACACAGAATCATCGAAGAGGAACCCCCGGCGATTGCCGGGGGTTCTTTTCTTGCTGCGCATCGGCACGCAGAAACGCCCGTGGTGCTTTCCACGGGCGTTTCTGCAGCTCTATTTCAAAGGTTGAGCATCGTTATTGGATCCGGTAAGGGCTCTCCGCAGTCTCCATTTCATCATAGTCCGTGATGAACTCACCCAGCGCCGTGCCAATGGTAAGCTCCGGCGGGCAGCCCGGACGAATGTTGATGGATCGCAGGAAGTCCTGCATGAGGTTGGTGTTGACCACATACACCAGGTCTCCCCCACCGGTCTGCGGGTTCATGCGGTTGCGGAAGTCCTCAATCATGCAAAGCAGATACAAGCCCTCACTGATCTTGATGGCGCAGCACGGCTCCTCAAAGAACAATTCGCTCCATCGCCTGGCCCGGTCAGCGATTTCATGTTTCTGCTCTTCTGTCATGCTCTCATCGGCAGGCGGCATGTTTTTCAATGACCCGCGCATGTAGTGCTCAGACAGATAAATGTGGGTGATCCGGACTGTGGGTGAGTAATTCCAGGCAATCTTCTTCCCCACCAGGTCCGCCGTGTAACCATGCCGCAGCACCGGCAAAGGCTCACCGGGCCGCTTGATTGCGCCAAAGATGATTTGATGGCTTGTGAGCCGCGGCCTGGCGGGGTTGGCCCCGACAGTCGCCCTTACCATTGTGGCCAGGCTGTTCTTCAGATCCAGCACGATGCTCAGGCATGGAGGCCTTTCGCAGCCGCCGTGGTAAAAACTCACAAAATAGGTTTTCGGCGCCACCTTCGCGCATTGGTAGCTCTGGCTCACGAAGGCTTCCCGTCTCCCGGCCCAGCTGAGAACCTCGGGGGTCAGAAATTGCGCCACGAACTCGCTGCCATCATCCATCACCAGGTGGAAGTTGCGGCCCGCCAGCTCAGGGCTGGAGTGCAGCACATAGCTCCTGCGCCCGCTCTCCGCCGCCTCGGGGAGCTCAAACTTCTCCGACACCGCGGTGAAACGTTTGCGGCCAAAGGCGTTGTTTTCCGCCTCGTCCACCATCGCAATGGCATAATCGGCATAGCTGATGTAGCTTTCGCCGCCGTCGTTCCTGATGATATATTCGCTGCCCAGCGAGTAGCTGCCAGTGCGCCTGCCCTTGGGGTCAAAGCGGAGCGCCGGGCTGAAGAACGTCCAATTCACGAAGCTTTCACGGAGCAGCTCCAGAGCCTTCGCCATATAGATCGGCAGCTTTGCCGTGGGCGGCAGGCTCTCGCAGAGCTGATGCGACAGCGTTTCATCGGTATATAGGCTGCCGGCACCGCCCACCACCAGCAGGCGCACCTGCGGCAGCTGCTCAAACACGGCGATCAGCCGCTTCATCACCTCCACCTGCGATTCCTCCTGGCCGGGAGCGCAGCCGTAGGCGCTCACCACGGCGTCAAAACCGCGCACATCGTCCGCCGTGAGCTCCATGATATCCCGCTCGAGCATGGGGTAGAGGCCCTGCGGCAGCTTGCTTTTGTTGCGGATGATCGCGGTCACCTCATGGCCGCGCTGTTTTGCCTCGCGGGCGATCAGGCTGCCCGCCTTGCCTGTCGCGCCGATCACTGCGATTTTCATGCGATTTTCCCTTCCTTCCACCCTCAAACCCGATAAGGGCTGGGCAGATCATCCACCGGGGTTGGTTCATCAGAATAGTGGCCATGGGCGATCATCATGCGGCTTTGGGGCTGGTTGTCGTCGTCGGTCATTTTAAACGAGCGGCCCACGTCAAAGCCCTTGGCCATGTTGCTCAGGATCACCAGGTTGTTGCCGCCGATGCGGTTGTCCAGCTTGTTCATGTTTTCCTCAATGAAGCTGCACAGATAGCAGCCATCCTTGATCTTCACACAACGCAGCGGTTCTTCGTAAAACCACACCTTCTCGCGCTCTTCGTTGGTCTTGAGCCTCCAAAGCCGCTCCGGCGTGATATCCGGCGGCAGCGGGGGCCGCTGCACGGCCCATGCCCGGCAATAGTGCTCGCTCACATAGATGTGGGTGTTGATGAAACCGTTGTGATAAGTCCAGGTCACCTTCTTGCCGGCAAGGTCGGCGGTGTAGCAGTGCCGCTTCACCGGCGGCGTTTGGCCGGGCAGCTTGATGGCTCCGAAGAGGATCTCCACTTCCACCATCCTTGGCCTGTGGGGGATGCCGCCCTGCCTTGCCACATGCATCGTGACCAGGCTTTGCTCCAGATCCAGCACCAGTGTGCGGCAGGTGCGCAGCTCCGCGCCAAACAGCTCCATCACCACAAACCAGGTGCTGTCGTCTGACTTCAGGCACCGGTAGCTCTCACAGCGGAGCGGCTCGCCCAGCTCCGCCCACTGCAAAAGCTCGCCGGTGAGGAAGCTTGCCGAGTATTCCCGGCCGTTGTCCATCATCAGGCGGAAGGTTTGGCCGGCCAGGCCATACTCCAGCTCAGGCTGCTGCATCGCATCTCTGTCAGGGGTTGTATGATTCCTCACGGTACCTCTCGCTTTCTGCCATCAAACCCGGTAAGGGCTGGGCAGGCGCTCCACTTCCAGCTCAACATCCGAAAACTCACCAAACGAGCTGAACATCCCGCTTTCCGGCTGTTGCTGCCCATTCAGGCAGAACGTGCGGCCCACATCCATCCCTTCCTTCATGTTGCTCAGGATCACCAGGTTGTTGCCGCCGATGGTGTTGTCCAGCTTGTTCATGTTTTCTTCAATGCCGCTGCACAGGTAGCAGCCGTCTTTGATCTTCACGCAGCGGAAGGGCTCCTCATAGAGCCACACCTTTTCGCGCTCCTCGCCGGCCTTGAGCTTCGCGATTTCCTCGGCTGTAGCATCCGCCGGCAGAGGCGGCCGCTGCACGGCCCAGGCACGATAATACATTTCGCTGATGTAGATGTGGGTGTTTACAAACCCGGAGGCGTAGGTCCAGTTGATCTTCTTGCCCACAAGCTCGGCAGAATAGCCGTGCCGCTTGATGGGCAGCGCCTGGCCAGGCTGCTGGATTGCGCCGAAGATGATCTCCACTTCCACCATCCTGGGCCGGTTCGGGATGCCGCCCTGCTTGGCCACATGCATCGTCACCAGGTTCTGCTCCAGATCCAGCACCAGCGTGCGGCAGGTGCGCAAAGGCTGGCCATAAAGCTCCATCACGACCAGATAGGTGGTGTCATCCGCCTTGAGGCATTGGTACTTCTCCCACCGGAATGGCTCGCCGCGCTCTGCCCACTGCACGATCTCACCACTGAGGAAACAGGCCACATGCTCGCGCCCATTGTCCATCACCAGATGGAAGGTTTTGCCTGCCAGTTCATGACTGAACTTGCTCACATATTTGGCGTTGCTCTCAAAAATCCGCTCTTTCATCGCCGCACCTCACATTTGCTCAATATCATTAATTATACATCTAATTCATTCAAATACAAGCCAAACACCGGGGTTTCAACGGGTTTGGCATGATAAAAAAGGAGGGCTTCGGTGTTCCGAAGCCCTCCGGTGATACCCTGCGTATCTGTGGATCAGCTCTTGTGCTTGAACTGCGGCAGCCACTGGGCCTGGGCCGCGAAAAGCTTATCCACCATTTCCTGGATCTCCTGCATGGAGCACACGGAAGCAGTCAGCGGGTCATACAGGCAGGCGTGATAGATCTTCTGCGGATCTCCCTCAAAGGCGCCTTCCACCGCCAGCTCCTCGCAGGCAGCGTTCACCTGGTTCAGGATCGCCAGCTGCGGCGGCAGCTTGCCCACGCGGATGGGGCTCAGGCCCTTCTTCGAGGCCAGCACCGGCACTTCCACGCAGCAGCCATCGGGCAGGTTGTCGATCAGGCCGAAGTTGCGCACGTTGCCGTTGAACTCAAACAGCGTGTTGTCGCCAAACACGGCGTTGAAAATGCAGGCAGCATATTCGTGGCCGCGCTTGAGATCCACGGGGCTGTCCATCCACTTCTTGAACTCCGTCATTCTGTGGCTCTCGCCGTTCTTGCCGGTCTTTTCCCACTCCTGGATCATCGAGATGATGTCGCGGGAGAGGTTGAACTTTTCGCGCAGGTCCGGCCGCTTGCGGAACCAATAGTTGTATTCAGAGTTGTGCCAGCTGGATTCGGTGACATAGTAGCCCAGGCGCAGGAACATTTCGTTGCGCACAGGCTCCTCCTGCAGCACCTCAGGCCTCTCGGTGATGGCCTTGCGGATCAGCGGGTAAGCATCCTGCCCGTTCCAGTTGAACTCCAGGTAATGGGCCTGGTGGTTGATGCCCGCGCAGGTGTAGGTGATCTCATCCAGCGGCGCGCCGATCCAGCGGGCCAGCATCATGGAGGTCTCCTGCACGCTGTGGCACAGGCCGCTCAACTGCACCTTGGAAACGCCTTGCATTGCACGGCAGAGCATTGCCATCGGGTTTGTATAGTTGAGGAAAATGGCGTTGGGGCAATATTTCTCGATATCGTGCAGGATATCGAGCATGGGCGGCAGCGTGCGCAGGAACCGGAAAATGCCGGCCGGGCCGCGCGTGTCGCCGATGGCAAAGGATACGCCATATTCCTTGGGGATCAACACATCGGTCATAGAGGCTTCCCTGCCACCCACCTGAATGGTCGTGAGCACGCCGTCGGCGCCTTGCAAGGCTTCGGCGCGGTTGGTGGTCGCGGTGACGATCGCCGGGTAATTGCCCTCGCGAACGATCTTTTCCACAGCCAGTCTGGAAATCTCCAGATTTTTTTCATCGATGTCCATCAGAGCAAATTCACAGTCCGTGAAAGCCGGAAAGGTCAACACATCGCGGACCAGGCTTCTCGTGAAAATAAAACTGCCAGAACCAATGAACGCGATCTTTTTTCTCATGAAACGTACCTCCTCCATCCGGTTGAGTCCAATAGCTGGTTCCAAATATCAATTATAGATTAGTGATATATTGTATACAAGCATTATGGAACAGGTATCCGCAACATGGCGATATTTTCCGGGTAAACCCCGACTGACTGAAGATAAGGTGCAAAATACCGGAGTGCGCATGCCAGCAATCACTCCGGAAGATATTAACAAGTATACCTGTTGTATATGGCAGCCCGGCGAAGCTCACAAGGCGCTTCGCCGGGCCTATCCGTTGTTTCAGGATTGCGCCTTGCGGCCAACTCCCGCCGGGAACGATTTCACCAGGTTGATCTGATGGGCCTCCTCTTTGGAAATAGGCGTCTTGCTCCAGTCAATCGTGCGCTCGTAACCGGCATAATCGGAAATGCGGATCGCGCAGAGCAGGCCGTCCTCCCCGCGCTCATAGGCGGAGATACCGGAAAGGCACACCCTGCCCAGCTCGGCCTGGCCTGCTTCCGACACGATGTGCTCCCACTCGATCACGCAGGTCACGCCATCGTCCACAATCGTTTCATAACGCATGCCCACGCAGCGGGGGATATAGCCGGACATCCGCACAAATTTCTGGCGGATCTCCTCGCGGCCTGCGTCATGAGGCTCGTCGCCCCAGGGCTCGTAACCGCCGAACTTGCAGTCTGGGCCCAACGCGCCCATGATCCGGTCCACGTCGGCGTTTGGCACATGGTGCAGCGCATCGTAATACTCGCGCACGGCGCCGGTGAGAAGGCCCGGGTCGCCCATCTCCAAATGGGCCGATTCAAACAGCGGCTTGCGATAGGCCGTGAGACCGGGCACATAGGTGAAGTGGCAGTAGATCCGCACCTCTTCCAGTGTGGAAGCCGTCCTGAGATCCCCCATCACAAACATCGGCACCTGCTCGATTTCGCCGTCCACCACGAAGTTGACCACCAACTCCGTCACAGACCGGCCGTTTGCCCGGGTCTGGACCACCGGCGTCACAAAGGCGCTCTGGGCATGGAAGAGCCCCAGCCAGCCTTCGGCAAATTCACGAATCCCATCCAGGCCCTCAAAGCGGCCATGGGGGGCATCCACCACCGGGGGCACACCCCCGAAAAGCTTCTTCTCACGAAACAACGAGACGGCCTCGTCCGTCATGCCGCCGCACACGGCGCTGATAAACTTGAGCTCCGGTGAGTTGGCAAGGATCACATGCTTCGGATTGGCATACATGTCGGCCAGCCAGGCCTTTTTTCTGATGTTCATTTATTACACCTCCTGTGCAAGAGTATAACCGAATCCGAAGGGATTGCAACCAATATACTTGTCTTTTCAAATATGGTGTGTTAGAATTCTAATCAATAGATCAAGAGTTCTTTTTCCATGTTTCCGGGGAGACCATTTTGCTGTCTGAGGGCAGCTCATTTCCTGTGTTTGCATATGGATAACCAACGTCATAAGGAGGTTTTCACATGAAGAAGGAGTTTTCAGAAAACCAGGCTTTGGTCCAACACGCCTTGTTTTTTGACCCATTCAACAAAAGGCCCAAGTTTGAGCGAAAAGAAAACGGAGAAGTCAGCATCCACTACTTTGACGTGAAGCCAGGCACCCGCCTGCTCGCCGACGGCTCGGTGGAGTTCAACTTCTATGCGCCGGCTGCCAAGTCGGTACGTGTGGAGGGGCTCGGCGGCTCCATGCCGCAGAAGTATGACCTGCAGCCGGTGGGAGATGGCTACTGGCAAGCCATTGCCCGTGACATCGCGCCGGGGTTCCATTACCACCGCTATTTCGTGGATGGCGTGCAGACCGTAAACAACCAGGCGCAGTTTGGCTACGGTTGTTTTGAGACAATCAACTTCATCGACCTGCCGGGGGAAGACGGGGATTTCTTCCTACTGCAGGATGTGCCCCACGGCGCGGTGCGCATGGAGCTGTTCAAAAGCGGCTACACCGGCCGCACCCACGCCTGTTATGTCTACACCCCTCCGGGTTATGACCAAAACCCCGACAAGCGCTACCCGGTGCTCTATCTGCAGCACGGCGGCGGAGAAGACGAGACCGGCTGGGTGTGGCACGGCAAGATCAATTACATCATGGATAACCTGCTGGCCCAGGGCCAGTGCCGGGAAATGCTGATCGTGATGAACAGCGGTTACGCCTTCAAACCCGATGGGTCAGACAACCGCGGCACCGGCGGCTTTGACGACTTCCTGGTGCAGGACGCCGTGCCCTTCATTGACAGCCGCTACCGCACGCTGGCCGATCGATGGAACCGGGCAGTGGCGGGGCTTTCCATGGGCGGCATGCAGGCCAATGTGTCCGCGATGAAGCACCTGGATGTGTTTGCCAACATGGGCATATTCAGCGGCGGTTTCACCAAAAAGGGCGACGGCTTTGACCTGACGGCGCTGTTTGAAGACCCTGAAAAGTGCAACGAGACATTCCGGCTGCTGTTCGTATCGGCAGGCCAGCAGGAGCAGCCGATGTGCGGCAAGGTGGAAGCGGAGCTTGCGGAGTTGCGCCAGAAAGGCGTGCGCAATGTGTTCCACTCCTGCCCCGGCTATCACGAATGGGATGTGTGGCGTTATGCCGCCCGCGAGATGCTGAAGCTGTTGTTCGCTGATTGATTGAATACGGAAATAATAAAAACATACTTAGGAGGCAATTGCACATGCAGAAGATTCTGGACTTCATCAAGGAAACCCGGGTGGGTTATGTTGCCACAGTGGATGGCAACCAGCCCCGCGTACGCGCCTTTGGCTTTGGCTATTATGAGGACGGCAAGTTTTGGTACTGCACCAACAGCACCAAGAAGGTGTCCGCACAGCTCAAAGCCACGCCCTTCACTGAGATTTTCTACACCAGAGCTGATTTCTCCCAATATCTGCGCCTGAGCGGCCATGTGGTGTTTGACGACAGCCTGGAAGCCAAGCAAAAGGTGATGGAAGCAATGCCCGGTGTGAAAAACATCTATAAGAGCCCGGACAACCCGATCTTTGAGGTGTTCTACATCGAAAACGGCGAGGCCGTGCTGGAGACATTCCCGCCCAAGGAACCGCCCCATGTGGTGAAATTCTAACGAAAAACAAAGGGGGAAATCAGAGATGAAAATCGGTGTGATCGGCGCCAACGGCAAGGCAGGCAGCCTCATCTCCAAGGAAGCAATGCTTCGCGGCCATGATGTGGTCGCCTTCGTGCGAGACAAGCAGAAGGTGGCGGGCATGGGCTTCGCCAAGGTCAAGGAGCGCGATCTGTTTGACCTGGACGAGAGCGACGTGGAGAACCTGGACGCGCTGGTTTGCGCGGTGAACCTGCCCAGCGCGGAGCGCGAAAATGTATATCAAAAGGCGATGGACCATCTGATCGCCGTGCTCAAGCACCTGCCAGACACGCGCCTGCTGGTGGTGGGCGGGGCCGCGAGCCTCTATACCGACCCGCTGAAGAAGCACCAGCTTTTGGAAAACATCCCGGAAAAGTGGCGCGCGGTGCCGGCTGACATGGCCAAGGCCTACGCTATGCTCCAGGAAAGCAAGATCAGCTGGACATTCTTTTCCCCGGCGCTGATGTTTGACCCGAAGGGAAAGCGCACCGGGAAATACACAGTGGGCAGCGACTACGTGATCACCAACGCGTCCAACGAAAGCTACATCAGCTATGAAGACTACGCCGTCGCGATGGTGGATGAGATCGAAAACAAGTTCCACGTGCGCCGCCGCTTCACCGCCGTGTCTGACAGCAAGCCGGAGCAAGCCCCGGAAAAAGCGGAAGAAAAACCGGCCGAACCGGCAGCACCGCCGAAGAGAGACGACAATTACTACGGCATCTTCAAGAAGAAGCCCGAGTTCTACGGCCTCTCCCGCTACACCCCGGCGCTCATTTTCGAGTTGGCCGGCAAGCAGTTCAAACTGGTGATGGACAAGGAGGATGACTATTATGTCAATTTCCTGACCGGCACCACGCTGGAGTGGTCCAAGTTCTCCGACGGCAACATCCGCCGGGAAAACTATGAGTGCCTGAAGATTGACGAGCTCACCTATTTTGTGAAGTTTGAGCTCACCAATCATACACCGCGCACCAACCTTTCCTTGTTCTTGGATCTGGAGCAGCGGCTTGTCACCTTTGTGCGCACTTCAACCGGCTTCAGCGAGAAGTACCCCTATCTGGTGAACAATGAGTTCGATTTCGGCGCCATCGACATGCCCGGCTACCCGCTGCCCACAAAACGCCACGGCTACACGACCGACCTGGTGGGCAAGCGCATCAACTGGACTTATGGCCCCGACATGTCCATTGTGCACGTCTACTACAGCCCCAACTACATCCGCGCCACGTTCCTGCCGGGCACCCGGATGGCCACCCGGGAGCTCACGCCGGAGGAGCGCGAGGAGCGGGAGCGCTTCCCCTACGACGAGCCCACCATCTATGTCAAGGTCAAGGAAGGCATCTATATTGTCTGCGTGAACGAGCAGCACCGCTCGATGCGGGGCGATACCGGCAACACGCTGCTTTTCCTGATGGACCTGAAGAGCGTGCATGACGTGGGCATGTCCTTCGGCAACACGCCGCCAAGGTCCGGCGCGATCCAGCCGGAGAACTATTTCTTCGCCGCCTACGGAGACTTCGTGTATTCCGACGGCGTGATCGAGTCGCAAAAGAGCGTCTATTTGGAATAACCGCCAACAGCGAGATGATGCGGATCGGGAGCCCTGCGGGGTTTCCGATCCGCGCCGCAATCCGCTGGCGGCCCTTTATTGACAGAGGGAGGCAAACATGACTACGTTTTCCATGAAACTCAAACCCCACGAGTTCTTGTATGGCCCGATGCCTCTGGAGGCACGCAAGGCTGTCCTGCCGGAGCGCAGCGTGTGCAGCCTGTATCCGTCGGTGGATTATGCCGATTCCTTTGCCACGGGCAACGGCTCCCAGAGCCTGGACCTGCTGGGCGACCCCTACAACGAGGAAATTGGTTTCTCCCAGGAGCTGCTTTATGAGCCAATGTGGGCCAAAGCCCCGGAGCCGCCGGACCTGACCGATGTGCTGCCAACCGTGCGCAAGCTGCTGCTGGAGGGCCGCGCCGATGAGGCGGCAGACATTGTGGAGCAGAAGCAGATTGATGCGGGGATTACCTCCACAAACAGAAACGGCT
Organism: Bacillota bacterium; assembly: GCA_023428265.1. Classification (GTDB taxonomy): domain Bacteria; phylum Bacillota; class Clostridia; order Christensenellales; family UMGS416; genus JAEYRA01. Next base: position 13,599 of record JAEYYW010000075.1, on the reverse strand, counting down.
CGCTGATGCCGCTGTGGTCGCTGCGCCTGAACCGGGCGTTCTGGATGGCGATCCGGCAGCCGGAAGCAGGCTCCACAAGCAATTATCTGCGCTGGCTGGACATGATGACCGGCAAAGTGACCGTACAGTGGGAAAACGACAATGGCGCCTTTGCCCGCGAGGCGTTTGTGGCCTATGACGGCGACGTGGTGGTGCAGCGGTTCACCGCGCCCAAGGGCAAGCTCGATGTTGAAATCGAGATGAAGCTGCCTAACGAGGGCGGCCACCATTCCTTTGTGGGCCGGTTGGCCAAGCCTGATCTTTGCTCCCACGAGCTGGAGATGACCGGCGAGCTGTTCACGCTCAAGCTGGCCTATAACCCGGAGTATGGCCAAAAGGGTTATGTCTCCGTGGTCCGCCTGCTCCGCAGCGGCGGCAAGACCGAGCGCACCGAAAACGGCGTCCATGTGACCGGCGCCGACAGCCTGATCATCCTCTCCAAGACCGTCAAGTTTGAAGGGGACTTCACCTTTGACTGCGCCAAGCCTGTTGTGGAAGAAGTGATGGGCATCAAGCCCGATTTTGACGCCCTGCTCAACGGCAACCGAGCCTATCTGGGCTCCCGCATGGAGCGCTCCCGGCTCTTCATGGGCGACAGGGCAGATTTCGCGCTCTCCGCCGAAGAGCTGATGCAGCGCTCCAACACAGACCACGCCATCGACGGCATGCTGATGGACAAGCTCTACGACATGGGCCGCTTCTATCAGGTCACCGACACCGGCAAGCTGCCGCCCATGTGGGGCCAGCACAACATCAACACCAACTTGCAGGTGTGCGCCGGCAACAACACCGGTCTGTTTGATGAGATGGACGTCTACTTCAAATATTACGAAACCAAGTTTGAGGATTTCCGCACCAACGCCCGCAAGCTCTTTGGTGCGAGGGGCCTGTTGTGCAGCATCCATTGCGACTATGACTCGGGCCTTTATTACCACTTCAGCAAGACCTATCCGCACTATGCGTGGACCGGCTGCCTGGGTTGGATCTACAACGAACTGTGGGGTTACTACCTCGTCACCGGCGACATGGAGTTTTTGAGAGACCGCCTGGTGCCGGCGCTCAAGGAAATGGCGCTGTTCTTCGAGGACTACGCCTGCGACCGCGGCCCCGATGGCCGTGTGATCTTCTATCCGTCCTTCTCGCCGGAGAACCCCACGCCGAACCCCGATTTCTCCACGGTCACCTGCAAGGATCACAACCCCACCCGCATCAACTCGGTGATGGACATCGCCATCTGCCGCGAGGTGCTGGACAACCTGATCACCGCCTGCAACACGCTGGGCATCGAGCAGGAAAACATCGCCCATTGGGAGGCCCAGCGGGAAGCCCTGCCGGTCTACCTGCTGGACGAAGGCGGCGGCCTGAAGGAGTGGGCGTGGCCCACCATTGAGGAGAACTACAACCACCGGCATGTGTCGCACCACTATGACGTGTGGCCGGGCCGGGCCGTCACGCCGGAGCGGGAGCCGGAGCTTGCCCGCGCGATCAAAATTTCCAACCGCAAGCGGGCCCAGCAGGATGACTCCGCCCACGGCATCATCCACCGCTGTCTCTCCGCCATCCGCCTGAAAGACGTGGAGGAGACGGTGCAGAACCTGTCACAACTGATGAACCACGGCTTTGTCACGCGCACGCTGCAGACCAGGCACTTCCCCTACCGGGGCCAGTTCCCCGACCTGCAGGGCGGCATGCCGGCGATCCTGCTGGAAATGTGCGTGTTCTCCGAGCCGGGCGTGGTGGAGTTCCTGCCGGCAATGCCGGAGTCGCTCAGGGCCGGCGCCATCCAGGGCGTGTGGCTCTATACCTGGGCCAAACTGGAGCGCATGGACTGGGATGAGAAAGGGCTGGAAGCCACTCTTACCTCCAAACGGGCCCAGACGCTCACACTGCGCTGCCGCAGGCCCATGAAGTCCTTCCGTGTGAACGGCAAGGAAATGGCCCTGTGCGGCGATCATGTTGCGGTGCCGTTCCAAGCCGGCGAGGCGCTTGAGATCCGAATTCAATACGAGTAAATCATGAGGAGCCAACCAATGAAGTCTCAGTTTGCATCCAGAATCATCCCTGCCCCTGTCAAATATCAGCCGATGCCCCTATCAGCAAGGGCAGCCATGCTGCCCGAGCGCAACGTGTGCAGCCTTTCTCCGGGCAAAAACCTGAGCGAGGCACTTTATACGGGCAACGGCACCCAGCGCCTGGACGTGCTGGGCGATCCCTATGACGACAGGATCACATTTATCCATGAGATGCTTTATGAACCCGTGTGGGACAAAGCCCCCGAGCCTCCGGACCTCACCGGCGTACTCCCCGAGGTGCGCAGGCTGCTGCGGGAGGGCAAATTTGTGGAGGCAGCTGAGCTGGTGGAAAAGGCGCAGCTGGAATCCAATCTTGCGCCCTATCTGAGAACCGCTCCCAACGGCGCGATCATGCCGCCCTGGCCGCCGGACAAGGCCAGCGCCTTTCATCTGCATATCAGGCAGCCGGAGAGCGGTGAGACGAAGAACTATCTTCGCTGGCTGGATTTCTTAACCGGCTTGATCACCGTGCAGTGGGAAAACAGCGCCGGCGCATTCAAGCGGGAGGCCTTTGCCGCCTTTGACGGCGACCTGGATGTGGTTCGCTTCACCGCGCCCAAAGGATCGCTGGATGTGACGATCGGCCTTGCGCTGCCCATGCGCGAGTTCGGCGGGCTGAAGGTGCCGGAAAAGTGCAGCCACAAACTGGCCGTGGCGGAAGATTGCATTGTGCTGGAGTTTGCCTACTATCCCGACTATGGCCAGAAGGGCTATGTGTCGGTGGTGCGCCTTGTGCGCCAGGGCGGATCGGTCAAGACCACGGAAAACGGCATTGCCGTCACCGGCGCTGACAGCCTGATGATCCTCTCCAAAACCACCAAGTTTGAAAGCGGCTTCACCTTTGGCCTGGCCCAGCCGCTGGTGGACGAAGTGATGGCCGCCAAGCCCGATTATGAGAAGCTTCTGGCAGGCAACCGCGACCATCTGGGCTCCCGCATGGAGCGCTCCCGCATCCGCTTTGTACCAGGCGAGACCGACTTCGCACTCTCCGGCGAGGAGTTGCTGGAGCGCACGCACCTGGATGGGCAGTTTAACCAGGCGATGCTGGAGAAACTTTATGACATGGGCCGGTTTTACCTGATCATCGACACCGGCGAGCTGCCGCCTTTCTGGGGCCAGCACAACATTAATACCAACCTGCAGGTGTGTGCCGGCAACAACACGGGTCTGCTGGAGGAGATGGATGTCTACTTCAAGTTTTATGAAACGAAGTTTGACGCCTTCCGCATCAACGCCAAAAAGCTCTTTGGCGCCCGCGGCCTGCTGGCCAGCGTACATTGCGATTATGACTCCGGGCTGTTCTACCACTTCTCCAAGACCTATCCCCATTACTGCTGGACCGGCACGTTGGGCTGGATCTACAACGAGCTGTGGGGCTACTGGCTCATCACCGGAGACCGCGAGTTCCTCAAAAACCGGCTGGTGCCGGCGCTCAAGGAGATTGCTCTCTTCTTCGAAGACTATGCCTGTGACCGCGGGCCGGATGGCCATGTGCTGTTCTACCCCTCCTTCTCGCCGGAGAACCCCACGCCGGAATACGCCACCAGAAACGGCGTCTATGCCACCAGCATCAACACGGTGATGGACATCATGATCTGCCGCGAGGTGCTGGACAACCTGATCGACGCTTGCAACACGCTGGGCATCGAGCAAGAAAACATCGCCCACTGGCAGGACCAGATGGCCTCGCTGCCGCTGTATCTGCTGGATGAAGAGGGCGGCCTTAAGGAGTGGGCCTGGGCCGGTGTGAATGAAAACTATAACCACCGGCATGTGTCGCACCATTATGATGTGTGGCCGGGCCACCTGATCACCTGGGAAGATGAGCCGGAGCTTGCTCGCGCCATCCAGATTTCCAACCGCAAGCGCGCCCAGCAGGACGATTCTGCCCATGGCATCATCCACCGCCTGTTCACAGCCATCCGCCTCAAAGACATGGACGAGACCGTGCAGAACCTGTATCAGCTGATGAACCATGGCTTTGTCACGCGGGTGCTGGGCACCAACCATTACCCCTATTTCCTGAGCTGCCCGGACCTGCAGGGCGCGGTGCCGGCGATTTTGCTGGAAATGGCCGTGTTTTCCAAGCCGGGCACGGTGGAGTTTTTACCGGCGATGCCAGCAAGCCTGGGCCAGGGCAGCATCGAAGGCGTATGGCTTTACACCTGGGCCAAGCTTGAGCGCATGGACTGGGGTGACAAGGGCCTTAAAGCCATGCTCACCTCCAACCAGGGCCAGACGCTCACACTGCGCTGCCGCAGGCCGATGAAGGCTTTCCGTGTGAACGGCAAGGCGATGGAAGTCAACGGTGACCACATCGAAGTTGCTTTCGCCGCCGGGGAAACGGCGGAGATTGACATTGAGTTTTGACCCTGAGACGGGCCAACGAATGGACCGAAAGGAGAATGGAAATGTCAAGCACAACTCTGGTAAAGCATGTAACTCCCTATGAAGCGATGCCCCTGGAAAAGCGCAGGAAGATCCTGCCGGAGCGCAATGTGTGCAGCCTTTGGCCGGCCAAGGACTATGAGGACTGCTTTTGGCTGGGCAACGGCTTCCAGAAGGTGGACGTGCTGGGCGACCCCTACCACGAAGAGCAGGCGTTCGCCCAGGAGCTGCTGTATGAACCCCAATGGGTGAAAGCGCCGGAGCCGCCGGACCTGACCGGCGTGATGCCGGAGGTGCGCCGCCTGCTGCGGGAGGGCAAGTTCCTCGAGGCGGCAGATCTGGTGGAGAAGGTGCAGGTTGAAACAGGGTTCAACCTCTCCATCATCAAGGGCTCGGTGATGCCGCTGTGGCCGCTGCACCTGCACAAGGCGTTCTGGCTGAACATCACCCAGCCGGAAACCGGCAAGACGAAGGATTACCTGCGCTGGATAGATCTGCTCACCGGCAAATTCACTGTGCAGTGGGAAAACGACAAGGGCTCTTTCGCCCGCGAGATGTTCGCGGCTTATGACGGAGACGTCGTCGTGCAGCGCTTCACCGCCCCCAAAGGCGCGTTGGACACCGAGATCACGATGCGCCTGCCGGGCACGGACAACTCCTTCTTTATCCCGATGGGCATCGTGCACCCAGAAACCTGCCAGCATGAGCTTACCATGACCGAGGAGCTCTTCACGCTCAAATGGGCCTACAACCCCGAGTTTGGCCAGAAAGGCTATGTGTCCGTGATCCGCTTTGTGCGCCAGGGCGGCAAGGCCGAGCGCATCGAAAACGGCATCCGCGTCACCGGTGCGGACAGCCTGATGATCCTCTCCAAGACCGTTAAGTTTGAGAGCGACTTCACCTTTGATTGCGCGAAAGCCGTCGCGGACGAAGTGATGGGCATCCAGCCGGACTTCCAGAAACTGCTCCAGGGCAACCAGGAATACTTGGGCTCCCGCATGGAGCGCTCCCGCCTGCGCCTGAGCAATCCGGATGACTACGCCCTTTCAGGCGAGGAGCTGCTGCGGCGCACCCATACGTCTGTGGAGTTTGACCCCACCCTGCTGGACAAGCTTTACGACATGGGCCGCATCTATCAGATCATGGACACCGGAAAGATCCCGCCGATGCACGGCCAGCACAACATCAACACCAACCTGCAGGTGTGCGCCGGCAACAACACAGGCCTGCTCGATGAGATGGATGTCTACTTCAAATACTACGAGACCAAGTTTGATGACTTCCGCACCAACGCCCGCAAGCTTTTTGGGGCAAGGGGCCTGCTGTGCAGCATCCACTGCGACTATGACTCGGGCCTTTATTACCACTTCAGCAAGACCTTTCGCCATTTTTGCTGGACCGGCTGCCTGTGCTGGATCTACAACGAGCTGTGGGGCTACTGGCTGGTCACCGGCGACCGAGAGTTCCTCAAGAACCGCCTGGTTCCGGCGCTCAAGGAAATGGCGCTGTTCTTCGAGGACTATGCTTGCGACCGGGGCCCCGACGGCAAGGTGATCTTCTATCCGTCGTTCTCGCCGGAAAACCCCACGCCGGACCATGTGAAAAATGGCACCTACGCCACCAGCATCAACTCGGTGATGGACATTATGATCTGCCGCGAGGTGCTGGATAACCTGATCGACGCCTGCAACACGCTGGGCATCGAGCAGGAAAATATCGCCCACTGGAAGGCTCAGAAGGCATCTCTGCCGGTATACCTGCTGGATGAGGAGGGCGGCCTGAAGGAATGGGCCTGGCCCACGATCCAGGAGAACTATGACCACCGCCATGTGTCCCACCACTACGATGTGTGGCCGGGCCGTGTGATCACCTGGGAAGACCAGCCGGAGCTTGCTGAGGCGGTGCTCATTTCCAACCGCAAGCGGGCCCAGCAAAACGACTCAGCCCACGGCATCATCCACCGCCTGTTCACCGCCATCCGCCTCAAGGACATCAGCGAGACGGTGCAAAACCTGTATCAGCTGATGAACCATGGCTTTGTGACCCGGGCGCTGCACACCTGCCACAACCCCTATGTGGCCCACAACATGCCCGATCTGCAGGGCGCAATGCCGGCCATCCTGCTGGAAATGGCGGTGTATTCGGCACCAGGCGTGGTGGAATTCCTGCCGGCGATGCCGGCCTCCCTCAACCGCGGCGGCATCGATGGCATCTGGCTTTACACCTGGGCCAAGCTCGAGCGTATGGACTGGACGGCCACGGGACTAACAGCCACACTCACCTCCAACCAGGCCCAGACGCTCACGCTGCGCTGCCGCAGGCCGATGAAGGCTTTCCGCGTGAACGGCAAGGCAATGGCAGTCAACGGTGACCACATCGAGGTTGCGTTCAAGGCCGGTGAGAAGATCGAGGTCGAAATCGAATTCTAGCTTCCTTCCAGAGTGACATTGATCTACTTGAGAATTGATTTGTACTAAGCAGCCTGGTGGCCATGTGGCGAATGGGTTAGTCACATGGCCAGCCGGGCTGCATGCTTTAGGGAACGACGTTAAAAAAGGAGTTTCTATTTTCGCTGCGCTATTGGGTTGGTTTTTGTTATATTGTCTATTTCATATGAGAATCATATAATACCTATAATACGAAGCATATGATTCATGCAATCATTTGTTATTCGGAGGTTTTTTTGAGCGATAAACATATCATCGATACCAGCAGCAACGAAATATGGAAAGAAGCGGATAACTTTGAAGACTGGGAAACCTCCCGACCATTATTGTTCCGTGACGATTTACGCGATACGTTCTTCCGCTGGTTCCATATTAAACCATCCGATTATGTACTGGATGGCGGATGTGCCACCGGTGTGCTGACCCGTTTTATCGCAAAGGGGCTGGATACTGGTTCAATCATAGGCTTTGATATCAGTCATAACTTTGTTGAATACGGTAACCAAAAAATTACCGAATTAGGACTATCCAATAAGGCCAAGATTGTACATGAGGACGGATTCTCGCTGTCATTTGCCGACAACACCTTTGATGCAGTTGTCAATCACGCCTATCTCGGCGTCTTATCCGACAACATGGCGGGGCTGTATGAACTCATCCGTGTGTGTAAAAACGGTGGGCATGTATCGGCGTCGGTTTCGGGTAGAAGCTTCCCAGCCATTCATTGGGCAGGTGACAGTCCCTTTGTAGGAGAATCGCGATTGAATGAGTTAATTGCTAAAAACGAGGAAGCCTACCAAAAAATCACTACAGGCGCTGCGCTCAAGCAGGATTTGTATTGGAACGGCTTCCGTTTCCCACGATTGTTTGCCAAATGCGGGCTCAAAAACGTAACTATACACCCTTATGCTTCTGGGTTTTCATATAATGATAGTTACTGGAGTGATGAATTCAAGGTATACCGCATCAAATCCGGTATTGGACGCGAAATTGAGATCCTGGAAAAACAGCGGGAAAACCCCAAATACAGCGAACATGGCTTTATGCAAAGGGATTTTGATGAGTTAATTGCTCTTTATCACCAAAAGCAGGATTACCTGCTTGCAAACATAACAAATGATGATTCTTGGGAATGGGACGCAAAGATGCATTACATCGTGACGGGAACGAAGGGGTGATCATGAGCATAATTGCAAAATGCAAACTCCAAATCACCAAACTATGGTCGCACCCACTGTAGCTACAAAAGCAAGCCCGCCGGCATTCCGGCGGGCTTGCTTCATCTTCCATCCAGTCGCATCAAAACATCATGCTGCTGTCATCCGGCTGATAGAAATGCCGGAGCATGGGGTCGCTCTCATCGTTGGGCCGCTCAATCTTGGGCGGCGTGTCGTTCCATTTGATATAAGCCTTATAAAACGTGGAATAATCACTGAATCCGGAGCGCGCAGCGGCCTCCTTGATCATCACACCCTCATGCAGCAGATGCCGGGCATGGATCAGCCGCTTTGTGGTCACATAATTCCAAAGGGTGACGCCGGTGGCCTGCTTGATGATCCGGTCAAACTGCGAGCGGGAGATATACAGGCTTGCCGCAATCTCATCAGGGTCCAGGTGGCCGGTGAAGCGCTCGTTGATCTGCTGGATGATTTTTCTGGTGAGCTCGGGGCGTGTGTCGCAAGTGGCAACGGCCGCAGGATCATACACGCGGTTGATCTCGCTCAAGGCCATCGTGAGCGCACCCATCACTGCAATGCGCCGCATATACACGTCGGACACCTTCACAATGCTCTGGAAGCAGGTGCGCAGCAGCTCGGAGTTGATGCGGCTGCCCTGGATCAGGTTGTTGACCCCCAGGGGCCTGTCTGCAAAGGGGCGGATCATGCGGTATTGGGGATCAAACACATAAAAATAGTGCAAGCTGAAATAAGCTTTGCTGTATTCACAGGGGTATTCCAGTATGGTGATTGCGTGAGACTCGGCGTCTCGCACCAGCAGCACGTCTTCCGGCTCCATCGTGTATTCGGTGCCTTCCACCAAAACCTGCATTTTGCCGGTGTGGCAGAAGATGATGCCGTTGGCTTCGATGATGTAGGTGTGCGGTTTCTCCTCTGTCTGGCGCTCCACCAGATCGTTGAGGAAGAAGACATAGCGGTCTTTGTATCCGTATCTTGCCAAATGTGAACACCTCACGAATATGATATCAAAATCATGGCGAAGTGACAACGTTCACGGCCTTTTCAATGTTTCCCGGCAAAGGGGTAAAAACTAGGAAGATATCTGCAACCTGCGCCAGAAGAGGTGTCAACCGATTGAGTTGATTATATAACTAATTTATAATGATATTGGTGTTTTCATGCCATGACCGTTGGGCCGGCCGCGCTGACTGCTACCTCCACGCCTTTCGGCATGCGCTTTGGAGTTGATCGCACGAATATTTTCAATACAGGAAGGGAGAATCTGTATGCTTAGAGTCGTCACAGTGGAAAATGGCGTCATCAAGGGCTTGCCCGCGGCGGACCCCCGCATCACCAGTTTCAAGGGGATCCCATTTGCGGCTCCGTCCATCGGGGAAAACCGCTGGAGAGCACCGCAGCCGGCCAAGAATTGGGACGGGGTGTTTCAGGCGTTTGAGTTTGCTCCGATTTCCCTGCAGGCGCCCACAGGGGTAAACAAGGAAGACATCTACACCAGGGAATGGGCTGTGGATCCGGACATCCCCATGGGGGAGGACTGCCTCCATCTCAACGTCTGGACGCCGGCCTGCGCCACCGACGAAAAGCTGCCGGTGTATGTGTGGTATTTCGGCGGCGGGCTGCAGGTGGGCAACACGGCCGAGATGGAGTTTGACGGCGAGCGGATCGCCCGCCGGGGCATCGTAGTGGTCACGATCAACTACCGCCTCAATGTGTTTGGCTTTTTGGCCCACCCGGAGATCACCGCCGAGTCGCCGGAAGCCCCCACCAACTTCGGCCATCTGGACCAGAAGTTTGGCACCGAATGGGTCAAGCGCAACATCGCGGCCTTCGGCGGCGACCCGGACAACATCACCATCGGCGGCCAGTCCGCCGGCGGCGCCAGCGTGATGTATATGCTCACATCGCCGCAGACCGAAGGCCTTTTCCAAAAGGCGATTGTGGAAAGCGGCATCTTCACCAAGGTTTATCCAAACCACCGCGCGCCCAGCACCCGCACGCTGGCAGAAGCCGAGCAGGATGGCATCAAGTTCTTTGAGCGCCTGGGTGTTTCCACATTGGCCGAAGCCCGAAAGCTGGACAGCCGCTTTGTGCTCCAGAAGGCGCTGGAGAGCAGGGGCCATTGGGGCTCCATCCTGGATGACCGGTTCATCACCGGCTATTCCTTTGAGCGTTTCCTGGAAAACAAGCGCTGGAAGGTGCCCGTGATGATGGGCCACACCTCCGATGAGTTTTATGTGGACCCGAAGGCCGCCTCGGAGGAGGAGTTCCGCGCGTCTGCCGAGAAGATGTTTGGCAGCGACGCCGACAAGTTCATGGCCCTCTGCAGCACGGAATCGGGCAATGTGGAGGATATGAACAAAAAAGCGGCAGTTCGCGGCCTGGAGTATGCCATCCGCATCGCCGCGCAGGCCAACGACGACACCAAGGCCGGCACGCCCTTCTACTACTACAACTTCGATCCGGAAATCCCCGGATGGGACAACCCCGGCACCTTCCACTCCGTGGACCTGTGGTTTTTCTTTGAAAATCTGGCCAAGTGCTGGCGGCCCTTCGTGGGCAAGCATTACGACCTGGCCCGCCAGATGTGCAACTACTGGGCCAACTTCATCCGCACCGGCGACCCCAACGGCGATGACTCCACCGGTGAGCCCATGCCCCAATGGGATGCCTATACAACCGACGCACCCTATGGCATGGTGTTCGGAGACAAAGCGGAGTTTGTGCGCGAGCAGCCCAGCGATATCATGCGCTTTTTGGTCGAGCAATACTTCAAGAAGAAGTAAAGCCCGATGCCCTCAAACCGTGGTTTTGGAACTTACGTTCCACCAAGTATAGGAAAAAGGAGAATGACTATGTCACGACTTGACAAAATTCTGGTGCCTCATCAGCCCAAATACGGCCCAATGCCGCTCGAGCTGCGCAGGAAGATCCTGCCGGAGCGTAGCGTGTGCAGCCTGGCCCCGTCGAAGGATTTTGCAGACATCATCAGCACCGGCAACGGCTTCCAGCGCATTGACATCATGGGCGACCCCTACAATGAGGAGTTCACGTTCACGCAGGAAGCGCTCTATACACCCCAGTGGGCCAAAACGCCTGAACCGCCGGACCTCAGCGGTGTGATGCCCCAGGTGCGCAAGCTCCTGCTGGAGGGCAAGCTGGAAGAAGCAGGCGACCTGGTGCACAAGGCGCAGATGGACGCCGGCTTCGGCCCCCTCATGAACAAGTGGAACGACAACATCGTGCCGCCCTCCAGCCTGCACCTGAACAGGGCGTTCTGGCTGGACGTCAAGCAGCCCGAAGCCGGTGAGACGAAGAATTACCTGCGCTGGCTCGATATGATGAACGGCAAAGTGACCGTGCAGTGGGAAAACGACAACGGCGCTTTCTCCCGCGAGCTGTTTGCCGCCTACAAGGGCGACGTGGTGGTGCAGCGCTTCAACGCCCCCAAGGGCAAGCTGGACGCCGAGATCATCATCACGCTGCCCGGCGAAAAGACCGGCATGTTTGCCAGGATGAACAAGCTGGACAACTGCTCCCACGAGCTGGAGATCACAGAAGAGCTGATCACGCTGAAATGGGCCTACAACCCCGAATTCGGCCAGAAGGGCTATGTGTCCGTGATCCGCTTCATCCGGAAGGGCGGCAAGACCGAGCGCCTGGAGCGGGGCATCCGCGTCTCCGGTGCTGACAGCCTGATGATCCTCTCCAAGACCGTCAAGTTTGAAGGCGACTTCACCTTCGCCTGCGCCAAGCCCGTTGTGGACGAAGTGCTGGCGATTGACCCAGACTTCAACGGCTTGCTGGCCTACAACCAGGAATACATGGGCTCCCGCATGGGCCGCTCCCGCCTGATGATGGGCGACAAGGCTGACTTCGCGATGTCTGCCGAGGAGCTGATCAACCGCAACTGCGCCGACGTGGAGCTCGATGGCATGCTGATGGACAAGCTCTATGACATGGGCCGCTTCTATCAGATCATGGACACCGGCAACATCCCGCCGATGTGGGGCCAGCACAACATCAACACCAACCTGCAGGTGTGCGCCGGCAACAATACGGGCCTGTTTGATGAGATGGATGTGTACTTCAAGTATTATGAGACCAAGTTTGAAGACTTCCGCATCAACGCCAAGAAGCTCTTCGGCGCCCGCGGCCTGCTCTGCAGCGTGCACTGCGACTACGACTCGGGCCTGTTCTACCACTTCAGCAAGACCTATCCGCACTATGCGTGGACGGGCTGCCTGGGCTGGATCTACAACGAGCTGTGGGGCTACTGGCTGGTCACCGGCGATCGTGAGTTCCTGAAGAACCGTCTGGTGCCCGCGCTCAAGGAAATGGCGCTGTTCTTTGAGGACTATGCCTGCGACCGCGGCCCCGACGGCAAGGTGATCTTCTATCCGTCCTTCTCGCCGGAAGACCCCACGCCGAACCCGGACTTCGGCACCGTGACCTGCAAGGACCACAGCCCCACCCGCATCAACTCGGTGATGGATATCGCCATCGCCCGCGAGGTGCTGGACAACCTCATCGACGCCTGCAACACGCTGGGCATCGAGCAGGAAAACATCGCCCACTGGGAAGCCCAGCGCGAGTCGCTGCCCAACTACCAGCTGGACGAGGGCGGCGCGCTCAAGGAGTGGTCCTGGCCCACGATCGAGGAAAACTACAACCATCGCCATGTGTCGCACCACTACGATGTGTGGCCGGGCCGCTCGGTCACCTGGGAAAAGGAGCCGGAGCTGGCGCAGGCAATCAAGCTTTCCAACCGCAAGCGCGGCCAGCAGGATGACTCCGCCCACGGCATCATCCACCGCTGCCTGTCCGCCATCCGCCTGAAGGATGTCGATGAGATGATGCAGAACCTGTCGCAGCTCATCGAGCACGGCTTTGTGACCCCCACGCTGCAGACCAGGCACTTCCCCTACAAGGGCCAGTTCCCCGACCTGCAGGGCGGCATGCCGGCCATCCTGATTGAGATGTGCGTGTTCTCCGAACCCGGCACCGTCGAGTTCCTGCCCTCCCTGCCCCGGTCCATTGACAAGGGCGCCATCGAGGGCGTGTGGCTCTACACCTGGGCCAAGCTGGAGCGCATGGACTGGACGGCCAACGGCCTGAAGGCCACACTGACCTCCAACGAGGCCCAGACGCTCACGCTGCGCTGCCGCAAGGCCATGAAGGCGTTCCGCGTGAACGGCAAGGCCATGGCGGTCAACGGCGACCACATTGAGTATGCGTTCAAGGCCGGCGAGAAGATCGAGATCGAAATCGAGTTCTAAGCCACCATCCCAACCAACAAAACCAAAGCCGCCGGGTTTCACCCGGCGGCTTTGTTCGTTACGTTGGCAAGGTCGTCATGCCTATCTTTTAGGCATGTCCCCCCTGCCGCTTTGGCAGCTTCCCCCCTTAGCCGCAGGCATGATATGCCTGCTTAAGGGAGGGTGGGGAGGGCGGTCT
>JAEYYW010000175.1 GCA_023428265.1 Bacillota bacterium | reverse complement strand
GCAGATCGGTGTCATACAAATTCAGCTCTTCGATTTGATGGTCCGGATAGCGCTTTTGATACTGGCTGATGAACTCACGGCCCACCCTCAGGCATGCCGACTGCGACTCCGGCTTGGGATTGCATTTGACGTATAACAGCTTCATAAAAAACACCTCTTGCTATTATTTGCATGAGGACGATGATTTATGAAGAGGTGAGAAATCGATGCTGCTTGTTCAAAACAGATGTTGTCAATAAGTTGATTGTATTGTACATAAGCTACTAATTATTGCGTAATTAATGGCTAACAAAAAGGCTCTTTAAGATTTTGCTACTGCTTGATATTATTTCTTATTATTTAGACTTCTTCTTGTGCTTTTTTATTGCTGCTTGATATGCATTTAACTGTTGTATATACTGCATTCCAATTTATTTCTTTTTGAAATGCCTTTATGTCAACTTTCTCAGTTAAGACATTAATAAAATCATCAAGCCATACATAGTTGCTCCAATTCTTTAGTGAGAATAGCGATTTTAGTCTGAATGTGCATTCAATTTTTACTTCAAAGTGGTAATCTCTATACTTCATAAAATCCCTTCTTCTAGAAATTCCAAGATATAACTCATAAAAATTATTATCTATCACAGAATTATATCCACTATATTCTGTTGATATATTTATTATGAAATTACTCATATCAATGCTGATTGAGTTCGGGTTGACTCGAGTTATTTTGCTATTTATAGGTAATGTCAAGTCAAATCGAGAATAGATTGCTCCTGCTGGATTGCGAGCCATTATAACTGTTTTCGCACCATCGTCGTCTATTCTCTTAATTGAATAACCATCCATCTCTGAGATAAAGCATTTCTATTGTCCATGGGTTCAGAGAATAACTTGAGGAATCTATTTTCTAGCAATACATCAGGTATGTCTTTTCTGTCATATTCCTTGAATTTTACGTTTCTATTGTCAGAGCGGTTAAAATAATCACATAAAAAAGTTGATAAGTATTCGAGAATAGAATACTCAATAAGCTCGCGCAGTAGTTGGGATCCTTTACTAGAAGCATCTGTTTTGTGTGTTGTTTCATCATATATTGGATGATTTATCCATATTGTTTTCATAGCTTCATTTTCTACGAATGCTGCGCGAAGATAACTATGCATATCCTCGGAAATTTTGTAATTCTCAATTTGAAGAATATCTCTATTCTTCGTGTCAAATATCATACATCCTTTAATTATTTGTTTCCTGTTTAGTCTTTTTACTTTCGAAATGAATAGAAGAAGAATTGTTCCTAGAGAGAAAACAGCTCCTACTAATAACTGAATGAATGCATCATTTTGTATACCCAGAAGCGAGGTTAGCCCATTGGTAACAACATTAACACCAAAAGCGATAACAATTGAAATGATAATTAACTCTCGTGTGCTTTCGCTGTTCCTCCTAAGTCCACTAAGCATCCTATCATTATTCATATAGTCTCACCAATCATCATAATAATTTAGATTATACTCGAATAAGCATACTTTTCATTATTATTTCTTATCTTAGCGAAATATAGATGTCAGTTTAAGCGTGAACACAGTATACTGTTCCTCTTCGATATTGGTCTCTATGCTCTCTGCCGCAGTTCTTTCTTATAATCGTTATGTGAAGCTACTCTTTGTTGGGCTTTCGTCTTGAGTAACCTCCTCCCAACCGCTTGCGTATGATGTAGGGACGAAGCATTCGGCATCGAGGAGGTTGAGCATATGGGCAATTTATTCGGCGGCGGCTGCGGCTGCAATGACGACAACAGCTGGTGGATCATCATAGTTATCGCAATCCTGTTCCTGTTCAACGGAAACAACGGGATATTTGGAAACAACTGCAACAACACCTGCGACCCCTGCGACAACAACGGCGGCGACTGGATCTGGATCCTGATCGTGATCGCAATTCTGTTTTTGTGCAACGGCAACAACGGCCTCTTTGGCAACAACTGTGACTGCAACAAATCCTGCTAAGCTACATAACTTTTGTTGAATAGGCAAAGCGGGCAGCCGTATGGCTGCCCGCTTCAGCTAAATCAGGCTTTGTATTCGTAGAGTTCGAGTGACTCGCCATTGGGCCCGATCAGGAAAATGTTGGTGCTGCCGGTGGGGAAGAGCGGAAGCACGGCCACATCCTCCGTGCAAAACTCCACACCTTTGGCCTTCAGGCCTGCCACAACGGCGCGGATGTCTTCCACCTCAACGGCGATGTGGGCAATCACGCCGTCGGCGTGTTTTGAGCCGTCATAGCCCTCAGGCTTGATAAACTCAAGGATGCAGGCACCGGCACGCACAAACCGCAGCTGCGTTGTGCCAAGGTCCTTGCTGTAAAACAGCTCAAAGCCCAGTTTGTTGCAATAGAAGTCCAGAGTCTTGTCCATGTCGGCGGTATAGACGCCAATGTGCGCCAGGCCTTTCAATCCTGCCATAAAGAACCTCCCAAAACATGGTGTAATTATAGCGCAATGCAGTATAATTGAGAATATGGATATGGCATCAACCCCATGGTTTTGCAATTTTTATACTGTTGGAAGTTTTGATGTTGAGGTGTGTCAATGGATTGCAGCGACTGTTCATCCTCAAGAATTACACCTGTTATCATGGAAGAAAAGCGCCCCGCTTATCGTTTGGCACTGCTCTCCAGTGCCATCACGACGGCGTGCGGATTGGTCTACTTGGTGTTCATGGGAGTGTTGGCCGCAACCGGTGGTATGACCTTCCCGCCATCGGAAACAGTGCAATTGTTTGGTGGCATTTCTACTGCTGTTTCTGCGTTGTTGCTGCCGGTGCTGTTCGTATCGGTGCATTACCTTGTGCCATCAAAATTGAAAGTGTATTCCCTGTTGGGGATTGTGTTCTGTGGGATGTTCTCCGTGTTTGTGGGCATCAATCGTTTTGTGCAGCTCTCTGTTGTACGCATAAGTCTGCTGGAGGGCAATGCTGCTGGCTTGGAGCGTTTCCTGCCCTATGACGGGCGGTCAGCGATGTTTGCGCTTGAAATGACCGGTTGGGGCATCTTCATGAGCTTGGCGCTGTTTTTCCTTGCGCTGGCTTTGAGCCGGAGGGGGTTGCAGGGAGCTGCCAGGATAGCGTTTTTTGCTTATGTGCCGCTTGGCCTGACCAGTGCCATCGCGTTCATGGTGGATAGCCCGCTATCCGCGATCGGCTTTATTGCTTGGGGCTTGATCCTCATTGTTGGGATGGGGTTGCTCCTGCTTGCATTAAGGAACCCAATGAAATATTGGCCGGAGCTCATCAGTAAGAAAGATTGATATCATGATCCTCGTTCATCAGACGGATCAGGTCATCCTTGCAGGAGCAAGGCGTCCAGTTGCACTCGCAAATGGGGTCGCCGGCCTTGATCAGCTCAACCGCCCCCGCTCTGATTTTATCATATTTGTCTTTGTCACGCTTGAACTGGCCGTAGAAAAGCATGGAGCCCAGCCAGCCAATCAGCACCGTGCCGGCAATTATGGCCCATTCGCTTGAGATATGGAGTGTCTGCTCAAATGTGATGGGGGGGAGCTTGCCGGAGAGCAGGTAATAAAGCAGCGGCCCGCAGCCGGTCGCGGCCAAGAGCACGCCGCAGGCACCCCACAGGCGCATGCGGCGACGGAGCTTCTTGAGCTTTTTCACCCGTTTCAGCACGGGCAGCTTCAGCTTGGCTTCCACTTCGGTCAATCCTGCCACGGGCTCCGGCCTCCTGACAGGAGATTGTATGCAACGTGTTCATCTAATATGCGGCGGTTACCCTGAGATGTTCCTGTCACCGCGATGGCTTTCCAGATTGCCGGTCATGCTCTCCATGATCCGGAGCATGGTGTTGCCGCCCTCTTCGTCACGGTCAACACCATAAACGGTCAGCGGGAAGTTCAGAGGCTTCTGCAAAGCCCAGATCTCTTCATGCTGCTCCGGCGGCAGGATCGCCGCGGGGTTGCCCACGGCCACCCAGCCGATGGGCACAGTGGCACCCTCCGGCAGCACGGTTTTCAAGTGCACCACGGCGCCGATGCGCACTTCCGAGCGGGTTTTCAACGTGGCACCGTGAAAGACGGAAGCGCCGGTGGCGATAAAGACCTCATCCTCCACCGTGCAGCCCACCAGATGGGCGTTTGGCCCCACCAGCACATTGCTACCAATGATGAGGCTGTGGCGCGCCGTGCTGCGCAGCACAGCGTTTTCCAGCACCACGCAATTTGCTCCAAGGCAAATGCTGCCGCCTTCCGCAATGATGGCCGCACCGTGCATGATCCGGCAGTTTGGGCCGATCCGCACGTCTCCGCAAATTGTGGCGGTGGGTACAACCGTGGCGCCGGGATCAATTTGCGGTTCCTTGCCCTGATGACTGAGGATCATGTTCTTCTCCATTTCGTGCCCGCCTGCGGAGATGGTTTATAACCCCAGGCCCTCGTCCAACCCCAGCATGATGTTCATGCACTGCACCGCAGCGCCGGAGGAGCCTTTGCCCAGATTGTCCAGCCGCACGATCACGAGCGCCTGCTCTTCATTGCCCCGCACAAACAGCTCGGCCATATTGGTGCCGTTGCAGGCCATCGGGTCCAGACAGCCGTCGATGAGCCCGGCGGAGGGCTCCGGCGGTATCACGCGCACGAAGCTCTGGCCGGAATAATACCTGCTGTATAGCTCCTGGAGCATGGCGGGGGAGAGGGGCTTGCCGGCAAGCCGGCTGAGCACCGGCACCGAGACTGCCATGCCCTGCCGGAAATCGCAGATGATTGGGTTGAATGCCGGTGCGTGCCGGAGGCCGGCATGCAGCCGCATCTCCGGCAGGTGCTTGTGGGCCATTCCCAGCGCGTAATACAGTGAGGCGGAAAGATGCTTCGCCCTGCCTGGGTTCTCATATTTTTCAATGGCCTCGCGGCCAGCGCCGCTGTAGCCGGACACGCCGCTGACCACAAATGGATAGTCACTGCCCACCACACCTTGCGCAACCAGCGGCGCCGCTGCCAGCACAAAGCAGGTGGCGTAGCAGCCCGGCACCGACACAAAGTGGGAAGAGGCAATCTTCGAGCGCTGCGCGTCGCCCAACTCCGGCAGGCCGTAGGCCCAATCGGCGCTGGTGCGGTGGGCGGTGCTTGCGTCGATCACTTTGGTGCGGCTGTTTTCCAGCAGCGAGACCGACTCCTTCGCGGCTGCGTCCGGCAGGCAGAGGAATACCACATCCGCGCCGTTGATATACTCCTTGCGGGTGGCTGTGTCTTTACGCAGCTCCGCGGGGATGCGCATCAGCTCAACATCCGGGTGGGCGGATAGCCGCTCCTCAATCTGCAGGCCTGTGGTGCCGTGCTGGCCGTCAATGAATGCTTTGAATCTCATTCTGGTCTCCGATAAAATGCGAGATATTAATAATTATACAAATAGTGGAATAATTAATCAAGCTAATCCAGGATCGTGCCTGCAAAAACATCCTCGTTGGAACTGTCACAATCGTTGGGCTGGCCCAGCACTTCTGAATAGGTTTGCAGTGCCGCCCTGCCCGCATCTGTCACATCAAACAACCCGCCGCCCAACTTCCGAAACCAGTTGTAATGATTGGCGGTCAGGATGTTGTAGGTGCTCCTGGACTTCTGTCCGGCGGGCTTCAGCTGCTTGGCGCTCATGGGCCCGCAGTCGGCCAGCCTGGCGGCCAGCCGCAGGGCTGCCTCCCGATAGGCTGTGATCAGCTTGACCTGATGGACGCCGCCAATGTTATAGTCTCCGGTGCGGCCGTTGAGCTCCTGCAGCACGCGCAGCCTGCGGCGCACCGCATGGCCTTTGGCTGCCGGGCTGTGTTGCCCGGCCGGCTCAATGAGTTCCTCCACTTCATGACCGCCCTCAGCCGCTGAAACGGCCAGCAAGCCGATGTTCAACCGCTTCAGAAGGTCCAGCGTGTCACGCCAGCGTTGGGTGCGCATTGCTGCCCGCTTTGCCGGCACGGCAATATAAACGGCGTCAGCGGCCTTCTGCCGCTGCACCGCCTGCAATATTACTTCAAGATTGAGCGTCAGCTTCATCTCCACCGCCAGCAGTTTGCCATCGCGGCAGGCGGCACCGTCCCATCCCTGCACTTCGGCTTTCATATCCCAGCCCATTGTTTGCAGATATGCTTTCACCGGCCCGTATAACTGGCATTCCAGTGTGAAGCCGCCATGTATTCTTTTGGCCATTGGCACCCCGTTTGCATTTTGTTGTTAACTAATATTAGTTTTACTATATCACAGCGCCGGCCAAAAGCAATCGGTGCTTGTCAATCCCTGCGGAGGAGACGCTCGCGAGCGGCAGCAAACCTGAGGTTGACAGAGGATGTAATAATCATTAGGATATAAAAGTAAAATTATGTGTTTTTTTTAAATATGGTTTGCATAACCATATGATATTGAGTACAATATTGCTGTAATTGCAAAGGAGGATTGCCCATGCCCTATAAGATCATTTCCGATTCCACGATGGATATGCCGAAAAAAGTTGTTGAGAAAATGGGTGTGGACACACTTCCGCTGCTATTCACCATCGACGGTGTCGATTATAAGGACAATTTCGGCGCTGATATGGATCCACACACCTTTTATGAGAAGGTGCGGGCTGGCCAGATGCCCAGCACCACGCTGATCAACATCGATCGGTTTATGACACACTTCCGCTCCTATCTGGAAAACGGTGTGGACATTGTTTACATTTCGTTTTCTTCCGCGCTCAGCGGCACCTACCAGTGCGCAATGCAAGCGGCAGACCAACTGCGGGAGCAGTTTCCGGATCGAAAGATCTTCGTGATCGATTCGCTGTGCGCATCCATGGGAGAGGGGTTGCTGGTGTGGCAGGCCTCCCGGCTGCACGCGGACGGGATGAGTGCCGAGGAGCTTGCTGACTGGCTTGAGAAAAACAAACTGCGCCTGGTGCATTGGTTCACCGTGGACGATATCAACCATCTCAGGCGCGGCGGCAGGGTGTCGGCGGCTCAGGCCATTTTGGGCACGCTGCTGAAGATCAAGCCCGTGCTTCATGTGGATGATGAAGGCCGGCTGATCGCGATGGAAAAGGTGATGGGCCGTAAAAAGGCGCTTCAGGCGATTGTGGACAAGATCACAGACCGGTATGACGGCTCGGTGAAAGCTGTGTTCATCAGCCATGGCGACGTGCCTGAGGAAGCTCACGACGTGGAGCTGATGATCAAGGAGAAGCTGCCGGAAGTGGAGGTTTTGATCCACACGGTCGGGCCGGTGATCGGCGCCCATTCCGGCCCCGGCACAATGGCAGTGTTCTGCTTCGGAAGCCCAAGATAAAGCGATAATCAAACAGCCTGGAGCGATTGCTCCAGGCTGTTGCTGTTGCTGTATTTAGAACTCCTTATGGATTGATCTCCACTTCCACGCCAACGGACACATACTTCAGCAAATAATCCATATCATCGTTGCTCAAGGCCACATTGCCGCCTGTCCAGTTTCCTTCCAGGCCCCTACCGATGGTGCCCGTGCCGCTGATGGCAATCTCGCCGCCCAGTTTGGTGTTCCACAGAGGGATTTCCTGCCGGTCGATGGCGCTGGCAATCTCGTCATACTGAGCCTGGGTGATTACCTTGTCGCTCAGCCCCGCAAGCGCGTCGTCGGCATTTGGATAACTGATAAACAGCGACTTGTAATACTGCCCGTTTCCGACAAATTTGCAGACGTAATATTTGCCCTCAGGTGTCTTGCCATCTCCGCTTTTTTGCTTTGCACCTTCGTGCTTTCCCATCGCGGCTTTCAGCCTTGCCATCAAGGTGTCGCCGTTCCACAGCTCCAAAACATTCCTGCTTTTATAGACGACCACGCGGGGAGATTCCATTGACTCCGCTTCATTTTTGAAAATGCTGTTCTCATCCTGCTGGCCGTTGCCGCCGCTCGTGGGAGTGGGGGAGGGGTCGTCCAGATAGGCGGGAGTCCTGTTGGGATCAGGGGAATCAAACAGTGGCAGCCATTGTGTTTTTGCGGCGCACGCGGTCAGCAGGAGCGCCGAAAGGAGTATGAGGATCACGGGCCCGCTCAACCGTTTCATCAGTGTCCGCCTTTCCCATGACAGCAAGCCAGTATGCTCCGCTCATGGATGAATCGTGATTTCCGTGTCAATGGGCACCATTTCCCACACCAGATCCATGTCTTCATCGGTCAGGGCGATACAGCCTGCCGTCCAGTCTGTTGATATGCCTCCGCCATGGATCATGATCTCGCCGCCAAGAGCGGTGTCCCAGGGCGGGCGCAGCCCGGCATCCAGGGCGGAGATGATGCTGTGGTAGTGCTCCTCACTGAGGACCCCTTGCGCCCGCGCCCGCACGGCGTCTGCCCGGTTTGGGTAATTGATCCCGATGGAGCGGTGGTACTTGCTGTTTTCGTTTCTTGTGCAGGCGCGATATTCGCCTTCCGGTGTTCTGCCATCGCCCTGGAGCCTTTTCGGCCCGACCGGCTCTCGGCCAAGGGCAATGGGCAGCCGCAAGCGCAACACTCCGCCTTGCCATATCTCCATTATGCGGCGGGCTTTGTATATCAATACCCTTGGCTCCGCATCCGAACTGTCTTTTCGCTGAGGATTTGCTGCCATTTTCTACCTCAATGAAAAAGCGCCCTGCCAACCTGACAGGGCGCCTTGGCTCCCCAGGTAGGACTCGAACCTACAACCCCTCGGTTAACAGCCGAGTGCTCTGCCATTGAGCTACTGAGGAACGTGATTGGCACGTGAGAATTATTATATGCATGAAGCGGCACACTGTCAACAGCAATTTGTCCCTTTTTTAATTTTTGAAATTTCATGCGAGCCAAACTTGATTTCATACTTGACCTGTTGTATACTATCTAAGCTAATATTCGGCTTGGAGAGATGTCTGAGTGGTCGAAGGAGCATGACTGGAAATCATGTGTAGGGGTAACTCTACCGTGGGTTCAAATCCCACTCTCTCCGCCAAACGGTGAAAACCAAGGAAATGCCTGTGTTTCGGGGTTCGAGACATGGGCATTTTCTTTTTGTCTCGCCCACTGTCAAGCCGCTGTCAAAAACATCAAATCGTGTTGACACGCATCTGTAGGTTTTTCTCCCATCCGGCTTATAATCGACATCAAGAGATTCGGGAGGAATGACCATGGCTGGCAAGAAGAGAAACATCAAGGTGTTCTCTGAAATCGAACTGAAATTTGGTGAGGCAATGAAGGATTTCATGTATGAGAAGAGAGCAAACGGGCTCTCTCCGAGCACGATTGCTTCTTACGAAAGCAACCTCAAGGCATTCCATAGCTTTGTGGCTGAGGTGGGCAAGAGCCAAGTTGCCAAGTTCACCAAAGACGACTTCACTGCATTCCGTATGTGGCTGCAAGCACCCGAGCGTTCGAGGTGGACAAAGACCACCGTCAACACCTATCTCCGGAATACCCGTGTATTCCTGTATTACATCATGGAGAAGCAAATGATGGAGCGGTTCAGCATCAACTTGAATCCGCAGGAACTGCTCATCAAGGATACCTACTCGGACTTGGACATGAGAGCAGGGAACACCACAATGCAGTGTTCGTCGGGTTTGATCGGCAAGGCGTACCAAGATAAGGTGTGCTTCGCGCTACATCCGGCAGTAGATTTATAGGCGATGTGGGGGGTAGCGACAAACGGTATTCCTTCTCCACCCCGGCGAAAGACGTTTCGGTATAGTTGCATCTGTTCGAGAGCGCCATCGACCTGCGAGCTGGAGCGGTGATATTAGCCTGTTCCTTTTCAGGGTGCGCTTTTCATTGACGATAAACGGCTATTATTGTAAGATATTGTCATATACACATTATACCAACAGAACCACCATTGCAAAATTGAGAAATCGGGGGAACCCGTACTGAAATGACTGTGACGGTGGAAAGGCTGCAACTATGAAATTAAGGCGTTTCACAAGTATTTTTACCCTTGCGGCGATTGTGCTCATGCTCCTGCCCGCCACGGCGCGGGCGGAAGACGCAAGCGTCACGTATATCGACGCGTCCGGCACGGAGCAGACCGTAACCGCTGTCGTCGTCGATTCTTCCACGTCCAGCCTTGGCACCGGCTGGTATGTGGTGAACGCCAGCGGAGTAACGCGCTCGGGCACCATCACAGTGAGCGGCAGCGCAAATTTGATATTGGCCGACGGCGCGTCGCTTACGGTTACCGGAAGCACGAATAATGCGGGCATCAACGTTACTCCGGGCAACACCCTTACGATTTACGCACAATCCCTTGGCACTGGAACACTGGACGTTACCGGAGATGAAGACGGCAGTGGGATAGGTGGAGTCGAAAAGCTAGGCGGCGGTACGGTGAACGTATACGGCGGAACGGTCACGGCAACGGGCAGCGGCTATAGCGCAGGTATCGGCGGAGGACATGGTGGCGGCGGCAGTACGGTGAACGTATCCGGTGGAACGGTCACGGCAAAGGGCGGCAGCAACGGTGCAGGTATCGGCGGAGGATTCGGTGCCGGCGGCTGTACGGTGAACGTATACGGCGGAACGATCACAGCAACGGGCGGCAGCTACGGCGCAGGTATCGGCGGAGGATACATTGGCTTCGGTGGTGCGGTGAACGTATCCGGCGGAACGGTCACGGCAACGGGCGGCAGCGACGGCGGCGCGGGCATCGGCGGCGGTGATTCTGGTTCAGGAGGTAATGTCACGATTTCCGGCGGCATGGTCACGGCAACGGGTATCAGACACAGCGCGGGCATCGGCGGCGGTGATTTAGATTCAGGAGGCAATGTCACGATTTCCGGTGGCATGGTTATGGCAACAGGCGGCAGCTCCGGCGGCGCGGGCATCGGAGGAGGATACAGCGGCGGCGGCGGCGCAGTCGTTATCAGCGGCGGCAGTATCAAGGCGCAGGGAAACAACGGCGGGGCGGCAATCGGCGCGGGCAGATTCGGCAAAGGCGGCACGCTGAAAAACCCCGACGGAGACAATGTATATCTTACTACCGTCACGGTGAAGGACGGCGGCGGCGCGGCAGCCGCGTCGTCGGATATCATCTTGCTGTCGTGGGGCGCGGGCAGCGCCTATTACGCCTACGGCGCAAACGATGTGAAAACCGACGCAAGCGGAAAGCTGTATCTGTATCTGCCGGCAGGAACGGCGGCGATGGCGGCGAAGACGCCCGCGCCGCCCAAGTACAGCGGATCGGTCACCGCAAACACGTCTTCAGGCACGCTCACGCCGGATACGCAACCCCCTGTCGTTACGTCCGTCGAACCGAGCGGACAGTACGCGCCGCTTGACGGCAATATCGCCATTGCGTTTGATGAAGAAGTCAAAGATGGTTCGGGAGTGGTCTCCATTTCGAGCGGCGGTGAGTACACAGCGCTTACCGGCGGCACCTGGTCGGCTGGGAACACCGTTTACACCCTGTCATATACCGGCCTTTCAAACCGCACCCATTACACCGTCAAGGTAGAGGGTTTTAGGGATGCCAACAACAATGAGATGGCGTCTGCCGATACCAGTCATACCTTCCGGACCACACCGCCCGTTTACACGATTACGTATGACCTTGCAGGCGGAACCGTAAGCGCACCCAATCCAGCGAGCTTTACGGACGAAAGCGCGGACTTTACGCTGGTGAACCCCACGAGGGCAGGCTATACCTTCTCCGGCTGGTCGGGCACGGGCATTGCCGGCACAGACCCAAGTGTAACCATCCCACTTGGTTCCACCGGCAACAGGGAGTATACCGCGCATCGGACGGCCAATAACTATACGCTTGCGTTCGACGCGCAAGGCGGAGCGGTATCACCTGAAAGCATCACCGTAACATACGACGCGGCGGTGGGCGAACTGCCGACGCCCGCAAGGAGGGGCTACACGTTCGCAGGATGGTTCACCGCAGCGGGTGGCGCGGGCAGCGCGTACACCGAAGAAACCGTATACCGGACGGACGACAACAGTACGCTCTATGCCTGCTGGACGGCCAACGACTATACGCTTGCATTCGACGCGCAAGGCGGAACGGTATCTCCAGCAAGCATCATCGTAACCTACGACGCGGCGGTGGGAGAACTGCCGACGCCCGCAAGGACGGGCTACACCTTCGAAGGATGGTATACCGGGACGGGCGGCGCGGGTACCAAATATACCGCAGAAACCGTCTATCAGACGGACGGCGACATAACGCTTAACGCCTGCTGGACGCTCAACACCTATGCGCTGGCTTACGACCTCGCGGGCGGCGCGGCGAACAACCCTGTGAGTTATACGGTGGAGGATCTACCCTTAACGCTGGTGACCCCGTCGAAGACCGGCTACACCTTTACCGGCTGGTCTGGCACGGACATTGAGGGAATGGCCCTCAATCTGACCATCCCGGTGAACTCCATCGGCAATCGGGAGTACACCGCGAACTGGACGGCCAACTACTACACACTTGCGTTCAATGCACAGGGCGGAACGGTAACACCCGAAAGCATCACCGTGACATACGA
>JAEYYW010000172.1 GCA_023428265.1 Bacillota bacterium | reverse complement strand
GCTGCATGCGGTTGTTGCCCACACCCGAGCCGGGGCAAATGCCGGAATCGGTGATTTGGATCGTTGTGCCCAACCGGGCTGTGCTGCGAGACGCCAGCGCGTCTATGGCCACCATCGCGTTGGGCTTGATCTTTTCCACCACACCAAGGATGATCTCGCCGGTTTCAATGCCGGTAATGCCCAGCACACCCGGCGCCATTGCGCAGACCGAACGCACGCGCTCATCCACCTGGTCGGGTATCAGTTGGATCAGATGGCGGGTCACCATCAGCTTTTGAACCACCCTGGGGCCCAACGCGTCCGGCGTAATGTTCCAGTTGCCCAGACCCACCACCAGAACCGTGCCGTCGCGCCCAATATCCGGAAGCATCTTTTTCAACTCCTGGGCCATTCGGCGGCTCACCCGCTCCACATACTCCGGATCACGGTTTTTCAGCTCCGCCGCGTCAATATTGATATAGAGCCCCATTGGCTTGCCCATCACCTGCGCGCCGGCATCGCTGAGCACACGCACGGTGGTCACGGTGATATCTTTTTCGCTGTCGTCAACGGTGGACTCCACGCCCGGTATCGTTTGCCCTGCCAGCTCCCGCGCTTCTGCGGCAAGATCCGTTCTGACGCTTCTACTCATGGATCGGCCCTCCCTTTCGTTTCTCCGCAACAAAAATATGATCCGTGGATCTTTGAAGCGGCGGATGCCACCCCCTTGCATGGAGAATGGCAAAAACAGTTTAGCCCTTATGACTGGAAATTATGAATCACGCTTCCACTTCCAGTTAAAAAATCAACAGCGTGATTCAGGTGCGGCATCTGTGATATAATACATTTATCTATACATTGGGAGAGTATACTGAATATGCCCCAGATGTACCGAAGAGGATCCAGAACGATAAGGCCGAAGAGAACGGCTCAGAGCTATTATCGCCCTGCCAGGCGCAAATCGCCTTTGGTTGAGTTGATAGAAAAAATAAAAAGGCTGCCCCGCCGGTTTTTGCTGATCGTGGGAGCGGCTTTGGTGATCGTGGTTGTCAGCGTGACCGCCCTTGCTCTGGCTTCTGGCGGAAAGAACCCCGGGAGCCTTTCGAGCGGCGGCAGCAGCACCCATAAACCCAAGCCCACGCCCACCAGCACAGACCCGACGGTCTCTCTGCCGCCGCGCAACGCGCCGCTGGAAGTGCCGATGGTCACGCCGGAAGCGGTGAGCGTGCGCGACATCAGCTTCAGCTCCACGGCGTTGAAGTTCAAGGAAAAACTGATCAACACGCCGGGCATCAACGGCAACGAGCTGTTTTTCTCTGCCGGTTCAGGCCAGCTTGAGGCAAAGGACGACCCGCTGAAAAAGCTCTATCTGCATAACGTGGCGACCGGCGAGGAAAAAAAGATCGCCGACGTCAAGCTGGCGGGCGGCGGCTTCTATGAAACATACCTCAACGACGACTGGATGGTCTGGGTGGAAACAGACCATTATACGTTCAACCAAATCTTTGTGCTGAACCGGAAAACCGGCGACAAAACACGCATCAAGGAATGCAAAAACGGCGTGCCCAAGCTGAGGCTGGCCGGCGACACGCTGGTCTGGCTGGAGCCGGTGGATAAAAACAAGCACCAGTTGATCCTGTTTGACTTGAAGTCGCAGGAAAACCTGACGCTCACATCCTTTGAAGGCGAAAACACCGTGACCTATGGCGTGATGGCGCCGGATGTGTATGCTGAACCCATTGCCTCCGCCGGCGATGACGGCACGGCGACGGCCACGGCCACAGCTACACCCACACCCACGCCTACACCCAGCCCCTCGCCCGCGCAATCCCCCTCCGCCGAAGGAGATTCCGAATCTGCCGGCGGCGAGGCGGCATCCTCCGCCTATCGCACCACGGTGCTGTGGGCCGACACAGACAAGTCACAGACCGAAGAGCAGAAAAAGACCGAAGAGCACAGCACGATTTATTGGCTCCAGCTGGGAGAAGACGCGATCATGGACGACAACGGAACGCTGAAGACCCAGCAGTTCTCGCCGGGCACCTATGTGCATGACCCGCTCTTCAACGGCAAGTACTTCGTGTGGAGCGACGGCAACAACTCACCGAAATCGAAACTGTACATCAGCGAGCCCAACGGCACACCGAAGGTGATTGCCGAGGGCATCACCACCTATAGCCTGGGCGACGGCTTCGTGGCCTATGGCAAAAGCCAGCAGGTTTGGATCTATATCATCGCCACCGGTGAATACTGCCGGCTCTCCAGCGGTGATGAGAAAGGTATGCTGCCCAGCGCCAATGGCATGACCGTGGTGTGGTATGACAAGACAGACGGCAGTGTGGCTGACAAGCTTCGCTATAAGGTGCTGACCCGGCAGGACCTGCTGCCGGAGGCGCTGGCACAATGAGCGCTTTGAAAACCGTTTACCTTTGCAGCCAGTGTGGAGCCGAAAGCCGAAAATGGGTGGGGCGCTGCCCAGGCTGCGGAGAATGGAACACAATGACGGAGGAAGTGGAAGAAAAGACCTCTCCCGCTTCCGCCCGCGCCGCAGAGCTTTCACCGGGCTCCGATGCCGCCGCGCTGCCAGACGTGCCCATGCAGGATTTCAACCGCGCCTCCACCGGCATGGGCGAGCTGGACAGGGTGCTGGGCGGCGGCCTTGTGCAGGGGTCGCTCATTCTGGTGGGCGGCGACCCTGGCATCGGCAAGTCCACACTGCTGCTGCAGGCGGCGGAAAACATCGCCAAACGGGGCGACACAGTGCTGTATGTTTCAGGCGAGGAAAGCCTTCGCCAGGTTGCTCTGCGGGCCCAGCGGCTCGGTGCCGGCTCCCGCAACCTCAAGCTGCTGGCGGAAACAAATGTGGACAGGGTTTTGCTCCATGTGGATAGGCTCAAGCCCTCTGCCATCATCATTGACTCGATCCAGACCATGTATCGCACGGGCATGACCAGCTCTGCCGGCAGTGTGACGCAGGTTCGCGAGTCGGCGGCTTCCTTCATGCAGATTGCGAAGGATCGGGGCTGCCCGGTGTTCCTCGTGGGCCATGTGACCAAGGCAGGCGCCTTGGCCGGCCCAAGGG
>JAEYYW010000148.1 GCA_023428265.1 Bacillota bacterium | reverse complement strand
GCGCTCAGGAAGGAATAGTTGATCCGAAGGTCCTTCAGCAGATAAACTTGGTAAAACGGCCCGGGGATCGTAGACGCTGTCGTCCACATCACAATGACGGCGATTACCGCCAGGTACTTTTTGTTTTTAAAAGGGATGCGCAGAATATCCGGCAGACTGATTTTGTTTGTGGGCTCCGGATAGGGATACTCCTTGATCCGGCTGAGGCTCCAGATCTCAAAGACCGCAAAAACGCACGCAGCGCACCGCAGCAGCACAATGCCCAGAAGCTCCTGATTACGAAGCTTGAAGTAGTCGGCAAACAAGCCTGCCAGGTTCAGCAACACCATGTTCAGAATGCCGATGATCATGTTGAGATTGGCAAAAAAAGAGGACCTCACACCCTCCGGCAGGCTTTGCAGATGCCAGACGGACATGCCGCTGCCGGTGAGTGATGCGATCATGTTGACCAACGCAATGATCGACAGGATCGCGGCGAGCTTTGCGGATTGCCCGACGCCGAGGAATGGGATAACCGTGATGAAGCCCAGCAGCAAAACATAATAGATGCTCCTTGAGATCAGTAGCATCCGTTTCCTGCGCCGGAAGCGCTCCACAACCAACGGTGAGAATACTGCCGCGATGTTGGCTGCATATGTCACAACGGTAATGGATCCCATGTAGGCGTCATCTGCGCCAAGCTTCAATAGCAACCCTGTAAAGAAGTTGCCTCCGTACAGCATCACGATCACATTGGCAAATATGGAAAACCACAGGATATTGAGCCTGTTGCGGGCATACTCCTCGCTGCGGCTGAAAACCAGCGTGATATCGCCGAATACCCTGTTGACCAGGTTGCGAAACATTGGGTTCCTCCGGTGTCAGATTGACGAACATCGCTTATTCTATATCAATGCCACTGTGTTTGGCAATGCGTCATGCAGTTACCGGGCGCCGTCATTCCCTAAATACCGACAATCTCTTTTCTTGAAGACCTCAGGCTGATCAACTAAAATGTAGTTAACAACCCACAATCGGCAGAGGCAAAGCGATGAACATCATGGTAAGAAACATGATCCAGTCGGATATCGAGGATCTGTCACGGGCGTTCGCATCACAAGGATGGCTTTTGCCTGCCTCCGTGTTTGAAAACTGCTACAGGCGGATGCTTCAGAAATATTGCGATATGCTGGTGGCGGAAGTGAAGGGGCAGCCTGCGGGATATCTCCGCATGGAATGGGTGGATGCCGGAGAGACCCAGGACAGCCTGCTGATGCCGGAAATCCAGGAGTTCGTGGTGTTGGCCCGATATGCAGGCACCGGTGTTGCCGAAACGCTGCACGCCGAGGCGGAGCGTCGTGTGTGCTTCAAAACCGGTGAAGCGCCGGAGAACGCACTGATGGCCGTTTATGGCGACCCCCCACCCCGCCCGCCCCGCATGCGAAGCTATGTGCTGGATGGATTGTTTGTGTCCGGCGAAGGGAGATTCATCCGCGCCAAAGCAAACGACGATGCGCGGCGCGGGTATGTGATCAGCATGAGGCGTTAGTTATCCGCCGGACAAAGCGTGCATTATAAACATCCACAGCGGCACTGTAATCATGGAAATCAATGTGCTCATCAGCACCATATGCGACGCATATTGCGGTTTAACTGAATACATGGAGGCAAAGATTGCCACATTGGCAGCCACCGGCATCGCGGCAAGAAGCACGCACGTTACGAAAGCCGGGGAATCCACTGCGGGTATGGCCGGCAGACCCAGCCGCCAAAGGAGCCACATCGCGCCCAGCACCAATGCCGGCAGCAGGAGCAGCCTCACCGCAACGGCAGAAAACACTGTCCAATCCCGCAGGGCGTGGCGGATATCCCCTTCGGCCATCAGCGCCCCCACAATGAGCATTGCCAGCGGTGTTGTGAGCGACCCCACACCGCTTGCCAGCTTGCCCACAGCCCAATTCGGCAGCTTCCACCCGAAGGCAAACAGCAGGATGCCGATCACCACGGCAATCAGACCCGGCTGGAGAAAGATCTCTTTCCAAGTGCCCGTTTTGCCGGCGAAGATATAGATGCCCGCAGTCCATACAAACACCGTGAACACAAGCACATAAACCGAAACATAGATCACGCCGGTTTCGCCGAACAGGCTTTGCATGACCGGAATCCCCATAAAACCACAATTGCTGAACACCGTGGCTTGCCATAGAACGCGGCGCTTGCCGTCGTCGCCGCGCGGCCAGATCAGCATGCCCAGCAGATAAGAGCCGCCCATCGTGAGCGTGGCGATCACAGCCACAAGCACCATGTTGCGGGCAAGCTCCGCACTGTAATCCATTTGAAAGGAGTTGATGACCAAGAAGGGCTGTGTGACATATAGCACAAGCTTGGTCAGCATCGCGCGGCCATCCGGGGTAATGATTTTCGCTTTTGCCGCCACGAAGCCAACCAGCATCATCGCGACCAGAATAACAACTTGCTCCGCCACGCGATCCATCAATACTCCCTGAGCTTTCCTTCGAGTTTCATGGCCGGAAAGTCCAGCTGCCTCAACGCCTCATATGCCACAATCGCCACGGCGTTTGACAGATTCAACGACCGGGCGCCTTCAATCATCGGGATGCGGATTGCCTGGCCATAGCGCGCTTGCAGCAGGTCTTCCGGCAACCCCTTGGTTTCCTTGCCAAAAAGAAGGTAGTCGCCATCCTGATATTGGGCGTCCGCATAACAAACGCCGGCTTTGGTGCTGGTAAAGAAATGGCGGCCCGGGTTTTTGTCAAAGAACACGGCGAGGGATGGGTAAAACCGAATATCCAGCAAGTGCCAGTAATCCAGCCCGGCACGCTTCAACTGCCGGTCGTCGATCTGAAAGCCAAGCGGCTCCACCAGGTGCAAAACCGACCCGGTTGCTGCGCAGGTTCGAGCAATGTTGCCGGTGTTTTGGGGAATTTCCGGTTCCACAAGCACAATGTTGAGAGGCATAACACATTCCTTTGAAAAGTAAGTCGTAAGTCATTGGATAAAACGCAGAGGATCTCCGGTAGTCAATGCTAGCCGACCGGCTCCTCTTGCGTTGGCGAAGGCTCCGACTGGCTGGCATACTTCACCGCAACGCCAAAGCCCCCAAACTCCCTGGTCATGAATTCATCAGGGGGAAACAAGGAGCTTTCCTGCCGGTTATAAACATACGCTGTGCCGGCTGGCTGGTCAAACGCGAAGTTGTCAAAGTCCACATACCGGTAACGCTCCGGATAAGGGAGCAGCTTTTTGCCGTTTGCACTGTAGGCGTCCGCCTTGCCCTGAAAATATCCAGCATCCACCGAGGCGCCGAACAGTGTGTAGATCTCACTGCAGGTATAGGCCGATTCATCTCTGGACCAGCATGTCACATAGACCGCGTCGGAATCCAACCGGTCGGCGTAGCGCACAGCCTCCGGCATGCCGCTGCAGAAATCCTGGGCCATGGCTTTGGCGTGGTCGCCAAAATAGGTGATCGTGAAGCCGGTGAAGGAAATCAGATACATCACAGCCGTAGCCGCGGCCACCCGTTTCAAAGGCATCGCGTCACAAAGGATATGGCGCAAGCCCAACGCCGTGAGGATGCACATGGGGTAAAAGATGATGTTGATGCGGTTGGTATTCACGCCGTTGATCATGATGCCGGTGATCACGGCAATGATGAGCCAGCAAATCATCATCCACCTGCCGGCGCTGTCCGGCGCAGACTTTGGGTCGCTGTCGCGGCCCTGCAGCTTTCCGGCAAACAGAGCCCACAGACCCAGCAGCGCAAACGGCAGCGTGAACAGATAGGATTGGCCGTAGCCTTTCACGTAATTCCAACTGAAGTCACCCTTTTGCAGGATCGCCATTTCCATGGTGGAGCGGATGTTGTTGAAAAGCTGCGTCAGGAAGTCCGAAGAATAGACGATTAAATCGTTGGTGCGGATGGAATGAGGGAAATACTGCATCGTGATCAAGCCTGTCTCCCACGTTGATAGCTTGAATGTGTTGATGATCACTACCGCGAAGATCGGCCAGGCAAAAAACAGATAAACCGCAGCGCAGATCGCGGCCTGGGCTGGCTTGATGCGCTTGTTGGCCAGCAGCCACACGCACAGCAGGATCAGCAGGATCGGGATTGTAAAAAAGGCGATGCCGTAGGTGTACATCGTGAAGCCGAAGAAAACCATGGAAAGATACAGAAAGAAAGGCTTTTCAAGCCCGCGGTGCAGGAAATAGAGCGAGAACAACACAAAATGAGGCAGCAGATTGCAGTCCAAAGCCCAACGGCTCTGCATGATGTGCCATGGGTTCACCGCTGCAACAGCCAGCGCCAGCAGTGCCGCCACCCGACCGAAGCTGCGGCCGATGAACCGGAAAAGCACCCACAACCCGGCCAGGCTTGCCAGCAGCATAGGCATCCTTGCGGTTACCGCATTGAGGCCAAATAGCTTGATGAACGGCACCATCAGATAAGACAGCAGCACACTCATCTGCCCATAGCCCCAAGCTTCAAAATAGACAGGCAACCGCGTGCCGAAACGGTCTGTGCCGTGGCTGGCCAATGCCAGAGCATCCACAGCGGCCATCGCGCCGTCCTGGTTCATGCCGGAAGGCACCGAGCCGAAACTCCAGACACGCACCAGCACCGCCACGGCAAACAGCGTGGCGGCGGCTGCCGCAAAAACATTCTTGTTGGACAGTGCCTTCTGCAAATCCAGGTCAGGCTTGCCGCTTCTGGAAACAAACGCGTATGCGCATATCGCTGTCGCAAAGCAAAGAAAAATGATATTAAGCTCCAAGCTGGCTCCGCCCTTCCCCACTGCATGCGGCTTCATGATCAACCTGAGCCAAATTTTCTGCAAGTTTCCCGGCTTCCGCAGAGCGGAAGCCAGCCAGGTCACTGACAATGAACTTGGGCCGGCTCTTCACTTCTTCGTAGATTTTAGAAAGATAAATGCCGATCACACCCAGACTGAACATGATCACGGAACCGATCACCAGCAGCAGGATGATGACGGTGGTGAATCCTTCCACCGCATGGCCGGAAAGCTTCATATAAAGCGTTTGAATCGCCATCACCAGCGCGAAAACCAGGAACGCGACGCCGCAGACTGTGACCAGCTGCATGGGCAGCGCCGAAAAAGACGTGATCGCCGTGACGGCCAGCTTGACCAACCCACGGAAAGACCAGCGTGACCGACCGGTCTCCCTCTCCGGGACCTCAAAGCGGACCTCCCCGGTGCGGAATCCCAGCCAGCTGGGCATGGCGCGGAAGAATGTCTGTTTTTCTGGCATGGATTTGATGATGTCCACAACTTTCCGATCCAGCAGTTTGAAATCGGACGCATTCTCCAGATTGATGCCGGAAGCCGCGCGCATCAGCTTGTAGAACAGCCCGGCGCTCAGTTTGTAGGCCAACGATTCCTTGCCACGGCTGGACTTCTTGCCTTCGATGATGTCAAACCCGTTGTGCAGCCAAAGCTTGTACATCTGCACGGCGGCAGACGGCGGATGCTGAAGATCACAGTCCATCACAATGCAGCAATCGCCGGCAGCGTGTTTGAGGCCCGCGAAAATCGCGCTCTCTTTTCCGAAGTTGCGGCTGAGGCGCACACCATGCACAGCATCCCTGCGACTGCTGCACGCCTCAATGATCCCCCATGTGTTGTCGGTGGAGCCATCGTCCACCAAAACAAGCTCATAGGGGATGCCGGCCTCCGTCATTGCGCGGGCGATAGCGTCTATGGAGCCTTGCAGCAGCTTTTCCTCGTTATAGGCTGGCACCACGAGGGACAGCAGTTTTTTCATCCAATCCTCCGGATAATAGCTCAAGCAAAATTATACCTTTTGTGGTGATTTGATGCAAGTTTATGGTTGATGTCAGTACATCATTCCATGGAGTTGAGATGCTTGGCCCCCCCTATGCGGACCATACGCCGCGATGGGCAGGAGCATCAGGCATCGCCGAGGCGGTGTATGCTCACATCGATGCTGCTGCCGACGATCCGGACCAAGCCATACGTTTTCACATGCCGCAGGCTCCCGGGGTTCAGCAGGGTCATCTCTCCCTGCTTTTCCAGCAGCGGCACATGGGTGTGCCCGAAGCAGACAATGTCGGCCCCCATTTCGCGCCCTTTGAACCATAATTTGTTGAGCGTGATTTTGGCGTCATATAAATGCCCGTGTGTCATAAAAACGGTTGCACCGTCCAGCCGGAGCAACCGCTCCGTGTCATCATAGGGTCCAAAATCACAGTTGCCGCGCACCCGGACAATCTGCCCATTGTAGACAGGTTCTAGCACCGCGCAGTCGCGTTGGCCGTCACCCAGGTGCAGAAGCATGTCCGTGCTTCCTGCCTGCCGCACAGCGTCCAGCAGCACCGACGGGCTGCCATGGGTGTCTGACACCACGAGGATCCTCATGTGAGCCCCATCTCCCCCATCCTCACGAGGAGCGCCTCCAGCGCCTGTTTGCGGTGGCTGATGCTGTTTTTCACATCATCCGGCAGTTCAGCCATCGCGCAGCCAAACTCCTGCACAATAAAATACGGATCATAGCCAAAGCCCCGTAGCCCCTTCGGCTCTGTTCCGATGGTGCCATCGCAGCGGCCTTCCGCTGTGAGCACAAAACCATCCGGGTTCGCCAGCGCCATTGCGCAGGCATAATGGGCTGCGCGGTTTTGCTTGCCGGCCATCTCTACCATCAGCTTTTCGTTGTTTCCCTGGTCGCCCAGGCCGCTCCAGCGGGCAGAATAGACGCCGGGCGCGCCGTCCAAAGCATCCACGCAGATGCCAGAGTCGTCTGCCAGTGCCCAGCAGCCGGCAGCCTTTGCCACCGCAACTGCCTTCAGAACGGCGTTTTCAGCAAATGTCTTGCCGGTTTCATCCACGTCCAGATTGATCCCCGCTTCGGCCATGGATTGTATGCCGCCAAACCTATCCGAAAGAATTGCCTTGATCTCACGCACCTTGTGCTCGTTGTTGCTGGCAATCACCAGTCTATCCTTGCTGAGCATCGAGATATTGGACTCCCTTCAGCGCTTTCTTCTGCTCGCGCACCAACTTGCGGATGCCCTTGCCTGCGAGCCTCAGCATCGCGTCCAGCTCGGCCTTTGTGAAAGCCGCCTCTTCCCCGGTGCCCTGCACCTCGACGAAGCGCCCGTCTTCGGTCATCACCGCGTTCAGATCCACTTCAGCGCCTGAGTCTTCGCGGTAGCAAAGATCCAAGAGGGGTTCTCCCCCCACGATCCCCACCGAAACCGCTGCTACATGGCCGGTGATCGGCGAGCGGTCAAGCAGCCCCTCAGCCTTCCACTTGCCCACGGCCAGCGCAAGGGCCACAAACGCGCCGGTGACGGAAGCCGTGCGGGTGCCCCCGTCTGCCTCGATCACATCGCAATCCAGCGTGACGGTGCGCTCGCCCAGCGCAGCAAAGTCAACTGCAGCCCGCATGGCCCGGCCGATGAGGCGGCGGATCTCCATGGAGCGCCCGTCAGGCTTCAGGGTTTCTCGTTGTTTTCGCGTTGAGGTGGACGCCGGCAGCATTGCGTACTCCGCCGTGAGCCAGCCCTGCCCGCTGCCCGCCTTGAATGGCGGCACTTTTTCCTCCAGAGTCGCCGTGCAGATCACGCGGGTGCGTCCCCATTCGATCAGCACAGAACCGGCCGCGCTTCCGATATAGTTCGGGGTAATTCTGATTGTCCGCAGCTGGTTGGGCTGCCTGCCGTCTACTCTCATGCTCAACCTCATCCGTATGCTGGAGTTCCCCCGGCAAACACCGGAGGATACGCACAAAATAAGGGAAACGACAAGGAATGTCAACCCCTGTAAACAAATACCCCCTCCGCGCTGGAGGGGGCTAGGGAGTGGCGCCCGGTTCAGCGTCAGCCAACCGTGTCAGTCATAATAGTTCAGGAAATCGCCGGATTTGCCCGCCGTTGACGTCGAGGTGGAAACGGTCGGCTCATAATCCTTTCCGCCGGCCACAATCTTGAACTCCTTCACTCCATGGAATTGCTTACAGACCACGCCGATTGCCCGCAGCGCCATGGCTTCCATGGCAGGTGAGTCCGATATGGAGGAAAACTCACCACTTAGTTCGATGGTAGCCACGCCCGCATCGGAGATGTTAACCCCCAGCACCTCGCAGGAAGGCGGGAACACGGAGGACAACCCGGACCCCTCCGCCGGCTTCATCATCTCGGCCAATGTGTTGGCCAGGCTCACATTGTCACCGGCAACACGATAAACCGGCACCAGAAGCCTTCCCGCCTCGTTGGCAAAGCAGAGCTCCAACTTCCCGTCGGATGAGTCCGGAGCGCCAGCTGGCTCGATGTTCAGAACCGGTGTGGTGTATGTCTCTTTGACTTCGGCACCGTTTGGCAGTTTGGTTACCACCTGGCCGTTGAT
The DNA here is from genome assembly GCA_023428265.1 of Bacillota bacterium. GTDB lineage: Bacteria > Bacillota > Clostridia > Christensenellales > UMGS416 > JAEYRA01. The sequence continues at coordinate 8,492 of JAEYYW010000148.1, read as the reverse complement.
CTGCACAGAAACCTTGTCTACCGTGGCAAACTCCAGCAGCGTGTTTACCACCGAGTTGATCATGGCTTCCTCAGACGCCTTGTCGTCACATTTCTTAGCCATCTTGAGATCAACCGTGGCCTTGCCGCCGGAAATGTCCAGATCAAACTTTGTGCCGGCCGGCACGGGGGCAGTCACGCCGATGGCAGTCAGTTTCGCGTCCTCGTCGGTGCCGGCGATCAGGCAGGAGAGCGCGGCTTTGGCGATCCCCTCTTCCACCGGGATCTTCTTCATCACAGGCACAATATATCCGCTGGCATCGCGGAAATAGAGCACCGTCTTGCGCATATTCACATCATTTTCGTCTGACTGTGCATTGGTCTGCACATCGGCAGCGGGCTTTTTGCCGCAGCCGCTAAACAGAAGCACCATCGTTAGGAGCACCATCAGCCACACAATCACTCGGCGCGCCATCCTGAACAACCTCCTCGCAAACGTCTCTGGGTATTCATATGACTGGGGTTGTGTAGGTATGACAAAGGTTGTTTGCTGTTTGCCGTGTGCATGGGAATCGGGTATAATTTCCAGTGTTTGTATTAACCCAGGAGGAACTGAGTATGCCCTTTGACGGCGTGGCGATGCGCGCGGTTGCGGCAGAGCTTCAAGAGACAATTGCGGGCGGCCGGGTGGAGAAAGTGCTTCAACCAGAGCGCGATGAGATTCATTTGTTGATTCGCAACAATTATCAAAACTACAGGCTCCTGGTGTCCGCGTCTGCCAATCACGCGCGGGTTCATTTAACGCGGTTTCCCAAACAGAATCCGGACCGGGCACCGATGTTTTGCATGCTGCTGCGCAAGCACCTGATCGGCGGCAAGGTGCTCTCCGTGGCCCAGATGGGGATGGAGCGCGTGCTGGACATCCGCTTCGGTGTGATAGACGAACTGGGCCTTGCCGGCGAGCTCACGCTGCATGTGGAGGTGATGGGCCGCCACAGCAACGCCGTGCTGACGCAGCCTGACGGCACGATTGTGGACAGCCTGAAACGCGTTACAGAGGAGAAAAGCCGGGTGCGCGAGGTGCTGCCGGGCATCCCTTATGAGTACCCACCCTCTCAGGGGAAAAAGGACCCGACGGCGCTGGACGCCAGCCAGTTGCTGGATTTGCTGGCTGCAAGCCGGGAAAGGCCGCTCTGGCAGACCCTTTGCGACAGCCTGACCGGCTTGGCGCAAGCCACGGCAAAGGAGCTGCTTGCCGGGGCCGGCATCAACCCCGCACTGGCTTCCGGCGAGTTTTCAGAGGCCGGCTTGCGAGTCGGAGCCAGCGCACTCGCGGAAAAGTTTGCCGCCATCAGGGAGTGCAAGTTTTCACCGGTAGCACTGATGCGGGGTGGCGAAACGGTCGATTTTCTTCCATTTCCCAGCGCCATTCACCGCGAGCAGCGGGAGTGCGCCGGCATTTCAGAGGCTGCGGAGGCATTTTATGCCGAAAGGGACCGCAAGGAGCGCCTGAAGCAAAACAGCGCCGCAATGACGCAGGCGCTGGGATCAGCGCTGAGCCGCGCCCAGAAACGCTATGAGAAGCAGAGCGAAGATTTTCAGAAATCAGAAAACATGGAATCCTGGAAGATCAAGGGAGAACTGCTGACAGCCAACCTACACCGGGTGCAGCGCGGCCAAAGCTCCGTGGAGGTGCTGAACTATTATACTGAGGAGGGCGAGACACTGACAATCGAACTGGACCCGACACTCTCCCCCTCAGACAATGCCCAGCACTACTACAAGCGCTATACCAAAGCCAAAACCGCCAGGGAAAAGCTCGCGGCCCAAATCGAGGCGACTAGCCAGGAGATTGCGTATCTGGAAAGCCAGCTAAGCAACATCGAGCTGAGTGCGACCGAAGGCGAGCTGGATGAAATCCGTGCGGAGCTGGCTGATCAGGGATATCTGAAGGAAGCGGCGGCCCGGAGCCGCAAGAAGCTTGTGCCCAGCAAACCCCGGCATTATCGCTCTGCAGACGGATATGACATTTTTGTAGGCCGAAACAACGCGCAGAATGATTATCTGACCATGAAACTGGCATATAACGACGATGTGTGGATGCACACCAAGCAGATTCCCGGCTCCCACATCATCATTAAGGCCAAGGGCGGCACGGTGACGGAAGAGGCCCTTCGGGCCGGAGCGCTTCTGGCCGCTTACTACAGCAAGGCAAGGGAATCCTCCGGTGTGCCAGTGGACTACACACAAAAACGAAACGTGAAAAAACCGGCCGGAGCGAGGCCCGGGTTTGTGATCTATCTGACCAACCGCACGATCACGGTAACACCGCGCGAAGAGTTGATTCGGGAAATTGAAGTGATACCGGAATAAAACGGGGAGAGCCTTATGGCTCTCCCCGTTGGGGTTGACGGTGCATGCGGGGGGGGTGGATTACTCCTCGCCCTCTCCTTCGCCCTCTTCTTCTTCCACCAGTTCCATGTACTTGTTGAAGACGGTTTCTGCCAGATCGTCATCGTCCACGCTCACCAGCTCCATCTCGTCGCTGTTGTCGTCGCCGAGCATCTCCAGAATTACAATAGCCTGCTCTTCGTCGTCTTCATTTTCCTCTTCCGGCGTCATGATGGCAAAATCCCGGTTGTCATGCTCAATCGTTGCGATGAGGATAAACCGTTCTTTTCCTCCCTCGTCATCCACGAGCTCGATTACCCTTTCGTCTTCCATGGGGGGTCCCTCCTTTTCAAATATGCCTTAGCATCCAGGTATCCTTGTAAAAAAACCACAGCGGCCATCTTGTCGATGACCTTCTTGCGCTTTTCCCGGCTCACGTCCGCCTGCAGCAGAATTCGTTCCGCGGCGGCCGTGGTCAACCGTTCATCGAACACATCAATGGGGCAGCCAATGTGCTGCTCCAGCCCCATGCCAAACTGCGCTGTAGCTTCGCAGCGTGGCCCCTCTGTGCCGTTCATGTTGCGGGGCCACCCCAGCAACACAAGCTCCACGCCATAGTCCCGGGCCAGCTTGGCAATATATTGATAATCCTGCACGGGCTCACGGCGCGTATAGGTTTCAATCGGGTTTGCCCCGAAGCCCAGAGGGTCGCTTATGGCAATCCCTATTCTTTTATCCCCAACATCCAGCGCCATGATACGCAGAGCGCCCCACCCCTTTCTCTATATCACCTTGATGCAGAAATCGGGGCATGCCGCCGCGCAATAACCGCACATCACACATTTCTCAGGATCCGGTGCTGCCCTGCCGCCAATCACACGGATGGCGCCAGAACTGCATACCTTTGCGCAGTTCCCGCACCCGCGGCACCAATCGTGCACCAGCAACTGTCGCTGTGTTCCGGCAGTGGCTTGTTCCAAATCTGCCGGGGGCTCCATGCCTTCGAACAACGATACATTGTAGTCAATTTCCGCTTCCGACTGCATTCCGACCGCCACGGATTTCACACCGGCCAACCCCAACGCCCACGCAATGGCCTCGCGCCGGTTTCCGATCAGATGGCCTCCGCCCAACGCCTTCATCGCATAGACACCCCGGCCGGCAGCGGAAAGGTCTGCAATGGCAGCAACCATATCATCCCGAGAACCGCCCTGGATGCCAAGGCCATTCATGTTGATGAGAGGGTGCACCACCTGGATCTCAGGAAACCGGAGGGCGGCGCGGGCTGCGTCCACCGAGTGGGTGGAAAGACCCACCGCGCCGATCAACCCCCGCTCTTTCAGACGGATCAGGTGCTCCAGTGCTTCCCAATGCCCCCGGATTGTGTGGAGGCTTTCCTGCTCATGAAGCAGAAAGAGATCCACATAGTCACGCCCGATCCCCCGCACTGCCTTGGCGAAGGATTCCTCTGCCGTTTCGCGGTTCCAGGCATAGGATTTTGTCGCAATCACGGCTCCGGGGCACTCCTCCAGCATCATCCTGATGTGCGGATAAGTGCCATAGAGCTCGGCGGTGTCAAAAAAAAGAATGCCCTTTTGCAGGGCATGTATCAAAAGCCTGCCGCCTTCCGCCACGGACATATTCCGTTGCAAGGGCCCGATTGTCAGCGTCCCATAGCATAGCCGGCTCACCTTCAGGCCGGGCAGCAGATCAAGTTGCTCCAAGCTATTATTTCCCGGTCTTCTCATCCAGTGACTTCAAGTAAAAGCGCACCAACTCTTCAAGGATCTCATCGCGCTCCAACCGCCGGATCAGATAGCGGGCGTTGTTGTGGCTGGTCACATAAGTGGGATCACCGCTCATGATGTAGCCAACCAGCTGGTTGATTGGGTCATACCCCCGCTCTTTCAGCGCTGCATACACGCTGGAAAGAATTTCAGACACCGTCTCGACTTCGCGCTCCGGCCTGAATTGCATCGTTTTGTCCATATCAAAGCCCATGGGGGTCACCTCCTCGGCTATTGTCTATTATACAAAGATTTGCCATCCATTGCAATCAAATACAAGGCAATTGCTGGCAATTGTGACGATTGCTGGGAAGGATCTGCCAAACGGCTTAGAAGAGCCCTGTGACATTCCCCTCACTGTCAATGTCTATCATCTCCGCCGCGGGCTTTTTGGGCAAGCCGGGCATTTTCATGATGCTGCCCGACTGCGCCACGATAAAACCTGCTCCGGCGAGAAGCTTGATGTTTCTCACCTTCAGCGTAAAACCTTCCGGCGCGCCGATTGCCTTGGCGTCATCAGAAATGGAGTATTGTGTTTTCGCCATGCAGATGGGCAGGCTCCCGTAACCGGCAGCCTGGAGTTCCGCAGCCTCCGCCTCGGCAGCAGGTGCATATTCCACCGCCGCACCGTGATACCATGTTTTCACAAGCAGGTCGATTTTCTCCTGAATGGAAAGGCCAACATCATACAAAAACCGGGGCTGGCTTTCCTTGGCAGACGCGGCCACAGCCTCCGCCAGCTCCACTGCGCCCGCCCCGCCGTCAGCCCAGGCGGTGCAGCGGCAGGCCTTTACGCCGAGAGCCTCGCAGCCCTGCAGGATCACCTGCTGCTCCTCATCGGTATCACCGCTGAATTGGTTGATCGAAACCACAACCGGCAACCCCAGGCTCCTGATGTTGCCGATATGGCGCTCCAGATTGCACATGCCGCGGCGCACCGCCTCAGCGTTTGGAGTTTTCAGGTCTTCCTTGGCTATGCCACCGTGGAACTTCAAAGCCCGCACCGTGGCCACGATCACAACGGCTGCCGGCCAGAGCCCGGCTGTGCGGCACTTGATATCCAGGAACTTCTCCGCGCCCAGGTCGGCGCCGAATCCGGCTTCTGTCACCACCCAATCGGCGGTGGCCAGCGCTGCTTTGGTTGCGATGATGCTGTTGCATCCGTGGGCAATGTTGGCAAACGGGCCGCCATGCACAAACACCGGAGTGCCTTCCAGCGTCTGAATGAGATTGGGCTGTATCGCCTGCTTCAGAAGCACCGCCATCGCGCCGTGGGCATTTAGCATTGCCGCCGTCACGGGCTTGCCGGCGGTGTTTTTCGCTACAACAATACGGCCTAGTCTTTCCTTCAGGTCTTCCAGGTCGGAAGCCATGCACAGCACCGCCATCACTTCGGAGGCGGCGGTAATGTCAAAACCGTCTTGCCGGGGTGTGCCATTGTTTTTCCCAAGGCCGCATTCGATCTGCCGCAGCTGGCGGTCATTCATGTCCATTGCCCGCCGCCAGGTGATTGTATCCGGATCGATGCCCAGCTCATTGCCCTGGAATAGATGATTGTCCAGCATGGCGGACAACAGATTGTTTGCCGCCGTGATGGCATGAATGTCGCCGGTGAAGTGCAGATTGAGCTCTTCCATCGGCACCACCTGCGCGTAGCCGCCACCGGCGGCGCCGCCCTTCACACCGAAAACCGGGCCAAGAGAAGGCTCCCTCAGAGCGATGGCAACACTTTTGCCGGTGCGGGCCAGACCATCGCCCAACCCCACGGAGGTGGTTGTCTTTCCCTCCCCTGCGGGCGTGGGATTGATAGCCGTCACCAGCACAAGCTTGCCACCGCGGCCCTGGGCCTGGATGCGTCTCACCGCGTCCAGAGACACCTTGGCCATGTGTGATCCGTAAAGGATCAGGTCTTCTGGTGCAATCCCCAGCTTCGAGGCAATCTTGCCAATTGGTTGCATACTGGCCGCACGGGCGATCTCAATGTCCGAGAGCATAAAACCTCCAAGGGATTTATCCGGTTATCATTTGGGCGGGCCGAAGCCCGCCCATTGTATTCCCATTTGTCTGCCGCTCCATGCGGCAATTGCTAAATATCCAGGAACTCCACCTGCTCCGGCTCACCCAGCCACTCTTCCATGCCTTCGGTCAGGACGCTGACAAAGCCCTCGTGGCCATACTCAGCAAGAATCTCGACCTCATCAAATACGGAAATGGACGCGTCGCACAATGTTGCGACCGCGTCGCGCACCTCCGCAAAGCTTCTTGGCTTGAGGTGATTCAACACATCGATGAGCTTTCTGCTGTCATCGGATGTGACCATCAGAAAGTAAAACGACGGAATTGAAACCGTATAGTCGGCTTCTATAAACTCTTCGCCTTCCGGGAGGTTCGCCTTGAACGCTTCCTTTTCCTCATCGGAGAGCTGAACATACTCCTCTTCATACAAGCTGGGGTGCAGCTTCTGAAACACGCAAATATCTTGCTTGCCCAGCAGGCGCTTGAAAAACCCGCACTGCATTTCGATAACGCCAACAACATCCTCCATCTCGTCCACGGCCCGATAGCCCTGCACGCAGGAGAACTCAAAAAGCTGGTAGTATTTTTCGAGGTTAGCGGCCATATGGCGCAACATCCTGCCCGGCAAAATGTCCCTGTTTTCGGGCGCGGTAATCAGGCAGGCATTTTGTTCCATCTTGAAGTCGCACTTATTTTGCATCTATCTCTCCAGCGGAATCCACCGCGAGACATCTTTTCATAAAATTAATAATACTAACACATCAATGGGTGTGTCAAGCGATTTGTTGAAAAATGCGGTATGGCACCAGAATTCTTCCTGCAATGGAAGCGTGAAACCATACGCTATGGAACATGGATGGGAGCCGCAATTGCGGCTCCCAAAAAGCAAAGGAGCTATTCAGTTATCCGGGCGGCTTGTCCATTGTTTGGCAACACTCGCAAACGATTCGCGCTTTGCGCTACCTGTTTTTCAGCGAATTCTCAGCCATTTCAATGGCTGTCTGGACCATTCTGCCGCAGTCGCGAGAGGATACGGAACCCCATCCTTCGCGCCTCACGGTGCCATCCACGCCCATCTGCCGGGCTATCTCCTCTTTGAGAGATTCCGACATAACCTTGTGCCTTGTCGCCATGGTTGAACCTCCTTCGCAAAGCGGCCATCCTCGAAATCAGTTCAGTCCGCTCTTGCTTAGTTTATCCGCAGGCAGTCCTTTCATGGCGGCAATCTGTGCTATTTTTTCAACTTCTTTGGATCGATTTTGTTCTCCGTTCCATTGACCAGGCGAACGATGTTATCCCGATGTTTCCACAAAATCAATGCCGCCACCAGCGCCGAGAAAACGCCGAAATGCCAGCCGACTACCGGAAACAGGAAACCGCACAATGGCGTCAATGCGAGGCTGACAACTGATCCCAGCGACACATAACCTGTTGCAAAGATCAGAGCAAACGCAATCAGCAGCATGACCAAAGTGGCCAGAGGCTGCAGCACGAAGAACATACCAAGTGCTGTCGCGACGCCTTTGCCGCCGCGGAACCCGAGCAGCATTGGGAAAGAATGGCCAACAATCACCATAAAGCCAGCCAAATAGGCAGCATATGGAGCGGAGACACCGCTCTGCGTCTGGCGATCCACCACCAGAAGGGCGAGAAGCGTCGGCACAACGCCCTTGATCACATCCAGCAGAAAGGTGAGCAGGCCAGCCCGCACACCTATGCTGCGCAGCACATTGGTGGCACCGGCATTGCCGCTGCCTGTCTCGCGGATATCCTTGCCGGTCACGGTTCGGCTGATGAGGAGTGCAGGAGACAGCCCGCCGAAGAAATACGCGGCAACAGCGATTAATACGGTGATCCAAATCTGTGTGGTATTCATGAGTCCTGCTCCTGCCTGCTTTTGCACACAAGTCTGATCGGGGTGCCGGTGAAGTCAAAGGTTTTGCGCAGGTGGTTCTCCAGATATCGTTTGTAGCTGTCTTTCATCAGCTCGGCATCGTTTGTAAACAGCGTAAACTCCGGCGGAGAGATGCCGGTCTGTGTGGCATAATAGATCCTCAGCCGCCGCCCATTCACCGAAGGCGGATCCATGGCCGTCACCGCGTCGCCGATCACATCGTTGAGCAGCCCTGTGGCGACCCTTTGCCGGGAGTTTTGATATACCTGATCCACCAGTTCCATTAGTTTGTGCATCCTCTGGCCGGTTTTCACCGAGATGAAGAGGATTGGCACATAGCTCATGAAGACGATCTGCGTGCGCAGGTCGTTGACATATTTGCCCACGGTGGAATCATCCTTGTCGATCAGGTCCCATTTGTTGACC
>JAEYYW010000102.1 GCA_023428265.1 Bacillota bacterium | reverse complement strand
ACATGGATGTGTCGGTGGTGTCCTTCCAGTTTGGTTTTGTGGGCCAGCAGCCCGGCATCGGCTACCAGCTGCTGCGCTACGGCGACAAGGAAGGCATTGCCGAGGCCTATGAAAAGGGCGAGAAGATCCTCGATTTCTGGACAGCCACGGCGATGACCGAATCGGGTCTGCCGCAGATGTGCTATAACCCCAGTGTCCGGGGCTTTGAACCCTATCCACACTATGTTCGCATGTTGGCCGACGGCATCGAGGCCATCCTGGATGCCTATGTCTATCTGAAGAAAAAGGGTGTGGAGAAGCCCGCCTGGCTGGAGTTCTGCCGAAAGACTGCCGACTGGCTGGTGAATGTGCAGGGCGAAGACGGCAGCTATTACCACGCTTATCATGCCGACAGCACCGTGCGGATGCACACCAAGGCGAACACGCCCAGCGTGATCCGCTTCCTGGTGCAGTTTTATCTGCTCACCAGTGATGAGCTCTACAAGGCCGCCGCGCTGAAGGCCGGCGAATGGTCCTTTGAGCACGTCTACCAGGGCATGGAGTATGTGGGCGGCACTTGCGACAACTCGGAGATTATGGACAAGGAAGCGGGCATCTATGCAATGTTCGGGTTCCTGGCGCTGTATGACCTGACCGGCGAGGAAAAGTGGCTGGAAGCCGCCGTTGGCGCGGCGGACTACACCGAGACCTGGACCTATGCCTGGACATTCCCGGTGCGCACGCTGCTGCCGAAGCACCCGTTCAACAAATACTCCATCAGCGGCCAGAGCCTGATCACATTGAGCGTGGGTGCCGATGTCTATATGGCCGCCTGCTCCTATACCTATTACAGGCTGTATTTGCTGACCGGCGACGAGCATTATCTCAACTTCGCCGAGTTCATCCACAAAAACACGCGCCAGGCCAACGATGTGGACGGCAGCATCGGCTACATCATGCCCGGGCTGGGGCATGAATGCGGCAACTTCACCACCCAGACGTTTATGAGCCAATACCACTGGCTACCCTGGGCCACCTTTGTGGAAACCGAACCCTCCGCAAGGCTGTATGACACCTTCGGCGGCTATGAGATTGCCGACGCCCAGCGCCTGAGTCCTGAGGAACGGGCCAGGAGGAACCGCGTGTATGACGGATATCCCGGCAATATCGACAATGGGAAGTGAGAAGTCTATGAGTCAGCATGGTGGAATCCGGCTGCCGCACCTGATTTCCGACGGCATGGTGCTGCAGCGCGACGCCGACGTGAGAATCTGGGGCTGGGCGGAGCCCGGCGCTGCCGTTGAGGTGCGCTTTGCGGGCCATGCGCTCCGCACCGTCACCGATGGGGCGGGGCAGTGGCTGGTCACGCTGCAGACCGGCGGCGCCGGCGGGCCCTATGAGCTTACCGTGCAGTCCGGTGAGGAGCTGGTCACGGTCAAAGACGTGCTTCTGGGCGATGTGTGGATTTGCTCCGGACAGTCCAACATGGACATGCGTGTTTTGTCCGTGCGGGAGCGGTACGCTGCCGAAATTGCCTCCTCAGCCAACCGGGAGATCCGTCAGTTTTCAGTGCCCGTGAAATTTGATTTCATGGGCCCGCTGGAGGACTCAGATGAGGCAACCTGGAAGTCGGCTGACCGCCAGACCGTTTTGGGTTTCTCCGCTGCCGCCTATTTCTTTGCGGTGAAGCTTTATGAGCGGTACCATGTGTCGATCGGCCTGATCAATGCCAGCCTGGGCGGTGCACCGGCGGAAGCCTTCATGAGCGAGGCTGCGCTTGCTGCTTTCCCGCACCATCTGGAGATCGCGCGCAAGGCAAAGGACGCTGCCTGGGTGGATGGCCTGCTGAAGAACAATGAATCGTCACTCAAGCAGTGGCGAGAACGGGTTGACCGCGAAGACATCGGCACGGGGAAGGAATGCATTCCCTTCTACGATCCGGCATTTGATGCGTCAGTCTGGCCGGAAATCCCAGTGCCCTGCCGCTGGTTTGAGCAAGGCTTGGGCATGCTCAACGGCGTGGTGTGGTTCCGCAAAGACATCGAGATTCCTTCTGAGCTGGCCGGGCAGCCGGCCACGCTGCTGCTTGGCAATGTTGTCGATGAGGACACCGTGTATCTGAACGGCACCGTCGTGGGCTCGCTGCCGATGCAGTATATCCCTAGGAAGTATGAGATCCCGGCGGGGCTTCTCAAAGCCGGGAAGAACACGCTTGTGGTCCGGGTGGTGAATTTCTCCGGGCTGGGGGGATTCTACAAGGGCAAGCCTTACCGGCTCATCATCGGTGGACAGACCATTGATCTGGCTGGCCAGTGGCAGTATAAGATCGGAGTGGCGAGCGAACCGCTGCCAGAGCCGGCCTATGTGATGTGGTTCCCAACCGGACTGTCCAACGGCATGATTGCACCGGTGAGCCGATATGCCATCAAAGGCGCCCTCTGGTATCAGGGGGAAACCAACTGTAGAAAGCCTCAGGAATATGAAGCCCTGCTACGGGCGCTGATTGAAGACTGGCGAGCCCGTTGGGGGCAGGGTGACTTCCCGTTCCTCATCGTGCAGCTGCCCAACTACGAGGAAACGTTCCAACCGGCGTCCGGCAACTGGGCCCGGCTCCGGGAGGAGCAGCGGCGGGTGCTTGCTGTGCCCAACACGGCCATGGCCGTGACGATCGACATCGGCGAGTGGAATGACGTGCACCCGACCAACAAGAAGGATGTGGGCATCCGGCTTGCCCTGGCGGCGATGAAGACCGCCTATGGCGAAACAGATGTGGTCGCATCCGGCCCGCTGTTTCAATCGGTGCGGTGCGAGGGCAGCAGGCTTGTCATTGCCTTTGCCGAGGCAGGCAGCGGGCTGGTCACCAGGGGCTCCGGAGCGCCGGGCTGCTTTGAGGTGGCGGGGCCGGACGGCCATTTCGTGCCGGCGCAGGCCAGCATCCAAGGCGACTGTGTGACGGTTTGGAATGACAATGTCTCCGAACCGGTGCACGCCCGCTATGCCTGGGCAGACAACCCGGCGGAGGCAAACCTTTACAATCTCGAAGGCATGCCTGCGTCGCCATTTACCACGGAGCGGTTTAGTGACACTTAAAAATACAGAACAAAGGGGACATGGACAGATGGATTTGCTTCAGGTCAAAAACGGAAAGATCAGCGACAGGGCCGGGAACCCAATCCAGCTGCGCGGCAGCTGCGTGGGCGGTTGGATGAACATGGAAAACTTCATCAACGGTTATCCCGGCTCGGAAATCGGCATCCGCGCGGCGGTTGCCGAAGTTTTGGGTGCAAGCAAGGCCGAATATTTCTTTGACCGTATGCTGGATTACCTGCTGGCCGAAGAGGACATCCGGTTTATGAAGGAGTGCGGTGCCACCGTCGTGCGCCTCCCGCTGAACTACCGGCATTTTGAGAGCGACATGAAGCCTTTCGTCTATCATCAGGATGCGTTTGAAAGGCTGGACAAGGTGCTCGGTTGGTGCGAAAAGCACAATCTCTATGCAATTCTGGATCTCCATGCCGTGCAGGGCTGGCAAAACACCGACTGGCACTGCGACAACGACAGCGCTCATTCCTGCCTCTGGGATCAAGCCCACTTCATCGACCGGTTTGTGGCGCTTTGGGAGGA
>JAEYYW010000126.1 GCA_023428265.1 Bacillota bacterium | reverse complement strand
GACACGGTGTTTCCGGTGCTCACGCCGCTGGCCATCGACGCAGGGCGGCCCTTCCCGGTGGTCGCCAACCGCAGCCTCAACATCTGCGTGCGCCTCAAACGGCTGCAGGCCGAGGGCAGCGTGCTCTTCGCCGTGGTGCAGGTGCCCAGCATTTTGGGCCGTTTCCTGGAGGTGCCCCGCGACGGCGCCAACCGTTGCTTCGTGATGCTGGAGACATTGATGATCCACCGCATGGCGCAGCTTTTCCCCGGTTATGAAGTGCTGGCGCTGTGCCCCTTCCGCATCACGAGGAACTCCGACCTGACCATCGACGAGGGCGTGGAGGACCTGCTGAGCGAGATTTCCAAGAGCATCAAGAACCGCAAGTGGGGCGACCCGGTGCGCCTGGAGCTGCAAAAGGGCCTGGGCGGCGAAAAAGCCGTGGACCCGGAGATCAAGGATTTCCTGGTGAAGATCCTGGAGGTAGAAAAGCCGGACGTTTATCATGTGGACGGGCCGCTGGATCTTTCCGCCTTTATGAAGTTTATGCGCCTGCCGGGCTTTGACAGCCTGCGCGACAAGCCCTGGACACCGCAGCCGCCGGCAGACTTTCTGGGTGAGCAGGACATCTTTGCCGCCATCGCCACGCGCGACCGCCTGGTGCACCTGCCCTATGAAAGCTTCGCCGCCGTGGAGCATTTCCTCCGCCGCGCCGCCGAAGACCCCGATGTGCTGGCCATCAAGCAGACGCTGTATCGCGTGAGCGGTAACTCGCCGGTGGTGGACGCGCTGATCACCGCCGCCGAAAACGGCAAGCAGGTGACGGTGATGGTGGAGCTCAAGGCCCGCTTTGACGAGGAAAACAACATCGGCTGGGCCCGCAAGCTGGAGCGGGCCGGCTGCCATGTGATCTACGGCCTGCAGGGCCTGAAGGTGCACTGCAAGGTGCTGCTGGTGGTGCGGCGGGAGGAAGGCCGCATCCGCCGCTATGTGCACATGAGCACCGGCAACTACAACGACAGCACGGCCAGGCTTTATACCGACATCGGGCTTTTCACCTGCCGGGAAAGCTTCGGCGCCGACGCTTCCGCACTCTTCAACTACCTCACCGGCTACTCGCTGCCGGACGCCTGGCGCAAGCTCAAGGTGGCCCCCAGGGGCCTGAGGGACTTTTTCTATGCGATGATCGCCCGCGAAGTGGACAACGCCACCATCGGCCGGCCAGCCCGCATCGTGGCCAAGGTGAATTCCCTCATCGACGAGGGCTTAATCAAGCGCCTCTATGAAGCCTCGCAGGCCGGCGTGACCGTGGAGCTCATCGTGCGCGGCATGTGCAGCCTCCGGGCCGGTGTGCCCGGCCTTTCGGAGCGCATCTCGGTGCGCAGCATCGTGGGGCGCTATCTGGAGCACCACCGGGTGTTTTACTTTGAAAACGGCGGCCTGCCGGAGGTCTGGCTTTCCTCCGCAGACTGGATGCCCCGCAACCTGGACCGGCGGGTGGAGACGGCCTTCCCCGTGGAGCAGGAGAGCCTGAAGAAGCGCCTGATCGAGCTTTTGGAAATCTGCCTGAAAGACAATGTGAAGGCCCATGTGATGCTGCCGGACGGCGAATATGCGGCCGCCGCCCCCGCCGAAGGCGAGGAGCGCCTTTCAGCGCAGGAGTGGTTTGCCCGGCAGGCGCTGCAGGTGATGGAACAAACCGAACCGATGGGCGATTATTCCAATTGGGGGTGAGGGGCTAACAAATCCCCCCTCATCGCATCGCCTTGGGATGCTTGGCTAAGGCTTACTAAGAAATCCCCCCTGCCCTCTTCGGAGGGCGTCCCCCCTTGCCCAGCGCCTGGATGGCGCAAGCCAAGCATGCCGGGTTATGCCGAAGGCATGACCAGCCCTGCATGGATGCAGGCGAGGCATGCGAAGGAATTTTTGCCTGCGGCAAAAACAAGGGAGGGTAAGGAGGGATGCGGAAGCGCTTGCGGTCAACACTGAGAAGCCCCCCCAACATCTGGATAACGTAAACCAAGCGCGGGGAGTCCACCTGAGAAATCTCCCCTCATCGCATCGCCTTGCGATGCTCGGCAAAGGCCTGTCAAGAAATCCCCCCTGCCGCTGCGGCGGCATCCCCCCTTGAATCGCTGCTCTGCAGCGACAAGGGAGGGTAAGGAGGGGAGCGGAAGCGTATGATTTCCGTTTGTCTTCCCTATGTGAGAGCTGATTGTTATGGTTTGAGATCATACTTTGGTAAGGTGGCTCCCCACCCTCCCTTGCGCCCGCAGGGCGTTCAAGGGGGGATGCTGCCCAAAGGCAGCAGGGGGGATTCATCGGGGAGGTCTGGAGCATGAAGTTGCCTCTGCATTTGCCGTATAACCGGTCCGTGACGCTCAACGCAAAAAGGCTCCGCGCGGAAATGACCGAAGAAGAAAGCAAGCTCTGGTATCAATACCTTCGTTCATACCCCATCCGGTTTGGAAGACAAAAAGTGATCGGCAATTGCATTGTTGACTTCTATTGCTCCAAATGCAGGCTGGGGATTGAAGTTGATGGGAGTCAGCATTTCAAGGCGAACGGGATTGCTCACGACGAAGCACGAACACACCTGTTGAATGCATATGGCGTTACAATTATCCGTTTTCACAACGAACAGGTACGGTCTGATTTTGCCTCAGTTTGCAGGACAATAGACGATAGGGTGAAAGAATTGGCTGGGGCTGATGAGCAGAGTAAGCTCGGCTAAGAGTCCCCCCTCATCGCATCGCAAGGCGATGCTCGGCTAAGGCCTGCCAAGAAATCCCCCCTGCCCTCTTCGGAGGGCACCCCCCCTTGCCCAGCGCCTGGAAGGCGCAAGCCAAGCATGCCGGGTTATGCCGGAGGCATGACCAGCCCTGCATGGATGCAGGCGAGGCATGCGAAGGAATTTTTGCCTGCGGCAAAAACAAGGGAGGGTAAGGAGGGACACGAACGCGTGCATTCCCTTTTCTGTCTATGTGAGAGCTGAATTTATATGGTTTGAGATCAAACTTTGGTAAGGGGGCTCCCCAACCCTCCCTTGCGCCCACAGGGCGTTCAAGGGGGGATGCTGCCCACAGGTAGCAGGGGGGATTCCTATTCTATGTGCGGGCCGGGACGGAGCCCGGCCCCTACCGTTGTCTTTCCCCCTACCATTGCTCATCAGGGGAGACGGAGCCATCTGGATGCCTGCCCGATGAATCACCAGTTACGCAGACGGTGGTTGCCATCTTATATACCAACGGCCTTTTTTCAACGCTGTTTCGGGGTCACTAGCCTTTTCACCGCTATTCCCCAGATCCCCAAACCTTTCCATTTCGATCAAATGTTGCGCGGTCAGTAAGTCATAATAATTTGGATTGGATATGTAGTCTTCCCGCATGTAAATCAGATGGGCGATTTCTCTTGCCGTTGCCGATCGGGGAGAAAACGGAGGCTGCTCAACACAGCCATATTCGATCAATGCATCCAGTATTTTGCGCTCCATGCTGGGTTTCTTCCGATGTCCATATCTGAGATATGACAGAACAGCAATGAATATGATGATTAAACAAAACACAATAACCGGAGTTTCACTAGACCCCAATAAACTCACCGCTTTCCAATAAAGCTATATGGATGTGTATTCGATCAACTGAATGAATCCCCTCTCAAACCTTTCATCATCTTCCGCCGTCCTCTTTTTAAACCCCCCGCCCCGCTTGCCCGCCCTTCTGGCCTTGCGTGACGCATGCCGCTCGCTCAAGAGCAGGTCGATGTTTTCATTGGTGTAGCGCATGCCGCTCTGGTGGATCGCATGGCACCGTTTACCCAGCGCCAACGCCGCCACGCCATAGTCCTGCGTGACCACGATATCGCCGGGCTGGGCGCGGTTGATGAGCGCCAGGTCCACGGCGTCGCTGCCCTGCCCCACGGTGACCACCTCGGCGTAGTCGCTCTGCATCACGTGGCTGTCATCGGTGACCAGCACCACGGGGATATTGCGCTGCCGCGCCAGGCGGATCACGATTTGAGTGACCGGGCAGGCGTCGGCATCCACAAGGATTTTCATTGGTTTACCTCCCAACCGTTATGCAAACCGCCAACCCAGCGGTATAATGGACCCATGATCAAACGAAGCGTGGCCTCGCTGCCGTCTCTGGTTCAGGTGACGGCTAACACCCACATCGCGCTGCTGGAGCGCCTGCTGCCCGGCTGGCTCATCGGCTGGTATGCTGTGGGCTCGGCAGCGCTGGGCTGCTTTGAACGGCGTGTGAGCGACCTGGACTTTGTGGCCGTGGTGCAAAGCATCCCAGACCGGGCCGGCATGCAGGCGCTCTACAAGGTGCACCGAATGCTCAGCAACCGGCGGCTCGCCGCGCCGCTGGACGGCTGGTATGTGCCCCAGGGCGCTCTGGCCGGTGAAGCCCTGCCCTGCCTGCGGTTCAACGATGGCAGGCTTCGGGAGGCGGATGTTTTTCCGATCCATGGGGTGGATGGCTGGGTGCTGAAACACCACGGCGTGGCGCTGCTGGGCCCTGAGCCCGGCGGGCTGCCCTTCGACCCGGACTGGACGCTGGTGCGGCAGGCCATGGCGAAAAACCTGCACAGCTACTGGAAGGCATGGGCCGACCGCCGCCGCAACCCCTTTGGCCCCATGGGGCTTGGGCTCATGCTGAACCCGACGACATTGGAGTGGGGCGTGCTGGGTGTTTCAAGGATCCTCTATTCATTGCAGGAGGGTGGCATCACAGGCAAGGAAGCCGCCGGACGCTATGCCCTTGCCACTGTGCCGGAACGATTCCACCTGGTGATACAAGAGGCGTTGCGAAGGAGGAACCAAGCAATCCCTCCGCAAATCTCGCAGCCGCTCCTCCGGCACCGAGTGGCGTTGGAGTATCTTGATTATATCATTGGCACCGCTGGAAGCGAACTAGGAGAATGACACACGCCCAACCGTGGCAGTGGGGCCCGCCACTGTGATACAATCAATGCCGGAGGGCAACCATGGGCGAGCAGTATTTCACCAAGGACCCCACCAGCCAGAGCCGCGTGGCCACGGCGGTGTGGGAGCATGAGGGCAAAGAGATCGAGTTTCTGACAGACTCCGGCGTGTTCAGCCGGGGCCATGTGGACTACGGCAGCAAGCTGCTTGCGGAGAGCCTGCCGAAGCTTGCCGGGCGGGTGCTGGATCTGGGCTGCGGCTACGGCTTTCTGAGTGTGGCAATGGGGCTCATCAACCCCGGCCTCAGCATCGTGATGTGCGATTTGAACCGACGGGCGCTGGACCTTGCCCGGCAAAACACCAAACGGCACGGTATCACAGCCGAGATCATCGAAAGCGACGGCTACGCCAACGTGGCCGGGCAGTTTGACGCCATTGTGACCAACCCGCCGGTGCGGGCCGGCAAGGAGGTCTATTACCCCTGGTTTGATGGGGCTCCCGCGCGGCTCAGGCCCGGCGGGGTGCTTTATGTGGTGCTGCAGCGCAAGCAGGGCGCGCCCTCGGCACAACGGTATTTGGAGACGCTGTTTCCCACGGTGCAGGTGATCGCCCGCGGCGCGGGCTATCACATCATTGAGGCCCGGATGCCCTAAGGCAAGCCGCGCCATTGCAGCCTGCGCGCCATTCTCACGCAATAAAAAGAACCCTTCTCCTCAGCGGAGAAGGGTTCGATTGCATCACGGAGTCACGCGCCCCTGGCCATATCCAGATACACCCTGCCGTCTTTGATCTCCACAATGCGGTCGGCCTTCTGGGCGATGCGCCGGTCGTGGGTGATGATCACAAACGTGGTGCGGAATTGCTCGTTGATATCCCGCAGCAGGTTATAAACCGCCTCGGTGGACTCGCTGTCCAGATTGCCGGTGGGCTCGTCGGCCAGGATCACGCTGGGGTTGTTGATCAGCGCCCGGGCGATGGCGGTGCGCTGCTGCTGGCCGCCGCTCATCTGCCCGGCGCGGTTGTTCATCACGGTGCTCAGGCCCATCAGCTCCATCAGCTCGCGGGCCCGGTCGCGCGTGGCCTTGGTGACGGCCCCCTTGATCCGGGCGGGCATCAGCACGTTTTCCAGCGCCGTAAACTCCGGCAGCAGGTGGTGAAACTGGAAGATGAACCCGATCGTCTCATTTCGCAGCGCAGCCAGGTCTTTGGCCTTCATGCCTGCCGTGGGCACGCCGGCAATGGTGACCTGCCCGCTGGTGGGCCGGTCCAGCGTGCCGATGATGTTCAGAAGCGTGCTTTTCCCGGAGCCCGACGCGCCGATGATGGAGTTGAAGGAGTGCTCGGCCACCTTGAGGTCCACATCATAGAGCACCTGGGAGAGCACCTCGCGGCCATAATATTTGTTCACACGGTCCAGCGTAATGATATCAGCCATTCTTGATCACCTCCATGGGGTCCAGACGGGCCGACCGCCTGGCCGGAATCAGCGCCGCCATTGTGGCACTCAGCACGCCGATGAGGCCCGACACGCCGATGAAAACAGGGTCTATGAGCAGCGGCACCACCGGCGTGCCGTCGGAATTGACCGCAAATCGCGTGAACATCGACGAAAGCCCAAGCCCCAGGCCCACGCCCAGCACTGCCCCCAGCACCCCCAGGATCAAGCCCTGGAAGAGGAAGATCTGGCTGGCCATGCCATTCTGGATGCCCATGGCCTTCAGGATGCCGATCTGCCGGGATTTCTGCAGCACCGAGATCGCCAGCACGCTTGCGATGCCAAGCACCACCGACACCAGCACGAACACCTGGATCATCACGCTGGACACACTCTGGCCATTCAAGCCGGAGAGCAGCTGCTCGTTTTGCGCCTTCCAGTTTTCCACGGTGAGGCCGGAGGGCAGCAGCGGCGCCAGCGACTGGGCCAGGCTGTCGGCCTGGAAGACCTGCGCCACCTGCGCCTCCACCGAAGTGATCTCATCGCCATAGCCGAACGCATCCTGCACAAGAGCCATGGGTGCGATGGCCCAGCTTTTGTTCAAAGACGAAACCTTCAGGTCAAACACGCCGGCGATGGTGACCGCCACGGCCTTGCCCTGCGGGGTGAGCAGATCCACCGTGCTGCCGGGGGCCAGGCCGGCCTCGTCGGCCAGCTCCTTGCCAATCAGAACTTGGTCGCCCTCGGGCAGCGCACCGGATACCAGCGCCTCGCTCAGGCGATAGATGCCGTCGGCTGCGCCCAGATCCACACCCCGGGCCAGGACGGGGTAGGTTTCCTCCCCCACCTTGAGAAACCCGGAGCCGTCTGCCACAGGCGACACGGCGGTCACACCGGGCTGCGCCTTCATTGTATCGACCACAGACTGCCAATCGCCGATGCGGTCACTGCGGGTTTGCCCCGTCACGGTGATGTGCGGCGAGCGGCCAATGGTCTTGTCCAGCAGGCTTTGCTGCAGGCCGGTGATCAGGCTGCCGATGAACACCTGCACGGCGATGCCGATGGCGATGCCCAGCGCGATGAGCACCGTCTGCCCCCGGCTGGTAATGAGGAAGCGCCACGCGATCGATAAAGATAATTTCATAAATGCCCCTCCCCCAGCCGCTGCACATCGGCAAAGCTCTGCACCTGCCGGTCGGCCCCGAAGTCCTGCGCCGTCATGCCGGCATGCCCAAGGGCGCTGCCGGCCACGGCGATCATCGTTTCGCAGCCGGTCTTGAGCCGCAGGTCGAGCACCAGCCTTTTCAGCGCGGCAAGATTCAGATAATTGGTCACGCTCACCACCAGGATGTGGGGCCGCAGCTCCGCCGCGGCTTGCAGGATGGACTTGTGCGGCGTGTTGCAGCCGATGAACACGGTGTCAAACCCGGCGATGGTGAAAAAATCCGCCCCCATGCGGGCGCCCAGCTCGTGATATTCCTCCTCCGGGCAGAGCACCAGCGCCGTCTTGGCCGGCTCCAGCGGCTTGCGCTCTTTCAACACCCAGGGCCGGGCGCTTTCCACGATGTTGCGCACGATGGCGGTCATCACATGCTCCCGCCAGATGCCCCGGTCCTCGTTTTCGCGGGTGACCTCCACGGCGTTCAGCGCCGGGGCCAGCACCTGCTCGTAAAGCTCCGGCACCGATGCCTTGCCGTCGCGCAGCAGCCCGAGCGCCAGCTCAATGGCGCCGTCACGATCCATGGCTTCCAGGCGCTCGCGCAAAGCGGGGATTGCCTGCTGCAATGATTCATTCATGGGATCCACTCCTTTTCAGCGGGGTGATATGTATTTGTTGATGCAAATTATATGGTGGCAAATTGCAGATAAATGTGATGGATATTACATTGTTAAAACTATTTTATACAGCCTGATCATTGTTACTAATGATTAACATTGAACCATACATGTCTACCGTTTATAACCCTCATATGAGTATGAATTATCTGTCAAAGGAATAAGCCTGTGTTATCCGACTTGTTTCGTGTAATTGAGTGCATTTTCTTTTTGTGTTATGCTTATGCGCAAATGCTGACGAGGGCCCGCCGTGCGCCCGCACCAAAGGCAACCGGCCCGGCTGAACCCGGAGACCTGGCCCATCCCACACTGAATGCAAGGAGAGCCCCCATGATTTTAAGTGCCGACTGCATGCTCTGCCTCATCACCCGCCAGGTGCAGCACATGGACCCGTCGCTGGACGAGGCGGCCCGCGCCGAATACCTGCGCGACGTGATGCGCGCGCTGCTTGATGCGGACCCCTGCGAATCGGCTCCGGTGGCGATGGTGAAGATCACCGAGCTGCACCAGGCACGCTTCGGCAAGCCCTTCGGCTTTGAAAGCCTGAAGCGGCAATACAATGAGAAGATGCTTTCAATGGAGGCGGAAATCGCCGGCAGCATCGCAGCCTCACCCGACCGGCTGCTGGCGGCGCTCCGGTTTGCCCGGGCGGGCAACTACATCGACTTCGGCGCGCTGGGCGAGGTCGATGATGAGAAACTGCACCGCCTGCTGGAAAGCGCCGGGAGCGAAGCGGTGGACAGGGCTGTTTATGACGAGTTTCTCCGCGACTTGTCCGGCGCGAAAACCCTCGCCTACCTCACCGACAACTGCGGCGAGATCGTGCTGGACAAGCTGCTGATAACCGAAATCCGAGAGAGGTATCCGCAGCTTGCCGTCACAGTGATCACCCGGGGCTCGCCGGTGTTGAACGACGCCACCGCCGAGGACGCACTGGCCGTGGGGCTTGGCGCCGTGGCAGAGGTCATCGGCAACGGCAACGGCATCGCCGGCACCCATTTGAAGTCGGCCTGCCCCGAGGCGCGGGAAAGAATCCTCGCCGCCGACGTGGTCATCAGCAAAGGCCAGGGCAATTTTGAGACGATGCAGGGCTGCGGGCTCAATGTGTATTATCTGTTTTTATGCAAATGCGACTGGTTTGTGAAACGGTTTGCCATGAAAAGGCATCAGGGTGTGTTTGCCCGTGAACGGAGCAACCGGCGATAGCCCCCCCGCCTCACCGCGGGCGGGAGCGCCTCTCCACCAGAGTGAAGAGCAGCGCAAACACCCCGCCGATGACCAGCACCGACACCACCACCACCAGCATGATCACAGTGCGGTCGCCCGACTGCGGGGCGGAGGCTCCGCCGGAGCCATCCCCGGTGTCCAGCAAGGCCGCCTGCCTGTCTGCGGGCTGCTGATCCTCAAGCGCGGAGGCGGGCAAGGGCGCGGCGTTCAGAGCTCCGGGCCGGACAGCCAGACTCCCGGCTCCCATGGCCGGCTCTGAAGCAGCGCCGGCATGGGCGACACCCCCCACCAGCAGCATCAGCACGAACAGCAGCGCGGTCGCTTTCTTCGGCATCGGAGTCGCTCCTTTAAAACTTGTTTTTCCATCATAGTATTGACTTAAGTGATTATAAATTAAACGGGCTGTTCTGTAAATAAACATTCTTGCGCAATCCGGCGGAGTGCCGCACGCTCCGGAGGCGGCTCCGGCACCGGGCAATCGGGTCGCTTGTGCAAATCATGCTCAAAGTGGCTTTTGAAATATTGCTGGGCGTGGTATAATCTGGGTGCAATTTTCTATCGGAGGCTGCTCATGGCCACCTATAAGAAAGCCTGCGCCAGATGCGGCGAGCTGATTCCAGGCGACGCCGGCTTATGCCCCTTTTGTGAAAACCAGGACCCCTTTCATCTGCGGTGCCCCAAATGCCGCCAACCCATTGAAGAAAACTGGAAAATCTGCAGCAGCTGCGGCCTGAGGCTGAAAACGGTGTGCGCCTATTGCGGAAAGGAAACGCCCACCGGGCCCAAGTGCGCCCATTGCGGAGCGCCTGTGCTGGTGCAATGCAAAAACGCCAAGTGCAACGAAGTGCAGATCCTCACCCGTGAAAACCTCTGTGTGAAATGCCGGAAACAACTGAACTAGCATAGGAGGGACCCGGAACATGGCGATGCAATCCTTCACCCGCAACTACCAGGACAACAGCACCGAGGCCGGCTATGAGTTCGTGTTCGACTGCGACAACTGCGGCGACGGTTTCACCACGCAGTTTGTGGAGTGCCGCAGCTACAAGCGGGGCAACCTGTTTCGCACGCTGGGTGAGGGCATCGGCGCCGGCGCCCGCATGCTGGGCCTGCATGACATCGCCTATGGCGTGGATCGTGCCGGAGACCTGGCCAGCCGGCGGTTTGACGGCATGAGCCCCGAGTGGCACAAGGAGCACGAGGCCGCCTTCCGCAATGCGATGAACGAGGCCAAGGAGACCTTTCACCGCTGCCACGGCTGCAACACCTATGTGTGCGATGCCTGCTTCAACGAGGAGGAGGGCCTGTGCGTCAATTGCGCCCCCCGTGAAAACACCACCGTCAGTAAGGCCCGCAGCCGCCGCATGGTGGATGAAATCAATGAGGTGGCCGACACCTCCAATGTGTTCAAGGGCAGCATCACCAGCAAGCAGATCATCTGCCCCAAATGCGGCAAGCCGGTGGCACAGGGCAAGTTCTGCGGCAACTGCGGCGCTGCGGTGGGCCTGATGGTGTGCCCCAAGTGCGGCGCGGAGAACCAGCAGGGCACCAAGTTTTGCAGCGAATGCGGGCAGAAGCTGGGCGGCAAGCCCAAGTGTCCGGCCTGCGGTGTGGAGAATGAGCCGGGGGCGAAGTTCTGCTGCGAGTGCGGGGAGAGGCTTTGATCTGACTTTCTTACAGGGGCACAATTGTGCCCCTGTGGTTTTGTAAGGTTCCCCCACCCCCTGCCCCCTCCCCCAGATTAGCTTTGCGGTCTTTTCTAGCCAACATGGGGGAGGGGGAGTAAAGTGCAGGGCTTCGCCCTGCACCCCTCGGAAACTCCCCCTGTCATCTTCGATGACATCCCCCTCCAAGAGGGGGACAAGCAGACCCCTCTTAGTTTGCAGTAGACAAACTTGCCTCCCTCATTGAGGGAGGTGGCGCCAAAGCCGCCGGAGGGAGTTCCAAGGGGATGCCCCTACTCTCTGACAAATGAATAAATCAATTATATATGGAAAATGCTAGGACTTTGTGATTATCGACCTCTACAATTCTAGGAGCTTGTATGAAAATAAAGAGTTTGGATACTAGCGAAGTCAGAGAGCTAAAACTGTCTTGGGAGAAGCATTTTGTTCCAGAGAATATTGACTCCCAATCGATTTATTTGGACTGTTATTTATGGCATGTGTTTAGTTATGAGAAAGCAAAATGCTTTATAGAAGAAGTAGCTACGGATCATCTTAATAGTATAGAAAAGAAAGACCTCTATATCTTTTATCAACATGTTGATACTGGATATTTGTTAGAAGATATAGAAACATTTTTACAAAGCGATGTGCAAAATCTCATTACAACACCGGATACATGGGATATCTATGTCACAGATGGAGATTTTCGTTGGACGTATATCGAAACCCATGAAGGAGATTGTGGCCCGTATTTTGCATTGAAGACAAATGAGTAAAAAGACCAGAAAAAGCAACCAGGAGGCCACCCATGCCCACCGATGAAGAAATGAACCCCACAACACCCGAAGTCGAACAAGCCCCTCCGCCCCCTCCGGAGCTGCCCCTTGCCTGGGCCTATCTGGAAAACGGCGCGGTGGTTGAGAGCGGCGAAGCTGTCTGCGTGATCGGGGAAAGGGGCCTGAACCTCAAGTGCAAGGCGGGCCCGCCGTTTTTGATCGCCTACGCGGAAATCGCCGCCATCAAGGACAGGGCAGCCGTGAACCTGCAGCTCACAATGCGTGACGGCACGGCCTATGAGCTTTCCGGCATGGCCCGCCTGCGCGACACGCTCCGCACTACGCTGCTGGAGAAGTGGACGGCGCTAAACCGGAAGCAGGCGCTGGCCGAGGAAACGCTGATCGAGCGGTTTTCCGGCAAGGCGCGGCTGCACGAGGAAAGCCTGGAGCGCTGCGGCGTGGGTGTGTATGCCACGGCGGTGGTGCTGGACTTTGAGGATGGCCGGGTGCGGCGCATCCCGCTCGTTTTCTCCGGCAGGCCGGAAAAGGGGGATCATGCCTTTGTGTTCACACCGCCGGGCGAGCGCTGGGTGGTGAGCCACCTGGGGCGGGAAGCCGACCGTTTCCGCGCGGCGGTGGCCCTGGCGATCAACAAGCTGGAGGAAGAGGCCCAGAAGCGCCTGTCTGGCCTGTGCCCCAGCCTGCCGCCGATGAAGGCGCGGGGGCTGGCGAAGCACTTTCTGGACGGGCTTGCCGTGCCGCTGCGGGCGGTGCGGGAATCCTTCCCGGCGCTGGAGCGTGCGCTGGTCATGGAGCTGGAGCAGGCCGGCCTGTTGGAATCCTGGGATGCCATCACCGCGCTGGGCAGCCGGCAGCAAGCCCGCGTGGGCCAGAAAGCGGCGCTGAAGGCCTCCAGCGGGCTTTATCGCTGGTTCTTTGTGCCAGTGATTCGGGGCGAGCGCGCCGCCGTTGTGATGGAAGCATCCGGCGAAGGTTCCGCCGGCCGAGCCACCTATGTATTCCGCGTGGCAGACGGGCCGCAGGCTGTGGAGGCCGCGATGGACAGCCTCAATTACGCGCTGGTGATGGTCAACTTCCGTCGGGAGCCAATCTATCTGCCGGACGAGCAAATGCGCAATCCCAACAGCCAGCACTACCTCCGCTCGATGGAGCGGGTGCCTGCGCTGGCCGCTCTGCGCCGCGACTTTCTGGGCCGGGTTTTCCACACCAGCCCTGAGGCGTGGAGGCAGGGGTTGGAGGATGTGTTGGGGAGGATGTAAACCCACCTTTAAAATCTTTCATTCATTTATTCTTGCAACAAGGATGCGGAGTAGACTATGATCATGATGTCTATGTAGGGGCCGGGCTCCAGGATGCATGGGCGAGCAGCACGCTTGCGTGCGGCCAGCCTGCACTGGCCCGGTCATGATATTGCCTGCGGGCAGGAAATCCCCCTCAGAAAAAAGCCACACTCAAATCGTCGTCTCCTAAGGGGGTTTGGGGGATTTGCAAGTTCCGCCTCGGCTGAAAACCCTGGAAGGGCGAAATGGCCGAGGGACTGTTTGAGGAGGGCATCGCCCGACGAGTTGTCCTCGGCCCGGCCTGGAAGGGTTTGAAGCGAGGTCTTGTGAACTTGCCTTCCCCCAATGGTTTTGGTACTTTTGACACGCAAAAGTACTAAACGAGAAAGAGAACTATATATCAAGAACTAACTGAAGGAGGCCCCCATGAATCTCCTGCAACAACGCCTGCACCCCATCCTGGACACCTTTATCGAAAAAGGCCCCGCCGGCTGCGCGCTGATGGTCGCCCGCGGCGGCGAAACGCTCTATGAAGATCATGTGGGCGTGATGGACCTGGAAACCAAACAGCCCATCGGCCCGGACACGATCTATCGCATCTATTCGATGAGCAAGGTGATCACCTGCGCGGCAGCGCTGATGCTCTATGAACGGGGCCTCTACGCCCTGAACGACCCGCTTTCCGAATATCTGCCCGAATTCAAAGACATGCAGGTCTACCGCCACAACCCGCAGGGCTCGCTTTATGTCACCAAGGCGGCATGCCCCATCCGGGTGAAAGACCTTTTCATGATGACCTCCGGCATCCCCTACCCCGGCGAGGGCACCGAAACGGCCCGCCACATGGCCAAGGTCTATGACAAAGTGGCAAAAGGCGGGGCAAACCAGCCGTGGACGGTGCGGGAGATGACGAAAGCGGTGGCCGGCATCCCGCTGGCCTTTGACCCCGGCAGCCACTGGATGTATGGCTTGAGCCACGACATCCTGGGCGCTTTCATCGAAGTGCTGTCCGGCAAGACGTTCAGCCAGTTCCTGAAGGAAAGCATCTTCGACCCGCTGGGCATGAAGGACACGGCCTTCCGCATTGAGGAGAGCAAACGCAGCAGGCTCTGCGGCATGTACAGCCTGGAAAGCGACGGCTCCCGCTTGAAGATCACCGATAGGGACCGCGATTATCAACCGGGCGCCACCTTTGAGAGCGGCGGCGGCGGGCTGCTCTCCACACTTTCGGACTATACTCGCTTTGCCCAGGCGCTGGCGCTGGGTGAACTGGACGGCGTGCGGCTGCTGAGCGACCACACGATCAGCCTCATGGCCACCAACCACCTGAACGCGCAGCAGATGGCCGACTACAACTGGGAGCAATTGGCGGGCTACGGCTACGGCCTGGGCGTGCGCGTGCTCATGGATCGGGCTGCCGGCGGCTGCAGCGCACCCCTTGGTGAATTCGGCTGGGCGGGCCTTGCCGGCACGCTGGTCTTCATTGACCGGGCCGAGCAGCTCACGATCACCTATATGCAGCAGATGATGCCCAACCAGGAGGGCTACCACATGCCAAGGATCCGCAACGCGGTGTATGGAGCGCTGTAGTTCTTCTTGATGGCAAGGTATTGTTCTTGAACTGCGACTCAATGTACGGGCCGGCCCGTCCCGGCCCGAATCTCATTGCCTGCGGGCATGAAATCCCCCCTGCCCCTCACGGGGCATCCCTCTCAAAATCCCCCCTGTCACCTGCCGGTGACATCCCCCCTTCCCCAGCGCCTGGAGGGCGCAAGCCAAGCATGCCGGGTTATGCCGAAGGCATGACCAGCCTTGCATGGATGCAGGCGAGGCATGCGAAGGAATTTTTGCTTTTAGCAAAAACAAGGGAGGGTAGAGATATTCTCTTTGCCCGCCGGAGATTTCATTGCCTGCCCCGAATCTCCATATACCGACGATGAGAAAATCAATGATTATTAGCATTTCCCGCCGCACCGACATCCCCGCCTATTACTCCCCCTGGCTCTTCCACCGCCTACGGGAGGGCTATGCCGTCGCCCGCAACCCGAGAAACCCCCGGCAAGAGCGGCGTGTGAGCCTCAAACCGGAGGATGTGGATGCCATCGTGTTCTGGAGCAAGAACCCCGCACCGATGCTGCCCCGCCTGCAGGAGCTGGCGGGTTACCGCTTTTATTTCCAGTTCACGCTGACCGGCTACGACCCGGAGATTGAGCCGGCCTTTGCAGACAGGGCAGCGCTGCTGGACACATTCCGGCAGCTTTCCGACGCCATCGGCCCTGCGCGGGTGTTGTGGCGGTATGACCCTATTCTCAGGAACCCCGACTACACGCCGGAACGTCACGCTGAGCTGTTTGGCCGGCTGGCTCACACTCTGCGGGGATATACCAAACGCTGCACGATTAGCTTCATTGACGACTACAAAAACACCGCCGCCAACGCCGCAAAGCTCCGCCTTGCACCGATGGACGACGGCGTAAAAACCACCATTGCCGCAACCCTCGCGCCGATCGCCCGGGAGTGCGGCATCGATATCATGACCTGCGCCGAGGGCATCGACCTCACGGCATTGGGCATCGGCCACGGCCGGTGTGTGGATGCAGGCCTGATCAACGGCCTGTGGGGGCTTGCTCTGCCTGCCACGAAGGACAAGAGCCAGCGGCCCGGCTGCCTCTGCGCGCCCAGCGTGGATCTTGGGGTGTATAACACCTGCCCCGGTGGGTGTTTGTATTGTTATGCGAATTACAACACTGCGGTGATTGAACGGAACAGGGAGGGGCATGACCCTGCCGGGTCGGCGTTTCTTCAAATGAAGGATCGATTTTAAGTCTGCTTGGCCCTCAAAGCCGTTCTATGAATTTGCGTATCTCTTCGTTGACCTGCTCCGGGTTGTCGCCGTTTGAAAAATGCGCTGCGTTTTTGATCATCACCAAAGGGTAGCCGTTGCGTTTCGCCCAGCTTATGCAATACTGCCGCACCTTGGCGGATCTGTCATATTCCCCCAGCAGAATCAGCACCGGAAAACGGAAGGAGACATCCCTGTTTTCCCGGATGAAGCCGCGGTACGCAATGTCCATCTGCGCCGCGATCTCCGCTTTTGACAAGGGCTCCAGCATTTTCATCATCATGCCGAAGGAGTATTCGGTTCTGGAAATGGACTTTGCCATGCTCTTCCGGAGCACCTGATCCGGAAACCACTTTGCCATGGCCCCCACCCTGTTCAGCCACCAGATGTCGCTTTTAGAATAATAGCCCAGGCCAAACGGCGTGGTATCCAACGCCACAAAACCCTCTGTCCGCTCCGGATACAGATGAGCGAACATCTGCGATGGGTATCCTCCCATGGACATGCCCACCAGGATCACCTTGCCGATGGACTCCTGGTCGAGGATTGCGCACAGATCGCGGGCGCAGTTTTCATAACTGAAATCCTGGTATGGCCGCGACAGCCCGTGCAGGGGGATATCCCAGGTGATCACGGTGCAGACCTGCCGGAAGTACTCCACCTGCTTTTCAAACATGCTGTGATTGGCGGTGAGGCCATGGGAAAAGACAATCGTTCTGTCGCTGCGATCGCAGCGGTCAATCCAGTAATGGACGGTGCCTCTCTCCAAACGAATGGTTTCGTGCAGCATTGCAATCGGCCTCCCAGATATTCTCAGTCAGTAATAATCAATTATACCAAACTCTTTGCGGGAGCCCAATCGGCACAATCATACGCCCTCAATCCGTCTGCCTCCAAACGCATGGATCGTTCTGGTCCCGGCCTTACATCTGCCGCCCTGCACAGCCCAGCGTGCAAAACCGTTTCTTCCCCATTGATGGACACCACATACTCACCGCTGACGCACACCATGTATTCATCGAACTCATGGGCGTGCTCTTTGGAGATCCTGTCAGCATGGCATGTCCAGAAAGCCATCTGGCTTCCGTCAGGAGCAGTATAGTAATAACCCTCCACATCGGCTGTGTTCTGCTGCCGTGCGGGCACCCGGTTGGCAGGACGTTTCATAAACTCCGGAAAATCCATCATTTCCCTGCTCCTTATAAACGCACAGTCTGCTCTTCGAATCTCTCGCAAGATATTGTACAATTCAAATGGACGGATGTGGCCTTATTTTATAGAATTTCCGCCAAATCAATGAACCGTTCCCCCCCTCGCGGAGATACAGGGATGTGGGAGGTGACTGCTTGAACCCGGTGGAGATGGAAAACCTGGTGGATTCGCACGGCGACGCCGTGTACCGCTTTTGCGCAAGGCTCACCGGCAGCAAGCAGGAAGCTGACGACCTGTTTCAGCGCACCTTTCTGCGGGCCATGGAGCTGGCCCACCGCATCGACCGGGAAAGGAGCCCGCTGGGGTTTCTGCTCGCCATTGCCGCCAAAGCCCACCGCCGCGACGGAGCCAAGGCCGCCCGAAGGCTTCGGATCGCCCCGCCGGCCCCCGCCGGGGAGGATGGCGAGCCGCCGGAAGCGCCAAGCCCCTTCTGCCTGGAGGACGAGGCCGGTGCCCGGGAGCTGCGGCAGGCGGTGCGGGCGGAGGTGCTGGCGCTGCCCATGAAACTCCGGGAGCCGGTGGCGATGCTCTACGCCGGCGGGCTCACGGTGGACGAGGCGGCGCGGGCGCTGGGGTTGCCGCCGGGCACAGTGAAGAGCAGGTTATTCAAGGCGCGGAAGCTAATCCGCGCCGGATTGGAGGCGAAGGGCTATGGGCCGCAGGAAGTTTGACGACAAGGAGCTGGACAAGCTGCTCATGGAGTCGCTGGGCTGCCAGGAGCGCCCGGCCGCAGGCCTGGTGCTGGCGATCAAGCGGCAGCTCCGGCAAGGGCAGCGGAAGACCCCCTCGCTATGGTGGCTGCCGGCGCTGGGCGGCACGGCGCTTTCCGCCGCGTTGATGGCCCTGCTATACTCCACAGCCACGAGCTGGCGGTGCGTGGCGGCGGGCACGCTGCTGCTGGGCGTCTGCACGCTCTCGGCCTGGCTGATCACGCTGTTTGGCTATTTCAAAATCAAACCCTTCAAGGAGGAATCAAGGCTGATATGAACGCAAGTATTCTGATCGTTGTGCCGGCGCTGCTGCTGGTGGTGCTGGGGGGCCTGGCCTATGTGTTTCTGGGCATCTGGACCTATCGGGACGCAAAATCGCGGGGCCTCAACGCGGCGCTGTGGACGGTCGTGGTGCTGCTGGTGCCCAGCTTCATCGGCCTGATCATTTATCTGGCCGCGGGCCGCAACCAGGCCGCCGGCCTGTGCCCAAACTGTGCCAAGGCCATCCAGGCCAACGCGGCCTTCTGCCCCCATTGCGGCGGGGCCGTGGGCGGCGATGCCTCCCCGATGAAGCCGCTGCCCAAGCCGGCCCGCTGGCCGATGGTGGCGTTCCTCTGCTGCATCGCCCTTGTGATCCTGGGCGCCCTTTGCATCGGCTTGCTCGGTGTGCTGCAGTTCAACGGCCGCTATGTGCCGGGCAATGTTTCCATCGGCAGCGTGGAGCGCAATGTGAACCATAGCTGGCACCTGAGCTTCTATAAGATGAACGGCAACAAAACCAACAACCAGCTGGAGTATGACGGCCAAAACCCCAAGGAAGTGCGCGTGAAATCGAGCCTGGGCAGCGGCAAGATGACATTGAGGCTCACGCAGGGCTCTCTCTGGACTGAGGTTGAGCTCAACAACCCTGAGACAGCCTCAACGATCGACCTCTCCATTTATGAGCCCGGCAGGATCACGATGACGCTGGTCACCGAAAACGCCGTGGACGGCGATGTGGATATCAGCTGGGATTGAAGAGACCATTTCCCTTGCCCCTCCCCCATCTTCAGAGACCCTCTCCCCTTACCCCTCCCCCATCACTGGGGGAGGGGATTTTCGTTTAGCTCAAGCAAACTGCTCCCCAAATTTAGCACTCACCCCCCTGCCCCCCTCTCCCGCAAGCGCGAGAGGGGGGGTGAGGATCGGCATGCTACAGTGCTCCCCCTCTCGCACAAAGTGGGAGAGGGGGTTGGGGGGTGAGTGCCGTTCTCTGACTGGGAGGTAAGGTTAAGGTGAGTGCCATACCCTGGAAGCAAGGCACAAAAAACGCCCGGCTTTCGCCGGGCGTTTTGTTTGCTTTATTGATTCGCGCCTTCCATCAGCGCCAGCCAGCGGCTGTCCAGCCGCAGGGGGGCAAGGCGGGGCTCGCTGTCCAGCCAGTCCCACCAGTCAAGGCCGTTGGCCACGCCGGATTTCAAGGAAGTAAACGCGTCGTCATGCCGCCCCAGGCTCACAAGCGTCATCGCCTGGCGCACAAACGCCCACAGCGGCGCGTCTTCGCCGACGCAGGCGCGGCTATACCACGCCGCCGCTTCCTCGAGCCGGCCCTGGCTGTCTGCCAGGTTGCCATTCACGGCATACTGCACCAGCGGGTCATAGCAGCAGATCAGCTCGCCGTATTCCAGCTTCTTGTCAAAACCCGCCGACTGGGCCGTGCGGCGCGAAGGCCCGTTGCTGGCAAAGCAGTGCCAGCCGATGCGCGCAACGCCCCGCCGCGCCGCCTCTGCCGCAAAGGCGGAGACCATCGCCCGGGCGAGCCCCTTCTGCCGGTGGCCCTCCACCGTTTCAATGCCCACCTCGCAGCCCTTGGAGCAGTTGTATTCGCTGAGGCACCAGCCGGCCAGCGCGCCGTCTTTCACCGCGCACACGCCGAAGCTCTGCCGCAAAAATTCTTCTACGGAAACACGCTCCGAGCACATTTCCTCCCGGAGGCGGTCGGTGTTTTCCAGGCCCCGCGCCAGCAGCGCTTCCTCCACCGGCGCGATCAGATAGCCCTCCGCCGGTTCGGCCTTGGCGGCGTCGGCGGGGTGATCCAGCTCCCAGTGCTCCCGCAGCGTGAAGGCCGGGCATTTATCGCCCAGCGCCATCAGCAGCGCCTGATAGGATGCCTCACCATCCCAAAACACCTGCGCGTCGCCGCCGCCACCCAGGCGCTTTTGATACACCTCGGTGAGCAGGAAGACCCGGAGCTTGCCGGCAATTTGCTCCGGCGGCACCTGGCAGGCCACCATCAGTTTGTTTTGATAGGCCACAATGGCGGCGCCGGGGGTTTCGGCATCCACCCACGCGCGGCCCTCGATGCCGCCCTCGGCCAGCGCCGCAAGCTTCATCTGGTGGCCGCTGTTTTGAAACAGGGCAAGGGCCTTGCCCAACTCTGTGGGGTTGAGTTGCTTCATCGGTGTGTGTTCCTTTCAAAGAGCGCCGCTGCCGCGCCTGCCTGAAAATCAGCCATGATTATACCACAACCGCACGGTGGTTCCTAGAACCACACCCGCACGGTGACCCGCTGCTTGCAGCGCGGGCAGACCACCGTGTTTTTGCCCCGCTTGATGGGCAGGCGCAGCGTCACCTTGCAGTGGGGGCAGGTGCGGTAGCGGTGGGTTTTGATGTCTTTCACGCGGCGGATCTGCTTCTGCACCGCCGCCTTTGCGGGGCGATAAACCCGCAGGAACGCCTCGTTTTCCTTCCGGCGACGGGTGAGGTCCTTGGAAAGAATGCGGTAAAACGCGATGAGCGCGATCAGAAAAACCGGCACGGTGAGGAAGATTGTGTTGACAAACGAATTGACAAGGGCCAGCACGAGATAGAGCACCATCGTGGCATACCCCAGATGGTCCATGCCGTTGCGGCCATAAAAGAACTGCATGAGCTTGTATTTGAACTTGTTCACGTTTCCACGCCCTTGGTAACATATTCTGATTCTATCCTATCATTTCACTGCAGCATGCGATAGATGCGAGGCATTAAGTTTGAATAAAGATTGCGCCTCCCGGTTGCCGTTGCGGCTTCACCGCAGAGAAGATACAATAGCACTGGCAGGGAGGCAACCCATATGAACCAAACGGACCGACCCAACCGGCTTTTTCAGCCAACCATAACCGGCCAGGGCTCCTGGGCGCAGCTTTTTCAATCCATCGAGGCGTTCACCCCCCTCATTGAGGCGATTTACGCGCGGCACGGTCTGGCCTTCGGCCCGGTGCGCAACCTCACGCCGGGCACCAACGCGGTGTTTCGCGTGCAGGACACCGTGGTGAAACTCTTTGCGCCGGAGGAGTCGGGCTTCAGCACCGGCGAGGATTACGCCGTGGAGCTGGCCGCGATGAGCCATGCCGCCGATGCGGGCGTGAGCGCGCCAAAGCTGCTGTGCGCCGGCAGCATTGAGGATAGCTATCTCTTCCGCTATCTCGTGATGGGTTATCTGGAAGGGGCGGAAGCGGAGCAATGCCTGCCCGGCTATGCCACGGAGCAGAAGCTGGCGTTTGCCCAGGGGCTGAAGGCAGTCACAACGGCGCTGAACACGGCCTGCCACAGGCCCGTGCCTGCGCTGACACTGGCCGGCTGCCTGGTAAACACGCGGTGGGAGGAGTTCCCCGCAAGCCTCTGCGAAGAGCGGCAGGCCTTCCTCCGGGGGCTGAGCTTCCCCGATCCGGTGTTCACCCACGGGGACCTGACCGGCGAGAACCTTCTGGTGGATCCTGCCGGCGTGATCCAGGTGATCGACTTCGCCGACAGCCGCCTGGCACCCACGGTTTATGAGTGGCCACCCATCGTGTTTGCGCTGTTTGGCTGCGACCCGGTGATGATGGAGGCATATTTTGGGGAGTATCGCAGGCAAAGCTTCTATGATCTGCTCACCGAGGCCGTGCTGATCCATGAATATGGGGCGACCCTGCTCCGGCAGATGTGCGCCAACGCGGGCGTGCCGCAGGCCGGGATGGGCGATGTGGCCGCGTTGCGGCAGTTTCTGCAGGCGTGTGTGGAGAGCGGAAACATGAAGGTGCGGTGAGGCAACGGCCATGAAGAATCTCTTTTTAATTGGCGGCACCATGGGCGTGGGGAAAACCACCACCTGCCAGATCCTCAAGAGCAAGCTGGATCGCAGCGTGTTCCTCGACGGCGATTGGTGCTGGGACATGCACCCCTTTCAGGTGACGGAAGAAACGAAGCGGATGGTAGAAGAGAACATCTGCTTTTTGCTGAATAACTTCCTCCAGTGCTCCGCCTATGACCACGTTGTGTTTTGCTGGGTGATGCACCAGCAGGCCATCATCGACACGATTCTATCCCGCCTGGATACGACGGGCTGCAAGGTGCACACGATCTCGCTGGTGTGCAGCGAACAGGCGCTGCGGGCGCGGCTGCAAAAGGATGTGGAGGCAGGCGCCCGCTCGGAGGATGTGATCCAAAGAAGTGTGGAGCGGCTGCCGCTTTATGAGAAGTTGAACACCGTCAAGGTGGATGTGTCGGCATTGAGCGCGGAGCAGGCGGCGGAGCGGATCATCGGGGAGTGTTGTTGAGTTTTGATCATGGGAGCAGGAGCCGGTCCTGCTATTCCTGAGAATATAGTTCTGCGGGGGCTGCGGGGATGGAAAACATCACAAACGAAGACAGGATGGATGCGCTTCGCGCCATATCCTCCATGATCGGCAAGACCGAGAAAGCAAAAGAGAAGTTCCAGCAGGGCACTGCTCCCCACACGCTGGAAAGCAACCGGCTTAAGGCACTTCTGATTGCTTCGTCATTGATCTCAAACGAGTTGGAAGGCAGTCCTTGTGCCGGCTGCCATACCCAGGAAGAACTGAAAAAGGCACTCGCACCGATCGCCTCTTTGATCAGCAAATCTGAAAAAGCTCTGACGAAACTGGCCCATGGCACATGGCAGCACACGATGCTCAGCGATTATCTCAAAGCACTGCGCATCGCGTCGCAGCTGCTGGGGAAGGCATTGAACGAGGCAACCGCCGGGCAAACATAAAACAGACCGTGGAGCCAGTGGCCCCACGGTCTATTTTAGTAAGCTCAAAGCATCCTACAGCGCCTGATCCCCCCGCTCGCCGGTGCGGATGCGGATGGCGTTATCTTGTACTACCCAAACAATATAATACATTGTATAATAATTGCTATAAACAACGATGTCTCTAGGACATGATTCCTAAGGAAAGGAAACTTTGGCAAATGAAGAGTAAACGCCTCCGAATGTTACTATATGCGTTAATGTGTATGCTCTTCATATTTTGTGCGATGAGTCGAAGATATCTAAGGTTGCTGGATTGCCACGAGATTACCAAATGACCATCAACTCTGATGGCAAAGTTAAAGTAGTCGGGACATATGACGAGACATACGACTTCACTAACTGGAAAAACGTCAAAAGTGTTACCGTTGGTTTCTATAATGCAGCGTGCATTACGGAAATCGGTGAGGTCATTGTAACTGGAATTAATGATTCAGTAGCATGTGCTACCTCAGATTGGAAAAACGTATGTATGGTTGCGATAACACCGAATATCACGTTTGGTGTGACCGAAGATGGTGAAGTGCTGCACACAAAACCTCTAAGTAATTATCGTGTTCCTCAACTGCTGCTTGCTGAAGTACAGAATTGGAAAGATCTTCAGTTTATTGGCGCATCAGGAGCGTGTGTGGCCGGGATAGATTTCTATGGAAACGTAAAGGCAGTGTCACCGCTTTATCCGGAGATCGCACGAAATGTGAGGGGATGGAAACGCATTCAATACCTCAGCGTGGCCACCGATGCGATCGCCGGAATCAACATGGACGGAGAAGTGTTGATTGCGCTGAATTCAAAAGCAAAGCCTGTGAAAGCATCTGTATTAAGTGCCCTAAAGGGAGCCAAAAAAGTCTGCATTGATAAGGCGTTTGTTGCCGGGTTGATGCCCGATGATTCTTTAAAGGTAATCTGGTTTGGAGATGCTCAACATTATCAAGACAGCATCCTCGCCCTGGACAATGAGCAGGACATCGCTGACATCTATAGCTACGATGGATATCTGGTCGTACTGAAAAAGGACGGAACCATATTGGCCCCTGAGCAGTAGCCCCGCCGCGCTCCGACAGGAGCACAGCGGGGTTTGCAAAAACTACCTACAGCGCCTGATCTCCCCGCTCGCCGGTGCGGATGCGGATGGCGTCCTCAATGTTGGTAACGAAGATCTTGCCGTCGCCGATCTCCCCAAGGCGCGCCGCGCCGACGATCGCCTCGATCACCTTTTCAGCCAGGCTGTCGGCCACGACAGTCTCCAGCTTGATCTTGGGCAGCATGTTGATCTCAATCTCGGTGCCCCGATACACCTCCGTGTAACCCTTCTGCCTGCCGCAGCCCATCACCTGCGAGACGGTGATGCCGCTGATGTCGAGCTTGTTCATCGCATCTTTGACTTCCTCCAGCCGGGCCGGCCGGATGATCGCTTCAATCTTCTTCATGATATTCCTCCCTCAATCCAAACCGGTGAATGACGGATAGGCTGTTTCGTGGTGCTCGGCGCCGTCCATGCCGTCGGCTTCCTCGCGGGGCGTAACCCGCAGCTTTGTGAACAGGCCGATAAACTTCAGGATCACAAAGGTGCCCGCAACGGCCAGCGCGATCGTAACGCCGATGGCGACCAGTTGGTTCACCAGCTGCATCGGGTTGCCGAAGAAAAGGCCGTCCACACCGTTGACGCTGGCGGAGGCAAACAAGCCCGTGGCAATGCCGCCCCAGATGCCGCCGATGCCGTGGCAGCCGAACACATCCAGCGCGTCGTCATAGCCGAACTTGCCCTTGATCTTGCTGATGAAGAACCAGCAAAGCGGCGAGACCACCAAGCCGATGATGATGGATGCCCAGACCGGCACGAAACCGGCGCCGGGCGTGATGGCCACCAGGCCGATCACGGCGCCTGTGGCAGCGCCCACGGCAGTGGGCTTGCCGATGGTGATCATGTCGATGATCATCCAGGAAAACATCGCGGCGGCGGCGGCGGTGTTGGTGGTCAAAAAGGCGTGGGCCGCAAGGCCGTTGGCGGCAAGGGCGGAGCCGGAGTTGAAGCCGAACCAGCCAAACCACAGCAGGCCCGCACCCAGCAGCACAAAGGGCACGTTGTGGGGCGTCATCTTCACCACGCCGTGGCCCCTGCGACGGCCCAGCATCAGGCAGGCCACCAGGGCGGACACACCGGAGGAGATGTGCACCACGTTGCCGCCGGCGAAGTCAATGGCGCCCAGCTTCAGCAGGAAGCCGTCGGGCCCCCACACCATGTGGGCCAGCGGGTAATAGACCACCAGTGACCACAGCGCCACAAACAGCAGCAGTGCGGAGAACTTCATGCGCTCGGCGATGGAGCCGGTGATGAGTGCCGGCGTGATCACCGCAAACATCATCTGAAACGCCAGGAACACAAAGGTGGGGATCGTGCCTGTGACCGACGAGGCGTCGATGCCCTTCAGGCCAAGGAACTCCAGGCTGCCGATCACGCCGCCGACATTGCTGCCGAAGCTCAGCGTGTAGCCGATCAGCACCCAGAGAATGGACGCCACGGCCATTGTGCCGAAAGACATCATCATGGTGTTCAGTACATTTTTCCTGCGCACCAGGCCGCCGTAGAAAAACGCCAGCGCCGGCGTCATCAGCAGCACCAGCGCGCTGCTGATCAGGATGAACGCGGTATCGCCTGTGTTGATCATCGTGAAGCACTCCTTTTATACAATACCGGTTTTGCCCGGCAATGGTTCGGCAGCTGGGCATGGCAAACACACCCCTGCGATCCGGTGCGGCACTGCGCCGTGCCGGCGGTGCTGGAAATCAGGCAAAGCAGCATGCTTTGCAGTTTTCTGTTGTGCTCCCTGCATTTTTGGCTGGAATGGGCGGAGAGGCCCGGCAACCCCGGCGACAACGGTTGCCGCCCCGGCAGACATAGTCCACCAGTGGGGCGGCTGACGCGGCTGCATTGCCGCAACAGTTTGGATTAGGCGTGGGCCATCAGGGCCGGGAAACGAAAAAAGAGCGCATCAACAACAGTTGAAACGCCCTTGCTTCACAAGCAGATTATAGTATTCCAACATGCGGTTGTCAACACAAATTTTGAAACTTTGTTTTCGGTGTCCTTCATTTTGTGCCGATGCACAAGTTTGGCGGGCGCAGCCGCTCTTATAGCCGGAGCCGGAAAAGCCATACTACTGATATCAGACATGTGGGGGAGGCCAGCCGATGGGTTTGCTGCGCAAGGTGATGAATCCGGAGCTGTTTCAGGGCAGCCTGAAGCAGGCAGGTTACTTTGAGGGCTGGTATTTCAAACTGATCGACCGTGACGCCAAGCAGTCCGCTGCCGTAATCCCCGGCGTGTCGCTGGCCGATGGTGCAGGCGCGCAGTCTCATGCCTTTGTGCAGGTGATCCACGGCGCCGACGCCCGCTACTATGCTTATCCTCTCTCCGACTTTCATGCCGACAGCAAACAGTTTTTGGTGCGCGTGGGCGGCAGCGAGTTCAGCCGCGATGGCATGCGCCTGGATCTTTCCGGCCCCGGCGGCGCCGTGACCGGTGAGCTGGCATTCACCGGGGCAATGCCCTTCCCCAAGAAGCCCTGGCCGGGCATCATGGGGCCCTTCGGCTTCCTGCCCGGCATGGAGTGTTATCACGGCGTGGTCACGGTGCGCCACCGCGTTTCCGGCGCGCTGCGGCTGGGCGGTGCTGCGCTGGACTTCACCGGCGGGTCTGGCTATGTGGAGAAGGACTGGGGCCGCAGTTTCCCCTCCTGCTGGGTGTGGCTGCAGGCCGGCCACTTCCCCGGCTCCGACGCCGCCTTTCTTTTCTCCGTGGCCCGCATCCCCTTTGCCGGCAGCGGCTTTGACGGGTTCTTCGCCTTTCTTTATGCCAATGGCAGGCTGCACCGCCTGGCCACCTATACCGGCGCGAGGCTTGTTTCTCTCACCGACCGCGGCGGCGCCACCGAGGCCGTGATCCGTAGCCGGCGGCAGGTGCTGGAGCTCTGCGCCCGGCCCGGCCCCGGCGGGCTGCTGCGGGCGCCCAAAAACGGCCTGATGGACCGGCTCATTGAGGAGAGCATCCAGGCCACGGTGGAGGTGCGGCTCACGGAGGATGGGCAGGAGGTTTTCTCCGGCAGCAGCCCCTGCGCGGGGATGGAGCGGTTTGAGCATGGGAGGCTGATAAGGGGGGATAAGGGATAACGGTGCCGTAAAGTTGTATGGTTATTGTGGTCAAGTAATAAAGCGTATATAATTCAATAAACAGATATGAATGAACTCATCATTATCCTATGATTTCGAAGCTGCTAGTACTCCTGTCTCTCAAACGAACACCACCATAGAAAGGACACCACCATGCCCACAACCAAACAATCCGCCCTACTCCAGTCCTTCCTCTCCTCCCTGGACGACCAAACAAGACCTCTCTACCAATCCCTCGCCGATATGCTGCAAGAGCTGGGTTATCAGCCGAAGAAGGAAAAATCAAACATCTCCTTCAAGCATGACCGGCACAACAAGCAAATGGCAAAAATGGGAGTCCGGACAACCAAAGCCAAGGGCACCTCCCCCTTCTTCTCCCTGCGGTTTTCCGCTTGCCGCGGCTATTCACAAAGGTTCGCCGATATCATCTTCGCCTATACAGAACAATATCCCGCCCGCGAAGCCCGCTGCGTCAACGGCGCATGCAATTACTGCCAAGGCGAAGCGGAAACACATGTATACACCTGCACTGCTCCCGACGGCCAGACCAGAATGCATTGCGGCGCTTTTGCCATAGAAATCCCGGCCATCGCGGCGGAGGATCTCGCGGAGCTGAAGAAACTGATCGGGGAGGAGCACGCCTATTTGATGGAGCACGAGGCGGGTGTCGCGGCGGAAAATGCTGCCCACGAGTAGCAATTTTGTTCTGCCTAATCGCGGCATATAAAAACACTTGTTCCCATGCCTTTATTGTGGTATGATGCAATTACACCAATCTTTGCCAACCAATCCATTGCATTTGTGAGACCCACCAGGGCCCCTCTGGCATCCATCCGAAACAGCACCGTTTCTTGCGGAGTGCTCCTGATGCCAGCCGCCGGGGTGGCGTTCCCTTCACTGCCCGTGACCGCAATCGCCAGCAGGCGAATGAACCAGGAGGTGGCACCCATGACGGCAACCATTCCAGGCGCGATGCCCAAAGGCAAGGCAGGCTCCGGCAGACTGGG
Source organism: Bacillota bacterium (assembly GCA_023428265.1). Classification (GTDB taxonomy): domain Bacteria; phylum Bacillota; class Clostridia; order Christensenellales; family UMGS416; genus JAEYRA01. Next base: position 10,692 of record JAEYYW010000126.1, on the reverse strand, counting down.
CAAACCGGCGACTGTGCTGATCACGCTGGCGCTGATCCTGGCAGGCATCCAGCTGCTGGTGCTGGCCGGGGCGTTGGGCGGCACGTTTTATCTGGACCGGCAATACAGCCTGGCGCTGGACGCGGTGAAGGAAGGCAACTATACGCAGGCCGCCGCCACGCTGAACGCCGTGCCGGCATTTTTCAAGGAAACAACGAAGCTGCTGGAGTATGCCCAGGCCGGCGAGGCGCTGGAAGGCGGCGACTATGACAGCGCCCGCGATAAGTTTCACCAGTTGGGTGATTTCCGCGACAGCCGGGCCATGGTGCACGAGGCGGATTACCGGCGCGCCAAGGTGCTGCTGGCCAAGGAGAGCTATTCCGACGCGGCAGCCCTGCTGGCGCAGCTGACCAAGGCCGCCTATCGCGACGCGGCGGAGCTGCTGCCGGAGGCGCAATACGGCATGGCCAAAGACAGGATGAAAACCGGCGACTATGAAGCGGCGGCGGAGCTTTTGCAGAAGCTTTCCGCAAAGAAATATAAAGACGCCAGCCAGCTGCTACTACAGGCCAACTATAGCCGCGCGGTGGAGCTCTATCGCGGCGGGGATTATGCAAAGGCGCAAGCGCTGCTGGCCGACATGGACGGTTATGAAAATAGCGACGCCTATTATCTGCTCACGCAGCTGCAGCTGAAGCAATTCAAGACCACGGCATATGCCGCCCGGATGACGGCCGTCAAAAAGCTGCTGGAGCTGGGCAAGGAGGAAGACTTCGTCTCGCTGCTCACCGGTGACGACTGGATCTGCTACCTGCTGCAGGGCCGGTGGCTCAACGGCAGCCGTGATTTCGTGATGACGCACGACGACGACGGTTTTTCAATCAACTACACGCTGCCCTATGTAGAAGGCAAATACTACGTCATCGAAGACTCGGTGCTCTATGTGGGCAGCGACGACACCGGCTGGAACAAATGCTTCGAATTCAAGTTTGAGTCGGAGCGCGCCGTGGTCGTGCATTGCTTCAAAGACGGGTCGGAATACAAGCTGTATCGGAGCCCGAGCTGACCGGGGCTGCCCGCACACGGCAGCCCACACCGCAACCGGGGGAGAGCACGGATGAACGCAAATATTTCTCCGCAGGCCAAGGGCGCCACCCAACGCCGCCAGAGGCGCCTGAAGCTTCTGATCGCCGCCGCAATCGCCGCAGGGGTTCTCGTTTTTGCACTGGCAGCGGCAGGCATCTGGTATCTTTTTACGAGCACCCGCTATGACAAGGCCGTGGAGGCGATGGAGTCGGGGCGCTACGCGGAGGCCATGGATATCACGGCCGCGATCCCGCCGTGGTTTGAAGACAACGATGCGCTGATGGTGTATACCCAGGGGTGCGCGGCGCTGGCCACCGGCGATTATCTGAACGCCAGCTACTTCTACCGCCTGGCGGGGCGCTTTCGCGATGCGGAAGACCGATCGGCGGAAGCAAGCTATTTGTTGGGCTGCGCTTATGCGGACGTGGGCTCCGGCAAAGAGGCAAAGGACACGCTCCGGGATGTGCTGGGCCGTGCGGAATACAGCGAATCGGAAATGATGCGCAGGACCGGATATCTGGCGGCGGCCAGGCTCTATGACATGGGCGAGCACGCCTCGGCTTTGCGGTTTTTTCAGAAGAACTGGAATTATCTGGAGAGCGGCAAGTTCCTCACGCTGATCGAGGCCCGCCAATGCGCCGACGGAAAACCGCCAGCCAACGCAAACGCCCTGTATGACCGGTTGGTGGCGCTGGAAGGCTTTCACGACGCCAACGCCCTGATGGGCATTGACGACCTGATGCCCTATTATCTGGCCGGCCAGTGGGATTCTGATGGAATGATCTACCACATCAGCTTGCGGCGGAAGGAAGACCTCTTTGCAGACTGGGTGATGGACACCAACCTGCCAGAACCGGATTTAAAGTTTACCGGCATTAACTCATACTATCACATTGCGGACGGCGTGATTTCCATCAACGACATCCCGAACGCTGCGGGCACCCCGGCTTTTCAATTCAAAGTGATCTCCCTCGATGAGATGACGGTATATTGCGTTGAGAACAAATCCACCTATACCATGCACCGAAGGAAATGATGCCGGGCATCCAGCTCACTGAATACTTGTTCCGCCCTTTTCTGGTATACTATTCATAAAACAGTTTTTAGGTGAACCATGCGCGAAGCCACCACCATCGCAGCCCCTGCCACAGCCCCCGGCCAGGCCGGTGTGGCTGTGATCCGCGTGAGCGGCCCTGCCGCGCTGCAGGTTTTGAAAAGCTGCTTTTCCCGCAGGGGCGACTATGAACCAAGGAAACTCTACTACGGCAGCGTGCTGCTCTCCGGCCAGCCGGTGGACAAGGCGCTGGCCGTTTATTTCCGCGCCCCCAAAAGCTACACCGGCGAGGAGATGGCGGAGCTGCATTGCCACGGCGGGCAGGAGACGGTGCGCGCGGCGCTGGAGGCGGTGATGGCCGCCGGGGCCGTGCCGGCGGAGCCCGGTGAATTCACGCGCCGGGCCTTCCTGAACGGCCGCATGGACCTGACGCAGGCCGAGGCGGTGATGGACCTCATTTCCGCCCGCGCCGAAGGGGCCCGCAAGCTTGCGCTGAACCAGCTGGAAGGGCGGCTGGGCCGCAGGGTGACGGAGATCCAGCAGGAGCTGCTGCACCTGCTGGCTGAAATCGAGGTCACCGTGGACTATCCGGAGGACGATCTGGAGGAGCACACCGCCCGCGGCGTGACCCGGCGGCTCAGCGCCGTGGTTGCGGAGCTTGAGGAGCTGCTCAGCACGGCCAGAGCCGGCAGGGCATTGCGGGAGGGCGCCCGCTGCGCCATCGTGGGCCGGCCAAATGCAGGCAAATCCTCACTGCTGAACGCGCTGCTGGGCGAAGACCGGGCCATTGTGACGGCCCGGCCCGGCACCACCCGCGACACGCTGGACGCCGAGGCCGACATCGGCGGCATCCCGGTGACGTTTGTGGACACCGCGGGCATCCGCCACGCCGGCGACGAAATTGAGGCGCTGGGCGTGGAGCGGGCAAAAAAGGCGCTGGCACTGGCCTCGCTGGTGCTGCTGGTGGTGGACGGCACCGCCGGCGTGACCAGCGACGACCGGCAGATCCTGAAGGAAGCGGGCCAAACGCCCGTGATCGTGGTGGTGAGCAAGGCCGACCTGCCGCAGGCCGTCTCCGCTGAAGAGACGGCGGCGCTGCTGCCCGGCCGGGGCGCGGTGGCGGTGTCGGCGCTCACGGGCAAGGGCATGGCCGCGCTGCAGGAGATGATATTTGACTGCTGCGCCGGGGGCGAAGGCTTTGCCGAATCGGCGATGCTCTCCAACGTGCGCCACATCGAGGCGGTGCGCGACGCCGCGGAAGCGGTGCGGCAGGCCCTGGAGGCGCTGGCCGACGGGTTTCCGCCGGACACTGCCGCCACCGACATCCGCCGGGCCTGGCACGCGCTGGGGCAGGTCACCGGAAAAACGGTGGATGAAGACGTGATCGACTTGATTTTCGAGCGGTTCTGCCTGGGCAAATAGCGCCGCTCCCGGCGCCCGGTTTGCCGATCCGCCAATACTTGTGATTTTCCAACATATTAGCTATCTAAATATTTTCATTGATCGTTCGACATGGCGGGTTTATAATACCTGTTGTGCCGCAATGGCGCTTTTCACTGCATCAAATCAGGAGCATTTTCTATGAATTGGCTGAAACGCTATATGCCCGTGTACCTGCGGCTCGCCCTGCCGGCCTGGCTGTGCCTGCTGGGCGAGGTCACGGTGGACCTCACGATTCCCACACTGACTGCGCAAATTGTGAACAAGGGCATCTATCACAAAGACCTCGATTTCGTGCTGAAGACGGGCCTGATCATGCTGGCCGTCGCGCTGGGCGGCTCGCTGCTGGGCATCACCCGCAACTGGCTTTCCACCCACGCCTCGCAGGACCTGGGCACCCGCATCCGCGCGGACCTGTTTCGCAAAACGCAGGCCATGAGCATCACGGCGGCCCGCAAGCTGGGCCCGGCCTCGTTGATCACCCGCCTCACCAATGACGTGATGCAGGTGCAAAACATGAGCTTCCTGCTCACCCGCGTGTTCATCCGCGCGCCGCTGCTGCTGATTGGCGGCACGATCATGGCCTTTACGCTCAACGCCGACCTGGCGCTCATTTTGCTGGGCACGCTGCCGCTGATGGCGCTGCTGATCTGGTGGCGCATCAGCCGGGGCTTCCCGCTGTTTCAGAAGGTGCAGAAGGCGATGGACCGCGTGAACGGCGTGATGCGCGAATATCTGGCCGGTGTGCGCGTGGTGAAGGTGTTTAACCGCTTTGCCTTTGAGGGCAAGCGCTTTGATGAGGCCAACCAGGGCCTGACCGGCCTGGGTGTGCGGGCAGCCAGGGCGATGGCCACGGTGCAGCCGCTCATGTTTATCCTGATGAACGGCAGCGTGGTGCTTGCGCTCTATTTCGGCGGCGCGAAGATCAACGAAGGCTCGATGCTGGCCGGCGACATCATCGCGTTTGTGAACTACTTTGTGATGATCCTGCAGGCCATGGCGATGGTCTCGATGATCTTTACGCAGGGCGTGCGCGGCAAGGCGAGCGCCGACCGCATCGGCGAGGTGTTTGACACGCCGGACGACATGCCCGCCCCGGCCTCTCCGGCCTGCCCCCCCGCCAAAGGGCTGGTGGAAATGCGCGACGTGGGCTTCACCTTCCCCGGCCAGAGGCAGCCGGCGCTGGAGGGTGTGAGCTTCCGCGTGGAGCCGGGGCAGGTGGCGGCGATCATCGGCAGCACCGGCTCGGGCAAGACCACGCTGGTGAGCCTGATCCCCCGGTTTTTTGACGCATCCTGCGGCCAGGTGCTGGTGGACGGCGCCGACGTGCGCAGCTATGAGGAGGGCTGCCTGAGGGAGCGCATCGCCATTGTGCCCCAGCAGGCGATGCTCTTCACCGGCACCCTTGCGGAAAACCTGCGCTGGGGCAGGCCCGATGCCACCGACGAGGAGATTGTGGCGGCCGCAAGGATCGCCCAGGCCCATCCGTTCATCTCTGAGCGGCCGGAGGGCTATCAAACCCGCATCGGCCAGGGCGGCATGAACCTTTCCGGCGGGCAGAAGCAGCGCATGTGCATCGCCAGAGCCCTGGTGCGCAAGCCCAGCGTGCTGATCCTGGATGACAGCACCAGCGCCGTGGACAGCGACACCGAGCAGAAGATCCGCACGGGGCTCCGGGAGGCCTGTGCGGGCATGACGGTGATCCTGATTGCCCAGCGCATCCAGTCGGTGATGGACGCCGACACGATCCTCGTGATGGAAGGCGGGCGCATTGTGCAGCAGGGCACCCACTGGGAGCTGATGGAGAGCTGCAGTGTGTATCAGGATATCTTCCGGAGCCAGGTGGGTCTGGACGTTTCCGGCAAGGAGGTGGTCTGAATGCAGCTGAGAGGAGTGCCCGGCGGCCAGCCAGGGGGCGGCCAGGGAAGCCCGGGGATCCACGCGATGGGGGGCCGCTTTGTGGGCGGCCAGAAGCCCAAGGACATGCGCGGCACGATCCGGCGGCTGTGGGGCCTGTTTGGCCGGGAGCGCTGGAAGCTCATTTCGGTGTTTCTGATCTCCACCGCCAGCTCCGCGGTAGGGCTGGTGGGCCCGTGGCTGATCGGGCGCGCCGTGGACGCCATGGCCGGCAAAGGCGCCGTGGACTTTACAAACCTGCATCGGATTGTACTGATGCTGGCCGCCGCCTATGCCGTGGGCGCGGCGCTCTCCTTTGCCCAGGAGTGGTGGATCGCCGGCGTGGCGCAGCGCATTGTGATGCTGATCCGCCGGTCGCTGTTTGACCGGGTGCAGAAGCTGCCGCTGAAGTTTTTTGACAGCCGCACCCACGGCGAGCTGATGAGCCGCCTCTCCAACGACGTGGACAACGTGAGCACGATGCTGGGCTCCAGCACCACGCAGCTGTTTTCCAGCATTCTGATGGTGCTGGGCTCGCTGGCGCTGATGCTGTCGCTGTCGCCACTGATGACGGCGCTGGCGATGGTCACGGTGCCGCTCACGCTCATCTTCTCCTCACAGATCGCAAAACGCAGCCGCCCGCGCTTCAAGGAGCAGCAGGCAAACCTGGCGGAGCTGAACGGCCATGTGGAGGAGATCCTCTCCGGCCAGCTGGTCGTGAAGGCCTTCGGCCAGGAGGACCATGTGATCGGGCAGTTTGACGAGATCAACGGCCGCCTGAAGGAGTCGGGCATGAAGGCCCAGATTTTGTCAGGCCTGGTGATGCCGATGCTCAACGTGTTCACCAACATCGGCTTTGTGATCATTGCCGCCGCCGGTGGCTATCTGGCGGTGAGCGGCGCGATCACCGTGGGCGTGATCGCCAGCTTCATCAACTACTCCCGGCAGTTCACCCGGCCTTTGAATGACATCGCGAACCTGTATAGCTCGATACAGTCTGCCCAGGCCAGCGCCGAGCGCATCTTTGAGCTGATGGACGAGCAGCCGGAGCCCCATGACCTGCCGGAAGCCAGGCCGCTGGAAAACGCCGAGGGCCGCGTGAGCTTTGAGGACGTGAGCTTCGGCTACAACCCCGCCGTGCCGGTGCTGAAAAATGTCACTCTGGAGGCCAGCCGGGGCCGCACGATCGCGCTGGTGGGCCCCACCGGCGCCGGCAAGACCACGATTGTGAACCTGCTGGTGCGCTTTTATGACCCCACATCGGGCACGATCCGCTTCGACGGGCAGGACATGCAGCTCTGGACCCGTGACACGCTGCGGCCCTGCTTCGGCATGGTGCTGCAGGACACGCACCTTTTCACCGGCACCGTGCGCGAAAACATCCGCTATGGCAGGCTCACCGCCACCGACGAAGAGGTGGAGGAAGCCGCCCGGGCCACCGGCGCCGACCGCTTCATCCGCCGCCTGCCCCAGGGCTATGACACCGAGCTGGGTGAAAGCGGCGGGAATCTCAGCCAGGGCCAGCGGCAGCTGCTCTCCATCTCGCGGGCGATTCTGGCCGAGCCAGCGGTGCTGATCCTGGACGAAGCCACAAGCTCGGTGGACACCCGCACCGAAATGGCGCTGCAGCGGGCGATGATCAAGCTCCGGCAGGGCCGCACCAGCTTCATCATCGCGCATCGGCTTTCCACAATCCGCGACGCCGACGAAATACTGGTGATTGACCGGGGCTGCATCATTGAGCGGGGCAGCCACAGCGAGCTGATGGAAAAGATGGGGTTCTACTACAATTTGTATAGCGGGCAGTTTGCGATGCTGGAGGAGTGAGTTGCTCACAATGAAATAATGGGGGCATTCCCGGATTACATGCGGACCGGTACAGAGCCCGGCCCGTACATTGAGTGAACGATCTCATGCCCGCGCCCCCTTTCCTGTCATCAGAGGCCCTCACCCCCCAAAGCATGGGCTGCCGCGCTGGCGCAATGGAGGCAAGAGGCCAACATTGAGATCCAAACCGGTAAATTGCCGGAAGATCTGCCCGCGATTGTCTATCGGTAACACTACCAAGCGGAGAACGAACAAAGAAAGGCCGCCTTTCGGCGGCCTTTCTTCTACTCAAAATACACCCCGCCCTGCTCCAGCGCCTGCCGCAGCGCAGCATAGGGCAGCTGCCTGGTGCCCACACCCTCTCTCGCGCAGAGCGCAGCCGCCGTGCCGGCGGCCTGCCCCTGGCCCATGCAGCACACGGTGTTGCGGGTGGACATGTGGGCGCGGAAGTCAGAGGTGATCAGCATGCCGGAAACAAAAAGGTTTTCAACGCCGGTGGGCAGCAGCGCCCGATAGGGCACGCCGTAGGTGCCGCCATCCTTGATCTGGTAGCGGGGCGCCATGTCGTGGAAGCCGTAAGCCATGATGTCGTCGGCGAAGTGGCGGCCTTCGGTCACATCTTCCAGCGTGATGTCATAGTCGCAGACAATCCGGCGGCCCCGGCGGATCGAAACGGTGGGGCTGGTGCGGGCGATGAAGGCATTCTCGCACCCGGGGATCTCCCTGCGCAGCAGCGCGATGGCGTCCGCCTGCCTCTGCCGCAGCGCAAGCTCCAGCTTGGCGGCCTCGTCACGGCTCACCGGCGAGGCCTCCGGCATCAGGTTTAGCTTCAGAAACATGATGTAGCCGTCGTGTAGCGTGGTCAGCTGCAAGGATAGGCCGATGCGGGCCGCCTCCGTGCGGAAGGCCTCCGGCAGCTTGCTCATGCGGGCGTTCAGGCGGATGATTTGGTTGGGCTTGCCGCTGCGCTCTCCATAGGCCAGCTCCTGCAGCGCGCCGCATTCGACCAGATAGCGGTGCAGCCCCTCCAGGTCCACACCGGCCACGCCGGCGCTGTTGGCCACGGCGTGATCGTTGGGCTCGGTGAACTCCGCTCCGGCAAAGGCAGAAAGGTCGCCGTAGCCGGTGCAGTCCACATAGGCTTTGGCTACGAACGCCTCGCGGCCCGAGCGGCTTTCCGCGATCAAGGCCTTGATCGCGCCGCCCTCCATGACCGCGCCGGCCACCAGCGTGTTCACGCACACGCGCACACCGGCCTCGCGAAGCATTTCAAACAGCACAAGCTTGGTGATCTCCGTATCCACACAGGTGCAGATGCCGTCGTAATCGGCGCCCTGGGCCACCTCCACATGGCCGGAGGTGCCGCCTTTTTCGGCCAGCCGGTCAATGATCTCCTGCGCAATGCCGCGCACCACTTGCCGCTTCTCCACACCGGGAAAGGGTTTCCACACGTTGAAATAGCTGTGCAGCGCCGTGCCGCCCTCCACCACCAGCCCGCCGGGGTAACCCTTGGACTCAATGAGCACCGTGGAAGCCCCCTGCCTGGCCGCGGCAATCGCCGCCACCACACCGGCCGTGCCGCCGCCTGCCACCACCACGTCCACCTCGGTCGCCGGGAGCTTGCGCGCCGGCTCCTCCACAAACATTTGGTTCATTCCCAACCTCCAGTATAAAATCACGCCGGCCCTCTCGGTGGAGAGCCGGCGCAGGTGCCTTGTTCTCAGAAATCAGCGCTCCCGGTTGTCCTTGGGAAGCTCACCACATCGCGGATGTTCTTCATGCCGGTCAGATACATGATCGCCCGCTCGAAACCCAGCCCGAACCCGGCGTGCCTTGCCGTGCCGAAGCGCCGGAGGTCCAGATACCACCAATAGGGCGCTTCCTCCAGCCCCATCTCGGCCATGCGGCGCTCCAGCACATCCAGGCGCTCCTCGCGTTGGCTGCCGCCGATGATCTCGCCCACGCCGGGCACCAGCAGGTCCATCGCCGACACGGTCTTCTCGTCATCGTCCAGCCGCATGTAGAATGCCTTGATCTGCTTGGGATAGTTGGTCACAAACACCGGTCTTTTGAACACTTCCTCGGTGAGGAAACGCTCGTGCTCGGTCTGCAGGTCGATGCCCCACTTCACCGGGTATTCAAACTGCTTGCCCGATTTTTCGAGGATATCGATCGCCTCGGTGTAGGTCACATGGCCGAAGTTACTTTCCGCCACGCTTTGCAGCCTGCCGATCAGCCCCTCGTCCACAAACTGGTTGAAGAACTTCATTTCCTCCCCGGCGTTTTCCAGCACGAAGGAAATGAGGTATTTCATCATGTCGGCGGCCAGCGCCATGTCGTCTTCGAGGTCGGCGAAGGCGATCTCCGGCTCGATCATCCAGAACTCGGCGGCGTGGCGGGCGGTGAAGCTTTTTTCAGCGCGGAACGTGGGCCCGAAGGTGTAAACGTTGCGCATCGCCATCGCATGGGTTTCCACATTCAGCTGGCCGGACACGGTGAGGTTGGCGCGCTTGCCGAAGAAATCCTGGCTGTAGTCAATGAGCCCGCCCTCGGCCCTGGGCGGCTTGTCCATATCCAGGTTCGTGATCTGAAACATCTCCCCGGCGCCCTCGGCGTCGCTGGCGGTGATGATCGGTGTGTGCACATAGACAAAGCCCCGCTCCTGGAAAAACTTGTGGATCGCCCAGGCAGCAAGGCTGCGCACGCGGAACACGGCGGAGAACGTGTTGGTGCGGGGCCGCAGGTGCGCGATCGTGCGCAGGTATTCAAAGCTGTGGCGCTTCTTCTGCAGCGGGTAGTCCGGCGTGCTGGTGCCCTCCACCTGCACGGTGGCGGCCTTGATTTCCATCGGCTGCGCAGCGCCGGGCGTGAGCACCAGCTCGCCCTCCACAATCACCGCGGAGCCCACATTCAGCGCCGCGGCCTTGTCAAAGTCAGCGGTGACGCTGCGGTCCAGCACAATTTGCACCGGGTTGTAGCAGGTGCCGTCGGCAAGCGCCATAAAGGCCAGGTTGCCGCCGCCAGCGCTGCGGATCGTGCGCACCCATCCGGCGGTTTTCACCGTCTGGCCGGAGAGCAGGTCCTGGTTTTTGGTCACATAGTCCAGCGTCAGGATGTTGAGCATGGTGGGGCCTCCTTTAATCCCCCCTGTCGCCTGTTGGCGACATCCCCTTTGAATCGTTGCGTCGCAGCGACAATGGGGGTAGGGAGATTGTATTTTTCTTGATGTAAATGTAGGGGCCGGGCTCTCGGTCGCATAGGCGAGCAGCGATCTGCAAGATCGCGGCCAGCCTGTACCGGCCCGCTTTAGCGTCGCACCGACCTGCTTGTTGCCTGCGGGCAAGAAATCCCCCCTGCCCTCTGCTCTATCGCACCGCTGCGGTGCGATGTGAGGGCATCCCCCCTTGCCC
>JAEYYW010000093.1 GCA_023428265.1 Bacillota bacterium | reverse complement strand
GCGAAGATGCCCAGGAATTTCTGGCCGTCTTGCGCGCCGTGGTTATAGGCCATCATCGCGGCGGACACAATCTGGCCGCCGGAAAAGAACGTGTTGGCTGTTTTGCGCCGGACCTTGCGGAAAATGGCAATGATGCCCCAAGTGACGAGTATGGCAATCACGAAGCCCGCCACTGAGGAAATGCCCAGACCATAAAGCACCTTGGTCCAGGAGTCCAGGTTCAGCGAGCCGAAGCCGCCATAGGCCAGCCCGGCGCCAGTGAGGCCCGCGACCAGGCCGTGGCTTTCGCTGGTGGGGATGCCAAACTTCCATGCAATTGTGGACCATAAAATGATGGAGAACTGCGCGGCGGCCAATATGACCAGGCCTTCTGAACCCAATGTGTCGAACCTGACAATGGAGCTGATCGTGACGGCCACTGCTGAACCGGTCAGCAAGACGGATAACAGCACACCCAGCAGGTTGAAGAACGCGGCCATGATGACCGCTGATCTGGGTCGCATCACGCGCGTGGACACCACCGTGGCGATGGCGTTGGGCGCGTCCGTCCAACCGTTTACGAATACCGACGCGCTGACCAGCACCATGACGATGATCACGCCGATTATCATTTGGCGATTACCTCCTGGGCCCCGTTGCCCGAATCTGACACAGAATTTACACTTCCTTAACAAACCGCATACAGTATACGAGAATATGCTCAGATATTGCAAATACTTTCTCCGCAGTTAACATGGAATTAACATATTGCGGGTGCCATTTGCCTGTATGCGGCATCGAGTTCAGGCCGCTCTGCATAGTGTGAGCAGTTTTGCCCTGTAATCTGCGTGTCCTTTTCCGGTCTTTGTAATATAATAACGGAAAGAGGAGCATTCCGGAGGAATGATATGGCGCATTTCGATTGCATGATCATCGGCGGCGGGCCGGCGGGCCTGACCGCCGGTCTTTACGCGTGCCGTGCAGGCCTGAAGACAGCTCTGCTGGAGGGGATGTATCCCGGCGGGCAGATCGCAACCACGCACATCCTGGAAAACTACCCCGGCTTTCCGGAGGGCATCGGCGGCCCGGACATCAGCGCTCTGATGGAGCAGCAGGCCACCCGAAACGGCCTGGAGATCCTCTATGAGCAGGCGGAATCTGCCGATGTGGCGGGGCCCATGAAGACCATCCGCACCGCCGCCGGCGAGCACACGGCCCGCGCCGTGATCCTGTGCATGGGCGCCGAACCCCGCAAATTGGGTTTGCCCCGCGAAAACGAGCTCCGGGGCCGGGGCGTGAGCTATTGCGCCACCTGTGACGGCTCGTTTTTCAAAGATAAGGTGGTGGCCGTGGTGGGTGGCGGTGACTCGGCCTGCGAGGAAGGGGCCTATCTGACGCGCATGGCCAGGAAGGTTTACATGATCCACCGCCGCGACCGCATGCGGGCCTCAGCGGTGGTGGCCCAGCGCGTGGTGGAAGACAGCCGCGTGGAGGTGCTTTGGGACACGGTGGTGGAATCCCTGCTCGGGGAGGGCCTGCTCAATGGCCTCACCGTGAAAAACGTGAAGACGGGGGCCACCCGCCAGATTGCGGTGGACGGCCTGTTCATCGCCATCGGCGTGATCCCGAGAAGCGAGCTGGTGCGCGGCGCGGTGGAGCTCACCGACGACGGCCACGTCAAGACCGACCGCCACATGCGGACCAATCTGGCCGGTGTGTATGCTGCCGGCGACCTCCGCGATACGCCCTTGCGGCAGGTGGTGACCGCCGCCGCCGACGGCGCCATCGCGGCGGACGCGCTGAGCGGGTATTTGATGATGAGGTGAGCAGCCGCGGCAGCAAGCCAGTGGCGCTCTTGCCTATTTCACACCTTTCCTGTACAATTTCCATGGGTATTTCCCAGCCTGCCAGCGGGCAGAATTCACATCGGGAGAGAAATCTGTGAAAAAAGCCATGTCTCTGGTCCTTTCAATTATGTTGGCTTTGGTTCTCGCGGCCTGCGCTCCCAGCAAAAAACTGGAATTGAACAAGGATGGATTGCTTAACATGAAAGTGGACAAGAACCCCATTGTCACCATCACGATGGAAGACGGCAGCAAGATCAAGGTCGAGCTGTATCCCGACAAGGCTCCCAACACCGTGTGCAACTTCGTATCGCTCATCAACAAGCAGTATAATGACGGCGTGGTGTTTCACCGCATCATTGACCGCTTCATGATCCAGGGCGGCGACCCGGAGGGCACCGGCCGTGGAGGCCCCGGCTATATGATCAAGGGTGAGTTCGCCAACAACGGCTTCAAGGGCAACGACCTGAAGCACACCGAGGGCGTGATCTCAATGGCCCGGTCCCGGTTGATGGATTCGGCCGGCTCCCAGTTTTTCATCATGGTAGGCACCGCAACGCATCTGGACGGCGATTACGCCGCCTTCGGCAAGGTCGCCGATGAAGACAGCCTCGCCGTGGTCATGAAGCTGGCAAAAGTGCCTGTGGGCGGCTTCAATGGCGACGCGCCGCTGCAACCGCCTGTGATGAAGTCTGTTACCGTGGATACCTTCGGCTACGAATATCCGGAGCCTCAGAAAATCGAGAAATGATGCAACGAAGGCGGGGAGAGATCCCCGCCTCGGTTTGTCACGAGCCCTTATTCCATCGGGTTCCCCTTCACACCTTCGTGGGCCAACCTCACCACGGCCGCCACATCCGGCTCCAGAGGGGCTCCTTCTTCTTTTTTCAAATGCAGTAAAAATTCAATGTTGCCCTTGGGCCCGGTGATCGGCGACCAGGAAAGGCCCGCCACGCGCACCGGTTGGGTTTTCACCCATTGCAGCATGTCGCGCAGCACCGCTTCATGAACCTTGGCGTCGCGCACCACGCCTTTTTTGAGGTGCTTGGCCTCGGCCTCAAACTGGGGCTTGACCAGCGCCACCACGTCGGCGCCGGGTGCCAGCAGCGCAAGGAGCGGCGGCAGGATGAGCTTCAGGGAGATGAACGCCACGTCAACGGTGGCCATCTGCAAAGGCTCGGAGATTTGCGCGGCGGTCAGATAGCGCGCGTTGGTGCGCTCCAGCACGGCCACGCGGGGGTCGTTGCGCAGCTTCTGGTGCAGCTGGCCGTAACCCACGTCCACGGCGTACACCTTCAGCGCCCCGCGCTGCAGCATACAGTCGGTGAACCCGCCGGTGGAGGCGCCGATGTCCGTTGCGATCTTGCCGGCGGGGTCTATCATAAACTCGTTCAGCGCTTTTTCCAGCTTGAACCCGCCGCGGCTCACATAGGGGGACTCGCGGAGGATTTCGATGGCGGCGCCGTCTGCCACGGAAAGGGAGGGCTTGGCGGCCTTCTGGCCGTTTACCAGCACCGCGCCGGCCATCACCAGACGTTGGGCCTGCTCGCGGCTTTCGGTGAGGCCCCGCGCGGCCATTTCCACATCCAGGCGTTTCATCGGCGGGCAACCTCCCCGATGAGCCGGTCGGCCACCGCGCCGGCGGTCATGCCCACACAGCCCAGCAGCTCGTTCACCGAGCCGTGGCACACGAAGGTGTCTGCAATGCCCATGGAGATGATGCGGGTGCCGTTCAGGCGGCCTTCGCTGGAAAGCCGGCTCAGCATCATTGCGCCCAGACCGCCGGCCAGCACGTTTTCCTCCAGAGTGAGGGCCACGGCATAGTTGGGCAGCAGGCGGTATAGCATTTCCTCATCAAGCGGCTTAACAAACCGGCAGTTGACCACGTCGGCAACCAGGCCGCGCCCGGCGGCAAGGTTTGCGGCCTCCAGCGCCAGCGCCACCATCCGCTCGCCGGCAGCCAGAAGCACAGCGCGGGCACCGGGTGTCTGCTTGAGCATGCTCCATTTGCGCAGCGCCAGCCCCCCGTCTGCCGGCAGCTCCAGCGACGGCGCGCCCTTGGGGTAGAGGATGGCTGCCGGCCCGTTCATCGTGAGAGCCAGCTTTAGCATTTCCGCCAGCTCCTGGCCGGTGGCCGGAATCATGACCGACAAGTTGGGGATGTGCGTGAGGTAGGAAAGCCCGAACACGCCCTGATGCGTTTCGCCATCCTCTCCCACCAGGCCTGAGTGCGACACGGCGAAAACCACCGGCAGGTTCTGGCGGGCCACATCATGCAGAATCTGATCGTAAGCTCTTTGCAGAAAGGATGAATACACCGCGAACACCGGCCTGAAGCCCTCGGCGGCCAGCCCTGCCGCCATCGTGACGGCGTGCTGCTCGGCGATGCCCACGTCAAAAAACCGCTCTGGATACATCTGCCGGAACTGCTCCAGCCCGCAGCCCTCGGTCATCGCCGCGGTGATGGCCACGATCTTTGGGTCGGCGGCGGCCAGCTCCGCCAGCGTGCCGCCCATCACGCGGGCATATTTCGGTTTCCCGCTGCCATTGCCGTTCTGGTCCTCCGGCACGCTGTGGAAGCGCTCCGGGTGTTTCTCTGCCTCATGGTGGCCCCGGCCCTTCCGGGTGGAGATGTGCACCACCACGGGCCGGTCATACTGCTTGGCCTGCTTGAGCGACACGGTGAGCGCGTGCAGGTCGTGGCCGTCAATGGGCCCGATATAGGCAAAGCCCAGCTCCTCGAAGAACACGCCTCTCACCAGCAGGTATTTCACAGCGTTTTTTGCCCGCTCCAGCCAGTCCACCAGTGTGCAGCCAATCTTTGGAATTTTGCGGAGCGTGCGCTGCACAAAGCTCTTCAGGCGGGTGTATTGCCGCTTGGTGCGGATGCGAGCCAGCATCTCGGAGATGGCGCCCACGTTGCGGGCGATGGACATTTCGTTGTCATTCAAAACGATGATCATATTGGTCGCGGAGTTGCCGGCGTCGTTTAGTGCCTCAAAGGCCATGCCGCCGGTCAGCGACCCGTCGCCGATAAACACCACCACGTCCCAGTCGCCGCCGGTGAGATCGCGGGCGCGGGCCATGCCCAGGCCTGCCGACAGCGATGTGGTGCTGTGGCCGGTCTCAAAAACGTCATGGCAGCTCTCGCAGCGCTTGGGGAAGCCGCTCATGCCGCCATATTGGCGCAGCGTACTGAATTGCTCGTTGCGGCCGGTCAGCAGTTTGTGGGCATAACTCTGGTGGCCCACATCCCAGATGATGCGGTCGCGGGGGCTGTCAAACACGCGGTGCAGCGCGATGGTGGCCTCCACAACGCCAAGGTTGCTGGCCAGGTGGCCGCCGTTTTTGCCCACCACGTCGATGATCCGGGCTCTGAGCTCCTTTGCGAGAAGCTCAAGCTCGGAATATGTCATTTTTTTAATATCTTCCGGAGACTGAACTCGTTCCAGCATTCCTCTTGTGTATCCTTCCGCTTCTCGCACTCCCGGTAAAGTTTCTTTGCGGGGCCGCGAGCCATAGCCGCAGCAAAAGCGCTACGGCTATCGGTATTATAGTAAACTATTGGCCATCAGGCAATCCCAAAGGGGTTGGAAGATGAGCTTGTGGTCAGGCGCAATCATATTCCTTACTTTCCCAGCATAGCTATCTGGGAAGGGAAAGGACGGATGTACCAATGTTCCGTTATCGGATGAATTCACGAAACCCCCGGTTCGGGTGGGTGCTGGCCGTACTCGTCATCGGCCTGCTTTTGATTATCATTGCCGGCCAGCTGAGCGGAGGCCAGAAGCAGGTTGCGAACCAACCGGTCACCACCGAGGCCGACCCCGGCGGCGTGCTGCCCCGGCTGTGGCAAAGTTTCCAGGCTGGGCTGCTGGCAATCTGGAACGGCGTCACCGGCGCACCGAAGGCCCAGCCTGTCTACGTGGACCTGAGCGGGCCTGCGGCAAGCCCGCGGGCTACGGCGCCGCCGGTGGTTTCCGGGGCGGGGGACGACGAGGAGGATGTGCCCTTGCCTGATGATGTGATTGTGGAGGTGACCCAGCCGCTGAAACCGGATGCTTACGTGCCGGTTGGCCAGTCACCGCAGGTGCTGATCTATCACACCCACACCCATGAGGCATACACCAAGCTGCCCGACCAGGACTATGTGGAAGCTGCCAAGTGGCGCACCACCAACAACGAGTTCAACGTGGTGAAGGTGGGCGAGGTGCTTGCGCGGGAGCTCTCCGCAAAATACGGCATTGCAGTTTTGCAGGATAAAACCGATACCGAGTACCCCAAGCTCGGCACTTCATATTCTCGGAGCCTCAAGACCGTGCAGAAGAATCTGGCGGCCAATCCCGGCTTGAGGATCCTGATCGATCTGCACCGCGACGCATACAACACAAGCATTAACCCCAGCACGGTCACAATCAACGGCAAGAAGGTGGCCCGTATCATGTTTGTCATCGGCACCGGCCAGGGGCAGACCGGCGTGGGGTTCACCGAGAAGCCGGACTGGAAGAAAAATCTGGCGCTGGCCGATGCCATCAAGGGCCGCCTATCCGCCATGGACCCAAACCTTGTGCGGGAGACTTCCATCAAGACCGGCCGTTACAACCAGCACCTTTCCACCGGATCAATCCTGATTGAGGTGGGTCACAACAAAAACACGCTGGAGGAGGTGCTCAACGCGGTGCCCTTTCTGGCGCAAGCCATTGCCGGAGCCTATGGCGACATGGTGAACCCGGCCTCCACCGCTCTGCCCCAACCGACCGCCACGCCTGCAGGCCTGCCATCCGGCACAGGCTCATCGGCCGAATCCACGAACCTTCCCGTTGCCACTCCATCTGCCGCCGCGCCGCAGGTGATCACTATTGACCCGGCGGAAACACCCATACCGGGGCAGACGAGGAGCACCGGAGCCCAATAACCAACACTCGCGCTTCTCAAACTTTTGCCTATGAGCACGCACCCTCCCACCTTTTCCCCCATTTTTCTGCGGGAAGGGTAGGAGGGTGATCTTTCGCGCTCTCTTTCTTGTTTATTCTCTGTGACGTGATTATAATAAGTCTGGAAACCAGCAAAGAGGCTTGCGTATGACACAGCAAGAACTGGCCGGCCTTCCGGTCGGCTTCATGGATTCGGGCGTGGGCGGCCTGGCGGTGCTCAAGACCGCCGTGGAGGCGCTCCCGCACGAGGATTTTCTGTTTTATGGAGACATCGGCAACGCGCCGTATGGCAGCCGGGGTGATGAGGAGATCCGGGCTCTTGCGCTGGGTGCTGCCGCCCATTTGGTCAATCAGGGCGTCAAGGCGCTCGTTGTGGCCTGCAACACAGCCACCAGCGCCGCCATTGAGGAGATCCGGGCCCGCTATGCCGAGATCCCCGTGCTGGGCATGGAGCCGGCGATCAAGCCGGCGTGCGAAGCGCTGCCCGGCGGCAGGATCGCCGTGATGGCCACGCCGGCTGCGCTCAGGATGCGGCGCTTCCAGGACCGGTTGGGCCATTTCAGCACCTCGGCGGAGATCATCCCCGTGCCCTGCCCGGGGCTGTCGCGGCTCATTGAGGAGCGGGGTCCGGAGAGCCGGGCCACGCAGGATTACCTGAAGGAGCTATTCAAGACCTATCTGTCTGACGGTGTGGACGGCGTCGTGGTGGGGTGCACCCATTATATATATGTGGAAAAGCTGATCCGCAGGCTGGCCGGCACCGACCAGCTCTTCAACGGTGCGCAGGGCACGGTGCGCCACCTGGAGCACCGCCTGGCTTCCCTGGGCCTGCTCCGGGGCGAGGGCGGCGGGCAGGTCACGCTGCAGGCCACCGAGGGCAGCGAAGCGGAGCTGCCGCTGTTTCACCGGTTCTTTGAAATGAAGCTTTAGGGCAGGTGTGCTGTGCGAAGACTGCTGCGCAAACCGGATATCGGCATGTTGACCGCCTTTTTGATGCGTGAGGAGACCGCAAACACGTTCCTTCTGGGCAACCTGCTCTGTTATGGCATTGAGGATGACCCGCGCGTGTTGCGCTGCGGTGATTACTGGGGCTTCTTCAGTGGCAGCACACTCACCGGCGTGGCCGCATTCTTCAACAACTCCCAGTGCATGGTCTACTACACCGACGAAAGCCAGATTCGCGCCATCTGCGAGGAGATCTCCGGAAACCCTGTGCGGTTGGTGCTGGGCAGCGACCGTTGCGTCAGGCCCATGACGCCGCTGCTGCGGGGCATTCCCGGCAGAATGGTGGTGCACCGCCAGCTCTTCATGGAGCACAGCGGGCGAGCGCCCGCGGGCCCGGCACCGGTGCTGGCCTATGAGGACGCCCGCCGCAAGGGCAACAACCGCGCCGTGCAGGACTTCATCATGCGCTGCATGAAAGAAGGGTTCGGCTATAACATCAGCCGGGGCACCGTCAAGCGACTGCTGAAGGAGAAGACCGAGTTTGAGCCCTATCTGCTGGCGGCGGTCAGCGGCAAATATGTGGCGCAGGCCCACATCCAGACCCGCACGCCCGGCTATTGCCAGATCGGCGGCGTGTGCACGCTGCCGGAAGAGCGCCACAGGGGCTATGCCCGCGCCGTGGTGGGCGAGATGATGAGCCACATTGCCACCGACGGCGGCCGGCGCGCCTGCCTGGTCGTCAACGAAGACAACACCTCCGCCCGCAGGCTCTATGACAGCATGGGCTTTGTGGAGGCGGGCCAGCTGATGCTGGTGGATTATTTGTAACAACCCGGGACAATCAACAAGGAGGCCACAGATGACCATTGCTGAACTGGAAACCCACGTCAAAACACTATTCACCGAGAAGAAACTCAGCTGCTCCGAATCGGTGCTGCTGGCCATGGCTGACTATTGGGGCATTGAAAACCCGTTGATCCCCCGGATCGCCACGGCGTTCCGCGGCGGCCTGTGCGGCACGCAGCAGGTTTGTGGCGCAGTGTCCGGGGGCCTGATGGCCATCGGCATCCGCCTGGGCCGTGACAGCGGCGCGGAAGACGGCAAAGCCTGCGGAGACAAGGGCAAGGAGTTCATGAACTGGGTGAAGGAGCAGCACGGCGGCCTGAGCTGCCGGGAGCTGACCGGGCTGGATTTTGCCGATGACGAGCAGCACAAGAAGTTTGTGGCGGAAGGCCGCAACGCGGTGTGCGTGCCGCTGGTGGCCCGGTGCTGCCGGTGGCTTGCGGAAAACATCTGATACTATCGGAAAGCTGGCAGGAACCAAGTTGGTCCCTGCCAGTGTTCTAGAACCCTGGACTGCTTTACAGCATCTGCCCTATTGATTATAATACTAATTGATAGGCCTGCTGGCAGCATGAAAGGAAAACACCGGGCTCTGACCCCGGTTTTCTCATGTTGTTGGTTTAAATAATGCACTGATAAGAAAGGGGCGGGGGATATGAACACAGAAAGTTTCTTGCCGGCTTCCACAAAAACGGATTATATGGTCCGTAACTTTGAGCAGATGACCAAGCTGCCGGAGGCCAACGTGCATGAGATGCGAGCGGAACTGGTCAAGGGCGAGGAAAACGTATGGTATGAATACGTTCCCGGCGGCTACACCGGTGACAAGCCCGTGCCGCTGGTCATTCAGCTGCATGGCGGCGGGTGCGACGGCCGCATCTGGACCCATGTGACCGCCTGGCATTTGCTTGCCGAGCGGGAAGGGTTCATTGTGGCATATCCCAACTCCATCGTGCCGACCCGCTGGTGCTGCGACGAGCGTGACATCGCTTATCTCTATGCGCTGATCAACCACCTGAAGGGCAAATACAACATAGACAGCAGCCGTGTGTATATGCAGGGCATGTCCAACGGCGAGATGATGACGCTGGCGTTCACGATGGTGCACCCGGAAGTGCTTGCCGCCGCCGGCAACATCACCGGCCCTTCGCCGGCGGAAATGATCGGCGAGGAGCGCCCTGTCGGGGCTCTGCCGCTTCTGCAGATGCGCGGCGAAAAGGATGTGTTCTTCAAGCTGCCGGACCCGCCGCCGGAAGACCTTTATGCCAAACGTTACTTCATGAACGACCTCAACCGGGAAATCTGGGAAGACGTGAACGGCATTGAGGGCCTGCCGGTGCTGGATGTGCGCGGCAAAGACAATTTCCTGCGTTACCGCGGCAAAAACGCCCCGATCATCAACTGGGAGATCAAGGGCTGCGGCCATCGGGAGCCGCCGGATAGCGCCCAGGTGCTTTGGGATTATCTCTATTCTGCCTGCAGCCGTGAAAAAGGCAAGCTGGTGGTCTCCAAGCCAAACAAACTCCTGATGGGCGATGATGGCACGGCGGTCATCGCCGTGGGCAGCAGCTATGCCTACAAGGTGGACCACCTGGAGCCGCTGCATCAGTCACAGGATGGCTATGTGCGCTATGTGGGGCCGGGCCCCGGCAAAAATGTGATTGACGAGATGCTTGAAACTCCCGGCCTTTATATGCCCATAGAGGGCCTGGCCACGCTGTTTGGCGCCAAGGTCGAGATGGTGGACCCCGGTGATTCCGCAGTGGCCGTGTTCCCCGACGGCACGCGTTATGAGTTCCTCGCCAGCTCGCTGCTGCTGCTGGTGAATGGGGAGCAACGCGGCCTTCGGAAGCCCTGCATGCTGATGAGCGGCATCTTCCTGATCCCCATTGAGGAGTTTGCCGGTGACGTGCTTGGCAAGTTTATCAGTGTGGAGGAAGGCGTGATGCTGATCTCCGGACATTATGCGGAGCTTGGGCGCTACACAGCCAGAGTTCTGAAAAAACTGATGGTGTGATTCCATTGAATCATTTTTCTGAAAAGCGATGCAACCAAAGCGCAGAGGCCCGGCTGGGTTTCTGCGCTTTTTCACGGGCTGCCAAAACCGGCCTGAACTACTGCTTGCCATCTGCCGGGAAATGGCCGGGAAAGTTAGGATTTATGATGGCTCGGGCAGAAATCAGATATTTACAAATCGCCGCAATCATGCTAAACTAACCGATGCGAATTGAACCGTGCACGCGGTTCGGCGATTCTCCAACGCCGCACTGGGTCACAGGCGATTGCGAATAACAGGAGGTTTACTCATTATGGACAAGACTCAGAAAACCGAAATCATCGAAAAGCACAAGCTCCACGACGGAGACACCGGCTCGCCCGAAGTGCAGGTCGCCCTTCTGACCGAGCGCATCAACCACCTGAACGAGCATCTGAAGATTCACCAGAAGGACCACCACTCCCGCAGGGGCCTTCTCATGATGGTCGGTCAGCGCAGAGGCCTGTTGAACTATCTGCGTGAAGTAGACATTGAACGCTACCGCGCGATTATCAAGGCTCTCGAACTCAGAAAGTAAACCAACTTGCGGCGGAGCCTCACCGGTTCCGCCGCTTGCTTTGCTTTTGCATGAAACTCCCCGCATGAAACATGATAAAGGTTGGGATTCTTTCGTTGCCAAACGGAGGAACCGGTTGTTTCAGGCTTTGGGATTGGAAGAATATGGCATTCCTCCTGCTCCCCCCGGAGGGAAACTGCGGCAAAAGCCGCGGAAGGAGGGAGACACAATTTGGTAATAATAATAGAAGATAGACGAAAAGGAGACACACAATGGACAAAAAATTCTCAATGGAGCTGGGCGGACGCACGCTTGTCGTTGAGACGGGCAAGTATGCCGGCCAGGCCAATGGGGCATGCCTCTTGCGCTGCGGCGACACCGCGGTGCTCGTGACGGCCACCGCTTCGGAGAAGCCCCGAGAGGGCATCGATTTCTTCCCCCTTTCCTGCGAATATGAGGCCAAGCTTTATGCGGTGGGCAAGATCCCCGGCGGCTACATCAAGCGCGAGGGCAGACCCCCGGAAAAGTCCATCCTGACCAGCAGATTGATCGACCGGCCCATCCGGCCGCTCTTCCCCAAAGATTTCCGCAACGACGTGCAGGTGGTCGCCACCGTGCTTTCCGTTGACACCGACATCCCGCCGGATGTGTTTGCGATGATCGGTTCCTCCATTTCCCTGAGCATTTCAGACATTCCCTTCGCCGGCCCCACCGGCAGCGTGGTGGTGGGCCTGGTAGACGGCAAATATGTGATCAACCCCAGCAGCGCCCAGCGCGAGCAGAGCCTGATGCACCTGGTGGTGTCCGGCACCCGCGACGCGGTGATGATGGTGGAAGCCGGCGCCGAAGGCGTCTCTGAAAAGACGATGCTGGAAGCCATCCTGTTTGCCCATGAGGAAATCAAGAAAATCGTGGCCTTCATCGACACCATCGTGGCCGAAGTCGGTCTGCCGAAGTTCAGCTATGAAGCCCACGATATCGACCCTGAGGTGGATGCCGCTGTGCGCGCCTTCGCGTGGGACAAGTGCGTATGGGCGCTGGATACCGACGACCGCACCGAGCGCCAGAACCGCGACAAGCAGGTTGCCGAGGAAGTGCTCGCTCATTTTGCCGGCACCTATCCGGACAAGACCGGCGACATCAAAGACAGCCTTTACTACATCACCAAGGAAATCGTCCGTGAAAAGATCGTGCTGCAGGGCAAACGCCCCGACGGCCGCGGTTTGACCGACGTGCGCCCCATCTGGTGCGAGACCGGCATCCTGCCCCGCGCCCATGGCTCCGGCGTGTTCACCCGCGGCCAGACCCAGGTGCTCACGATTGCCACACTGGGCTCCATCTCCGAGGTGCAGCGGCTGGACGACATCACCGACGAAGACACCAAGCGCTATATGCACCACTACAACATGCCGCCCTACAGCACCGGCGAAGCCAAGCCCATGCGCGGCGCAGGCCGGCGTGAAATCGGCCACGGTGCGTTGGCTGAGCGGGCACTGCTGCCGGTGATCCCCAGCGAGGAGGAGTTCCCCTATGCGCTGCGGCTCGTCTCCGAGGTGCTTTCTTCCAACGGCTCCACGTCGCAGGCCAGCGTCTGCGGCAGCACCCTGGCGTTGATGGATGCCGGTGTGCCGATCAAGGCGCCGGTGGCCGGTGTTGCGATGGGCCTCATCAAAGACACCAAGACCGGCAACGTGGCGGTTCTGACCGACATCCAGGGCCTGGAAGACTTCCTGGGCGACATGGACTTCAAGGTGGCCGGCACCAAAGACGGCATCACCGCCATCCAGATGGACATCAAGATCAAGGGTATTGATCGCGAGATCCTGGAAAAGGCGCTGGAGCAGGCCCGCGTGGGCAGGCTGCATATCCTTGACAAGATGCTGGAGACAATCCAGACGCCCAAGACTGAGCTCTCGCCCTATGCCCCCAAGGTGATCCAGTTCAAGATTGATCCGGACAAGATCCGCGAGGTCATCGGCCCCGGTGGCAAGATGATCAACAAGATCATTGACGAAACCGGTGTCAAGATCGACATCGAGGACGACGGCCGCGTGTTCATCGCCTCGCCGGACCAGATGTCCGCCGCAAAGGCAAAGGGCATGATCGACGCGATCACCAAGGTGATCGAGGTGGGCGAGGTATATTTTGGCACCGTTGTGCGCATTATGCCCTTCGGCGCTTTTGTGGAGCTGCTGCCCGGCAAAGACGGCATGGTGCACATCTCCCGCCTGGCCGCCCAGCGCGTCAACAAGGTGGAGGATGAGGTCAACATCGGCGACAAAGTGCTGGTCAAGGTCATCGAGATCGACAGCCAGGGCCGAGTGAACCTCTCCCGCAAGGAGTTGCTGGCCGAAGAAAAGCGCATGAAGGAAGACTTGGCCGCAGGGAAGTAACTCCCAACGAACTTCAGTCAACCCCCATTTGATACCCGGCGTGCTGCATGATTTGCATCGGTGCGCCGGGTAACGTTCATTCACCGGAGGGATTTCAATGGTTCATGTTAAAACCATGCCGAACGGCATGCGCATCGCCGGGGAGCGCATCCCCCATTTTCGCTCGGCGGCACTGGGCGTGTGGGTGGGCGTGGGCTCCATCCATGAGGGCGAGCGTGAGCATGGTCTTTCGCATCTGATCGAGCACATGGTCTTCAAAGGCACCAAGAAGCGCAGCGCCCGTGAGCTTGCCAGCGTGATGGACGCTGTAGGAGGGCATCTCAACGCCTATACCACCAAAGAGTGCACATGTTTTCATGTCCGCGTGGTGGATGAGCACATTCCGCTGGCGGTGGACGTGCTCTCCGACCTCACCTGCGGCGCACTGTTTACCGAAGAGGCGCTGGAGATGGAAAAGAACGTGGTTCTTGAGGAAATCTCCATGGTTGAGGACACGCCGGAGGATCTGGTCGGCGAGCTGCTGAGCGAAGCCTGGTACGGCGGCCACAACCTGGGCAAGCCGATCCTGGGGCGCGCCGATGAGATCCGCAGCTACACCCGGCAGGATGTGCTGAACTATTTTGAGAAGCACTACCGACCGGGCAATTTCGTATTTTCCATGGCCGGCAACTACGACGAGCTGCGCATGGAAGAGCTGCTGAACACCCACTTCGGCGCCGACGGCCACCAGCACATTCCCTACCAGCCGGCGCCCTTTGAGCACACGGGGCCCAGAAAAGCGCTGGTGCGCAAAAAGGACATCGAGCAGCTGCACATCTCAGTGGCGTTTCGCGGCTATGCCCGCATGGACGACAACCTGTTTCCGATGCTGGTGCTCAACAACATCTTGGGCGGCGGCATGAGCTCCCGGCTGTTCCAGCGCATCCGCGAGGAGCGGGGCCTGGTCTACTCGGTCTACACCTATCCGGCCAGCTATGTGGGCAGCGGCATGTTTGCCATCTATGCCGGCCTCAACCCGGCCAACATCGAGGTGGTCATGCAGATCATCCGCGAGGAGCTGGACAGCCTGCGGCACGGCGACATCACCGAGGAGGAGTTTGTGCGCGCCCGCGAGCAGCTGAAGGGCGGCTATGTGCTGGGGCTGGACGGCATTTCCTCCCGTATGGCCGACATGGGCAAGAGCACGCTGCTCAACAACGCCATCCGCACCGAGGAAGAAGTGCTCGCCAAGGTGAACGCTGTGACCATTGGCGATGTGACCCGCGTGGCCCAATACATCTTTGACGGTGATCATATCGCGGCTTCAGCGGTGGGGAAGATGCCCGGGCGAAAGAACCTGGAAAAAATTCTTTTGGGTTAGCACGCTGGCCCAACCGCATACCAACGCAGCGGCAGCCGAAAGGCCAGCCGCTGCTTTTTTTGCGGGCTGATCAGGGCTGCTGACCGGGGGCGTGATTTTGCCTGAGGAAGCCCGGGAAAATATTGACAAGCGCTTGCTAAAAATATAGAATTAGAATGTTAACTCATATACTAAATTAGCATTCGGTTCTGAGGAACTACTGCCCTGCAGGGGGCCAGGCCGCTGGCTGCCGATCGATTCCGTTTGCCTTATGCGGGAGGTATGGGCCCTATGGGTAACAAAAGCGAAGTGAACGCAAAGATGATTGCCGTGCTGACAGGTGTGTCGCCCAGCGCCGTTTCGATGGTGCTCAACAACAGGGGCAGTGAGTTTCGCATCGCTGAGAAAACCAGGGAAAGAATCCTGCAAACCGCACGCGAGCTGGGGTATGAGCATGTGGCCAAAACGAAGCGCAGCAAGAAAAAGAGCACGATGGAGCCCATCTGCATCTTCTGCCCGATCAATTTCGACAGGGGCCCCACAGCCCAGTTTTATGCCGGGTTTCTCAGATATATCACCGAGAAGAAACTGAGCTATGACGTGATCCTGATACCCTTTGAAACCGGGCAGCTGCGGGGCAGGGCGCGGTGGTTCACCGGCGCAAAGGCGTCTGGCATTGTATTGATTTCGTTGGCGGAAGATGATATAGAGTTTATTGAAAGCAACGATTTTGAGATACCGGTGATCCTGTATAACCGGTCCGCCAGGGGATACAGCTCGATCCTCACCGATGACTATTCCGTCGGCTATAAAACGATGACCCATTTCATCAAAAGGGGCCACAAGAAGTTCGGGCTGATTTCGCCCGATTACTCCAGCCGGGCGCTGACCTTCCGCATGATGGGATATCTGGACCGGTTCAACAGCTACAACTTCAAAACCGGTGAAGCCTTTCTGCTCCCCGCGGCCTGCGGAGATGACAGCGACACCGGCGGATATCAGGCCATGGAGGCGCTGCT